>JAJZVW010000050.1 GCA_021847015.1 Pseudomonadota bacterium | reverse complement strand
AACGGCGCATCAACCAAAAATCAAGAATTCAAATGTACGTCGCGCCACCCGGTGATTGCTTCAATTCAAAACCGATGCGCCGGCAGAATTATCAATAACAAATTTAAAGATATTGGCGGATGGGGTGTCCGTTTCCGCCTAATTCGCATGCCTTCGCCGTCCTTCAAACTCAACCAAGAACAGCTTGCTTTTCCATCATAATTCGTTTGTATCAGTTCGTAATGTATCGCTACAATTCGCCTCAGAAGGATGGGACAAAGGATGGGACGTTGTTCCATTCCTTTCACGGAAGAGGCGACATGGCGCGGGCTGAGAAGCGACTCACCGCCGTTGAGGTGGCGAAGAAGACGAAGCCGGGGATGTATCCTGACGGCCTGGGCCTCTATCTCCGCATTGGCCCGACCGGCGCCAAGTCGTGGATATTTCGCTACCGGGTGGCCGGTGGTCGGAGGGAAATGGGGCTGGGGCCTGTCAACGTTGTCACCCTGGCCGATGCAAGAGAGCGGGCCGCAAGTGCACGCAAGATGCGCCTTGGCGGTGTGGACCCGTTACAGGAACGGGAGGCCACCCGACAGGCAGAGCGGCTTGAATCGGCGCGGGCGTTGACCTTTCGCCAGTGCGCCGAATCGTATATCGCGGCACATGCCGCCGGGTGGCGTAATGCCAAGCACGCGGCGCAATGGCCGTCCACGCTGAAGACGTATGTCTACCCTCTGATTGGCGATTTGCCCGTTGCAGAAATCGATACCGCCCTTGTCCTGCGGGCACTGGAACCGATCTGGACGACCAAGACCGAAACCGCATCTCGTTTACGCGGCCGGATCGAGGCCGTTCTCGATTGGGCGACAGCCCGTCAATACAGGGCCGGCGAGAATCCGGCGCGGTGGAAAGGGCACCTAGACAAACTGTTGCCGGCGCGCGCCAAGGTTCAGCGCATCGTCCACCATCCTGCGCTGCCCTATGACGACATGGGCGCCTTCATGGCCGATCTGCGCGGCCAGGATGGGACCGCAGCACGGGCGCTTGAGTTCCAGATTTTGACCGCCACCAGGACCGGGGAGGTTATTGGCGCAACCTGGTCGGAAATCGACATCGACCGGCGCATTTGGATAATCCCAGGCGAACGGATGAAGGCGGGGAGGGAACACCGTATTCCCCTGTCCGGTGCAGCCGTTGATGTGCTGGTGCGCATGATGTCGATCCGGGAAGGAAGCTACGTTTTTAGTGGAGCAAAATCTGGCAAACATTTGAGTAATATGGCCCTTCTTATGACGCTCCGCCGAATGAAGCGCGACGACCTGACGGCGCACGGGTTCCGCTCGACTTTCCGCGATTGGTGCGCCGAACGCACAGCCTACCCGTCGGAGGTTGCGGAGATGGCCCTGGCGCACACGGTCGCCGACCGGGTGGAGGCTGCCTATCGGCGTGGCGATCTGATGGAGAAGCGTGCCCGGCTGATGGAGGATTGGGCCGTGTTTTGCGGTCGCGTTCAGAGGGGAGGGGAGGCGGTAATCCCGATGCGTACCGTAGCGCATGGTGGCGATTGACGGCGGTTGGTAAAACGCTTGACCCCTGCACAGGGGTTGTGGCAGAAAGGGACAGCATTGAGAGCTGCGCCCGAGGGGAACTTCTGGGCGCTTTTTCGTTTCTGGCGTTCTTTGCCGGATGACCGCGTGCCAATGCGCACCAAGGCATTGACATGTGTGCGGGTTAAGAGACATAACAGATCAGCATTGCGAACTGCGCCCGAGGGAAACCGACGGGCGCTTTTTCGTTCTGAATCCACCTGACGCGCTCCAGTCGTCACCCAGTCATCATCCTGACACTTTTGCATAGGCGACCCGCACACCGGGCCGCCTTTTTGGCTTTTGAAAACACCCCTGCCATCCCGTGGCGGGGGTTTTTTTATGGAGACATCACCATGAAATCCGCTCCCGAAACGCTTTTGGTGACAGTTCCCGTTGCGTGCCAGATGCTCGGAATTGGCGAGACTACAGGTTGGAAGCTAATCAAGACCGGCCAATTGAAGGCCATTAAGATTGCCCCCAAAGCGACCCGCGTGACGATGGAGAGCGTCCGCCGACTCGCAGGGGCCGCCTGATGGTGGATTTCCCCGCGATCCTCGAACCCGTCGCCCGCAAGCTGCTGGGCGAACCGAACGCCGCCTTGTCGAGCAAAACGGAACTGCGTTTTGGCTCGCATGGTTCGCTGTCGGTCGAGATCGCCGGCCCGAAACGCGGCCAGTGGTACAACCACGAAACGCAGGAAGGCGGCGGCGTTCTCGACCTGATCCGCGCACAGACCGGCCTTGTGAATGGCGAGGCGGCGCGCTGGCTCCAAGACAACGGGTTTGCCGCCGACGAAGCGGCGCAGGCCCCGCGCCGGCAGGTGGCCACCTACGACTATCAGGCCGCCGATGGAACCTTGCTGTTTCAGGTTGTCAGGTTCGCGCCGAAGGATTTCCGCCAGCGACGCCCGGACGGCAACGGGTGGGCCTGGAATCTCCATGGTGTTGACCTCGTCCCGTTTCGCCTGCCGGCGCTGATCGCCGCTAAAGAGGCCGGCAAGCGCATTCACATCGTCGAAGGCGAAAAGGACGTTCTCGCCCTCGAACGGCTGGGGCTGGTAGCGACCTGCAACGCGGGCGGCGCCGACAACGGGAAGGGTCGAAAATGGCTTCCTGCCTTCGGCCGCTATTTCAGTGGCGCCGACGTGGCGGTGTTGCCCGACAATGATGATCCCGGCCGCGCCCATGCGCAGCACGTCGCCCGGACCCTGACCGATATCGCCCGGTCGGTTCGGATCATCGAATTGCCGGGCCTGCCGCCGAAAGGGGACGTTTCCGACTGGCTCGCCGCCGGTGGCACCGTCGAAGCCCTCGACCGCCTCGCAGATGCGGCGCCTGTCTTCCAGGCCGAAGCCGCGCCGGTTTGGGATGAGCCGCCGCCCGACGCGATCTATGATGTTGACGCCCCCGACGACCTGCCGCCGGGCCTGACCGAGATTGACCTGGCGGCGGAGTTTACGCGCCGTCATGGCGCCGCATACCGCTTCGTCGCCGCGTGGGGCCGATGGCTCAAATGGACCGGCACCCATTGGCAGGATGAACAAACCCTTGAGGTTTTCGACCTGGCCCGCCGGGTCTGCCGCGACATTGCCGCCCTGGCGGAAAAAGCCACCCAGGGCGCCGCGATTTCCAAGGCGAACACCGTCGCCGCCGTCGAGCGGCTCGCCCGCGCCGACCGGCAGCACGCCGCGACTATCGACCAGTGGGACGCCGACCCATGGCTTCTGAACACCCCCGCCGGGGTGGTGGACCTTCGGGACGGCAAGATGCGCCGCCATCGCCCAGACCAGCACCTGACCAAAATCACTGCGGTCGCGCCCGGCGGCGAGTGTCCGACCTGGCTGGCCTTCCTGGACCGGGCGATGGCCGGCGACGCGGAATTGGTGGCGTTCATCCAGCGGGTGGCGGGGTATTGCCTGACCGGCTCAACCCGAGACCATGCGATGTTTTTCGCATACGGCACGGGCGGCAACGGCAAGGGCGTCTGCTTGAACACCATCGCCGCTGTCCTTGGGGATTACGCGAGCATCGCCCCGATTGAAACCTTCACCGCCAGCACCGGCGACCGTCACCCGACCGAACTCGCCAGCCTGCGCGGCGCCCGTCTTGTCACGGCGCAGGAAACCGAGGAAGGCCGACGCTGGGCCGAGTCGCGCATCAAGGCCCTGACCGGCGGCGACCCGATCACGGCGCGGTATATGCGCCAGGATTTTTTCACCTTCACCCCGCAATTCAAGCTGCTGATCGCGGGGAATCACAAACCGGGCCTCCGCAATGTGGACGAGGCCATGCGGCGCCGGCTTCACCTGATTCCCTTCACGGTGACGGTCCCGGCCGGCGAGCGCGACCCGCTGTTGCCCGAGAAATTGAAAGCCGAATGGCCGGGCATCTTGAAATGGATGATCGCCGGGTGCCTCGAATGGCAGCGCATCGGCCTCGCGCCGCCGCCGGCCGTGACCGAGGCGACCGACAGTTACCTTGAGGCGGAAGACGCCTTCGCCATTTGGATGAGCGAATGCCTTGCGTCCTATGGCGGCTGGTTTGAATCAGGCGCCGACCTGTTCGCATCCTGGAAAAAGTGGGCCGAAGCGGCGGGCGAGTTCGCCGGATCGCAAAAGCGGTTCTCACAGACCTTTGAGACGCGCGGAGCGGTATCAACCCGCCAACGGGGCACTGGAACTCGCGGGTTCGAAGGGTTCCGCATCCTCCGCCACGATTATTCGGAGGACCCCCGCTATGGTGGCTGAAATCCTCGTCTCGACAGATGGTGACACTTCCTCCGGTTATCCCCGTACACGCGCGGGCGCGCATACATACGGTGATATTCCTGCCAAGTGTCACCATCTGTCAGAACCCGCAGAAATCCTCACTCCGCGCCCCTACCAGACGGCGGCCATCGCCGATCTGCGGGCCTCGATGCGCGACCATCGCCGGGTTCTGCTGGTGCTGCCGACCGGCGCCGGCAAAACCTTCATCGCGGCAACGGTCGCGGCCGGCGCCCATGCCAAAGCCCGGCGGGTGGTGTTTATCGTCCACCGGGACGAACTGGTGCGGCAGACCAGCGCCACCTTCACGCGGCATGGTATTCCGCATGCGGTCGTGGCGGCCGGCCACCCGACGCCATCCGACCGCGTGGTTGTCGCCTCGGTTCAGACCCTCGCCCGTCGCCTCGACGCGATGCCCGCGCCGGACCTGCTGTTCGTTGACGAAGCGCACCACGCCGTCGCCGGCACCTGGCGCCGCATCCTCGCCGCTTGGCCCTCCGCCTTCGTGGTCGGCCTGACCGCAACGCCGGAACGGCTCGACGGTCGCGGCCTGGGCGACGTGTTCGGCCACCTGATCGCCGGCCCGACCACCGCCGACCTGATCGCCGGGGGTTACCTGTCCGACTACCGCGCTTTCGCGCCCAGCACTGCCGATCTGGCCGGGGTTCAGACCCGCATGGGCGATTTTGACCACAGCGCCGTTGCCGAGGCGATGGACCGGCCGGCCCTGACCGGCGATATCGTGGCCCATTATCAGCGTATCGCCCCAGATGCCCGCGCCATCGCCTTCGCGGCCTCGGTCGCCCATTCCGAACACCTCGCCGAAGCGATCCGCGCCGCCGGCATCGCCGCCGCCCATGTGGACGGCGAGACGCCCCGAGACCAGCGCCGCGCAATCATCGCCGATTTCGCCGCCGGCCATATCCGGGTGCTGTGCAACGTGGATTTGTTCGGCGAAGGTTTCGACGTACCCGCCGTCGAGGCCGTCATCCTGGCTCGGCCGACCCAATCCCTGGCGCTGCACCTTCAACAGGTGGGACGCGCCCTGCGAACCGCGCCGGGGAAGGATCACGCAATCATCCTCGACCACGCCGGCAACCTCAGCCGCCATGGACTGCCCGACGAACCGCGCAACTGGTCCCTGACCGCCCCGAAGCGCACCAGGAAGCCCAGCGAGAGCGGCCCAGCCGTCCGGCAGTGCCCGACCTGCTACGCCGTCCACCGGCCGACCGCCGCGTGTCCCGAATGCGGCCACCAATACGCCCCGATGGTCCGTGAACTCGAACACCGGGACGGCCAGCTTGTCGAACTGCGCCGCGGCGATTGGACCGGCGGCATTGATCTGGCCGGCGCCCGTGGCCGGGACTGGTTCGCCCTGTTGGAAGCGGCCGGCGGCGATATCAAGCGCCTGCGGCAAATCGCCAGAGCGCGGGGCTTCCGGCGCGGATGGGCAACGCACCGCATGAACGAATGGAACCGCAAGCGCAAACAGGAGATTGCCGCATGAGCGAAACCGCGATCCTCCGCACCATCCACCTTGCGGCCGGTGGATTGCCCGGCGTGCGGTTGTTCCGCAATCAGGTGGGCCACGGCGCCGCCGGCCAGATTATCGGTCGCCCGGGTCCGGGCCTGCTGGTGGTGCGCGGCAACCCCGTCACGATGGGACTAGCGCCCGGTTCGCCGGACCTGATCGGATGGCGGACACTGACCGTCACCGACGACATGGTGGGCCAGCGGATCGCGGTGTTCGTCGGCCTCGAAGTGAAGACCGCCACCGGCCGGGCATCTCCCGAACAGCGGAACTTCATCGACGTGCTGGACCGGGCGGGCGGCATCGCTGCCATCGTCCGCGACAAGGCCGAGGCCGTCCAGGCCGTGACCACTCCCACAGGGAGGGCCGGCCAATGACCAACGCGCCCCGTAATCCCCCGAAAAAAACGCCGACCGGCCGCCGGTTCCAGCCCGGCAATCCGGGTAAGCCGAAAGGCGCACGCCGCAAGGTCACTGCCGCCGCCCTGGCGCTGATCGAGGCCAAAAGCCCCGCGATTGTCGAAGCGATGATCGAGGCCGCGCTTGGCGGTGACACTGCCGCCGGACGGGCGTTGCTGGACCGCATCGCCGCGCCGGTGAAGGGCCGGCCGGTCGCATTCGATCTTCCCCGCCTCGACACCGCTTCGGATGTCGTCGCCGCCCTCGGCGCCCTGGTCCAGTCCGTCGCCGCCGGTGACCTGACCCCCGATGAAGCAGCCACCGTCGCGGCCCTGCTGGAAGCCAAGCGCAAGGCCATCGAGACGGTCGAGATCGAGGCCCGCATTGCCGTCTTGGAAGGGCAGAAGGAAACCGACGAATGACCCTCAAGCACCTGTTCACCCGCACCCGCCGCATCGAGCGCGCCATGTCCCGTAACGGCACCCAAACGCTGGTCGTCACGGTTCGCACGGCCGGCGAGGACACCCCGCTTGCCATCGCCGAAGCCGGCCAACACCGCTTCCACCGCAACCCGGACGAAACCGAGGCCGCATTCCGCGAGCGCGTCCTTGCCTCCCTGGCCGACCAGGACGGCCCGATCCGCTTGGCGATTTTCCTGCCCAACATCGACACCCCCGACCATGAGGAAACCGAAGCATGAAACTGAAACTCGACGAAAACGGCCACGCCATCCTCCGCGATGGCATGCCGATCTACACGACCGATGCCGGCAAGGAAGTCACCTTCGACGCCGCCAACCTGACCGCCCGACTTGCCAAGGCCGAGGCCGCCGTTCCGGCCGCGATCGCCATCGCGCAATCCCCGGTAACCGCCCGGTTGGGCTTACCGGCCGATATGGTGAACGCCGCCTTCGGGAGCGCATTTCGAATCGAGCGGGGTGCACTGATCGCCCATGACGCGGACGGCCGCCCGCTGTTCAGCCGGAAGCACCCTGGCGAATACGCGATGCCGGATGAAGCCCTGGAAATGCTGGCGAGCCGACATCCCGAATTGTCGGCCCGGTTGGCGAACGCCAAGGCCAGCACCGCGACCACCACCAGCCCGACCGGAGGCGCACCGGCCAACAGCAACACCCTGAGCCGTGCCGCCTTCGACCGGCTGCCTACGGATGCCCGCATGGCCCACATCAAGGCCGGCGGCCGGATCACGGATTGAAGGGAAGAAACAGACCATGAGCAAATCATGCACAAACAGCGAAAATAAGCCCGCTGAGGGCGGGAAGGCTTCGGCTGGTATGCTGGTGCCCCCCAACCCCGTTTCGACGCCGTGGCATGCCTCAGGGCGCGATTGGCGGGGCATTGGCACCGCGACCCTGGACCGCAACGCCGCTGCCCTGATGGCGAACGGCATCCTCTCCCGCGTGGCCGCCCGCGAGACGCTGGCCGCGCTGATGCCGATTCTCGATGCCGCGAAGGGCCGCCCGACTCCGGAAATGCAGCAAGCCGCTGCAGCGATGATCCTGCCGTGTCCGTCACCGGAAACCATCCGGCGAGCCGAAGCGCTGTTCCCCGTCGTCATGGCCGCCAGCCAAGCGAAGCCTCGCATCATCGCCGCCCCGTGGCCGGGCTTCCGTAGCGGGGAGGCTGAATGATGGACGCGTATAAAATCGGCATCGAAATCGCGCTGAAAAACAAGGTTTCGGGCGCCCTTCGCGGCCTCGCTGTGGATTTCGTGAGGACGGACGCGGAGGCCAAGAAGCTCAAGAGCACCCTCCGCGACATCAAGATCATGGGAGGCGCAGCCATCGCCTTGGGCGCTGCCGGATACGCGGGGCTGGACGCTCTGAAGCACACCCTCGGCGCCGCCCGCGAATACGCGCATGTCCTCAACAAGATGGTCATGCTGGGGCTGACGCATCGCCAGATCGCCGAGGCGACGGCGGCGGCCTGGAAAACCTCGCGGGACATCATCACCAGCACACCCACCGGCAATTTGGCCGCGCTGATCGACCTCCGCAACACCATGGGCGGCAAAAGCCATCCGGGCAGCATGAAGGAAGCTATCCAGTTTCTGCCGACCATCTTGAAGCTTGGCACGGTGCTGGCCGCCTCCACCGACAAGACAATCCGCCAGCACCCAGAGGATATGGCGTTCGCGATTGCCAAGGCCATTGACATCGTCGGCGGCACCCGCTCCCCCGCCGAGTTCGCGAAACAGGCATCGATGATGTCCCAGGTCATCGCGGCCACCCAGAATCGGGTGACGCCGGCCATGTTCCAGCAGGTATTCCAATATTCCCGTCAGGCCCGCTACGGCCTGTCGGACGAATTCAAGTACCGCATCCTGCCCAGCTTCATGCTCGAATATGCCAGTGAACATGGCGGGGGCGGCGGCTCGCGTGGCGTCGGCCCGATGCTGGCCGCCGGCTACCGGATGGTGGTGCAGGGGCTCATCAACAAGAAATCGATGCCGCTGCTCGAACACCTCGGGCTGTTGCAGTCCAATTCATTCCTGCCGACGACGACCAGAGGGACGGTCGTTTCGCCGATGCGCGGCGCTTCCCTCTACGCCGAAAACCCGTTCGCCTGGGTGAGCAAATACTTGGTCCCGGCGATCAAGAAGGCCTACCCGCACGCCTCGGAATCCCAGGTGCTTGCCATCATCAATCAGATCGCCCGCGGCAATCAGTTGGGCGCCGCGTTCCTGGGTGAAATGGCCGTCAAACACGCGCTGATCCTGCGGGACGCGCATAACATCAAAACCGCGATGCCGTATGGGAAGGCATACGCGCAAACCATCGCGCACGATCCCGAGACGCAATTCGCCGCTGCCGCCGCCCAATGGAAAAAGCTGGAGACGGTCATCGGCCTTCAGGTGCTGCCGATCGTCATTCCGTGGATTCAGGATTTGACCACGGATCTGTCGGACCTCGCCCGGTGGGCGCGGCGGCATCCCATCCGGTTCGAATGGCTCATCGACGGTTTCGCCGGCCTGAGCGCGGCCATGGCCATCGGTGGCACGGTCCTCGCCGTCGCCACAGCCTTCAAGGGTCTGGCCCTCGCAATGGACGTTCTGTCGGGCGCCGAGATCGGCACCACGGCGGCGAACATCGGCGTCCTGGCCAGCGGCCTTGGCCGCCTCTCCGTGATCCTCGGTCCCCTCGCAATAATCGCCGCCGCCATCGGCGACGCGCCCAAGGTCAACAAGGGCGAACAACACGGCTTGGACACGTATCTGAAAGCCCACGGCGTCCATGGCGGCTTGAGCGCCTACCTGAAGTCCTCCGGCGCCGGTCACCCCGCTATCGCCCCCGCCGCCGCCGCATGGATGGCCGCCCATCCGGGACCGTCCGCGAAATCCTTCACCACGCCCGACGGCATGCCCGGCCTGCGGTGGTCAATGCCGCCGCCTCCGGCCGCCCACGAAATCCATGTGCACACCCACCATCACATGGACGGCCGCGAAGTTGCCGAGATCGTGACCCGGCACCAGGCGCACGCCGCGTCCTCGCCGCCGACCGGCCCCGGTTGGCATGACGGTCGCGCCGCTCTGTCGCCTGTACAGCTTCCGGTGGGCCGCTGATGACCACCACCACCGAATCCAATACCCCGCCGGCCTCGGGCCTGTCGGCGGGTTCCAATCCCGGCCCCGGAGATCAAAGTATGACCACGCTGAACCTGAACCCCGAAACCCCTTCGGCCACCATCGTCAACGCCGCGAACACGGCCGCCACCGTCACCGACGACAAAGGCCGGATGATCGGCATCAAGCGCATGAACGCCCTGGATCGCCTTCGCATGTTCGAAGTGATCGGGGGTGATAATGCGAAGAACGAAGCCTTTCTCGGCTACGCGACGCTGGCCTTCCACGTCGTCAACGTCGATGGCGATGCGTTCAGCCGCCCCACCACCCGCCGCCAGCTTGAGGCCATGATTCAGATGCTGGACGACGACGGCCTTGCCGCCGTTGCGAAGGGCATCGCCGAACACTTCGCGCCGGCCGAGATCGACGCGGACGCGGTAAAAAACGGGTGATGGACGCCGGGCTGACCGGGGCCTTGTACCTGGTCAAGAACGGTGTCCCGTTTGATGTCGCGCTCAGCCTGTCGCCGGCTGATGTCCTGGCCTTCAGCATCATCTTCGGACAGATGGATGGGGGCGAATGGGATTGGGGCCGGATGACTTGGCGGGAGCGGAAATGAGACGAGCGGGGGCCATGTGCCCCCGTCTCGATCCAAGGAGAATCGAGCGTGAAAACCTTCACCAGCTTTGGCGATTTCGCCGTTCATCTGGCCGAAATTGCCGTTGCCCAGCACGAAGCCCAGCATGTGGCCTTGGACCGCGCCGCCAAGCTGGTCGAGAAGACAGCCAAGGCCAAGATCGGCGACTACCAGGACGCGGCGGGGCCGTTCGCCGCCTGGGCCGCGCTGGCACCATCAACGCAAGCTGATCGGGAACGGCAGGGCTATCCAGCGGACGACCCGGGCCTGCGCGACGGCACCATGCGCGATTCCATCGGCCGGCGGGTCAGCGACAGCAAATCCAATGTCGGGTCCGACGATCCGGCCATGGTCTATTTCGAAGCCGGCACCATCCACCAGCCGCCGCGATCGGTCCTGGGCGCCGCCGCGTTCGAGAAGGCCGACCGGGTGGCCGAAATCGTGGGCGAGCGCATCGCCATGGCCCTGGTGGGCGAGGACATCCACCTGGGACGCCTCGGCATCCCCGACGAGACGGATTGAGGCGTTACAGCCATGTCGGCAGGTTGTCGATGATCGCCATGCCGAGAACAGCCGCCACAATGGCCCCGAACACCAGGGCGGCGCCGGCTACCAGCCACAGGCTCAGGCGCAGAACCAGCGGCAGGCGCATGGGTGGGCGTTTATCCTCGGCGGCGGAGATCGCCACTCGGACCCGCATCGCAGCGCCGGCGGCGCGATATTCCGTTGCCCGGCGCATGCGCTCCGTCTGGGCCGGATAGAGCGCGGCAAGCTGCCGCTCACGTCTGACCCGAAAGCTGGCGCCGTCGTCCTCGAAGTCGTCGGCCAGGGTGGGCATGGAGATGGCCCCGTCATACCTCAGCGGTAAAGGTGCTTCGCGCACCGCCGCGTGCTTTGTCGGCTACCGTGGAGACGATGCGAAACGAGGTTTCCATATCGACTCCGGTAATCAAAAGACTGATACCCGGCCGATTTCCAAACCACCGTTTCCCATAGCACTTGCCCGATGATATGCCGTTCACGTCGCCCATTGTGCTGTAGTCCATTTTTGGCTCGTGCAAGACGGTTCCTTTGGGGGCCCTGACTTCAACGATCTGGAAATCGGCGGCACCGTGTTCGGCGACAATCTCTCCCTGAATCAGTATATCCGTACCATAGCGGGCACGGCGCCAGCGGACGGCAGGTTGGCGCAAGCGTCGTTCACGTCGAGTGGCGAGATAGGCCCAGATTCCGGATGCCGCACCGATCCCGCTGATCGTGTAATTGATTATGTCGTGCCACTTCCAAGCCACCATCGTCTCCATGCGAATGCCCGGCCTCTCGGATTGGACGGCGGTCAGTCCTCGCGGTGCGCTCAAGGCGTGAGACGCCTCGGCAGCGCCAATGCCGAAGCTGATGAACCCATAGACCGCGCATATGATCATGAGCGCCATGAGCACATATCCGATTCGGAACAGCATCGTTTCTGTCCGACCTTTCCCATGCGGGATGATGCGCCCAAGCGCGATATCGAAACACAGGCTGTAAAAATAGCCGAGGGCTGATGCGATGCCGCCGGCAAACGTGCCGATGACGAATTGCCGGGTCGCCTCGACCAAATGAATAGCGACAGCCTGATCCCCCCAGACGCGGCCGACCAAGGCTAAAAGCGCGATCGCGGCCGCTCCATTGAGCAGGATGACCGACTTCAACGCCATGATCCCGAGGCCGTTGGTCTGCTGGAGCGCGGCCAGCAAATAGGGCTGGAGCTTTTGCTCCCGGGCCAGCATTTCGGCAGCCTTCTGCGCTTCAGATTGGGCGGGCTGTGCCTGGAGAATATCGGGCATTGGTCATCCTACGTTGGCCCATCGGATGAGGGGCGGACGGAGCCGAACGGCTAATCTTGAACCGCCTTCAAAAACTCCATTCCATATATCGTCAACAAATAATCGGTTGGCCTGTCGTCTACAATTTTGAGTTCGGACAGATGTTGAAAGGAAAGCAGTAATTCATGTAGCGATAGACCTGTACTTTTCTGAACAGCACTCAGCTTCCCTCGGTCCATCTTATTTCCTTGAGCCATCGCAACCTGCTGCAGAGCAGGCCCGTCCTGAGGATCCATTTTCCGCACCGTCTCTATGAACGATTGGCGGAAATGCTGCGTTCTGGCCGGGTCCATGGCCGCGGCGAGCAAGGAAGCCCAGAGACTGCGCAGTTCGTCGCGGTCTTCATCGGCGGCAGCCTGTAACAGAGGGAGCGCGATGGAAAGGGGGGCAGGCGGTGCGTCATGAACGCCACGCTGCTCAAGCCGTTCCTTTGCTTCCGCCATCATCCGGGCAAGGTTCTCGGCCCGACGAACCCGCAGCCAATCGCCACCAAGATAGGCGACCAAATCAGCCGGGGTACTGCCCAGCGCCTCCGAAAGGAACGAGCCAACGCCGCGAAGGGCCTTCAGGGCCTCCGTTGCCATTTCGGCCTGAGCATCGGAAATCGGTATGAGGCTGTTGTCCGTCACTCGCCCGCCCCCCTCAGCCGCACCCCAGGGCCCCCGTCGCCCTGGTAGCTCCCCGCCGGGATGAACACGATGCCGGCGGATTCCAGAGCGGCGCGGACTGCTTCAAGGTTGGGCGCCATGGCGGACGGTACGCCACTGGCTGACTCCATGCGTTGGATGGTCGGAAGGCTCACCCCAGACTTTTCCGCCAAATCTTTCGCGGACCATCGGAGATAGGCGCGGGCCGCTCGCATCTGGTCGCCGGTCACCATGATATATTTTCCATCATTGTTGATGCGTTTTGATTGACGATGCTGCGTCACTGGTGATAGCTTTTACATCACGAACGCAGCGCGTGCAATCACGCAGGAACAACACCATGACCACCACCCGGAAATCCACCTTCGCCACCCGCAACGCCAGCCTCGCCATGCGCGACGCCTGGCGGATGGCCCGTAAGGGTGCCCTGGTGTTCGGAGGCAAGGCCCGCCAGTACCTCGCCAGCGCCCTACGCGCCGCCTGGGCCGAGATCAAGGCCGATCCGGTGGTGCAGGAAGTCCAAAAGATCATCGCGGAGTTTCGCGCCCGGCCGACCACGACCGGAACGCGACGGGGTGCCGCCCGGATGTCCTACGGCAATTACTACACCTACTGTCGATAAGGGAGATTGAGCATGAAGACGAATGAAGCCGCCGCGGGCGGGAACGGGACCGGCTTGCATGAGGGCGACCACATTGCCGAACCCACGGTTACCGAGACGCCCGATATCCACGATCTGGTCGATACGATTACGCACATCGCGGCGATATTCGACGCCGTGGACGGCATGGCCGAGGTGGTCGCGAAT
>JAJZVW010000049.1 GCA_021847015.1 Pseudomonadota bacterium | reverse complement strand
AATACGTTGAATTATCCGTTGGACCCGTTCCCGGCCGTGCCCAGGAGCTGCTGCGCCTGCGGCGAAAGCTGAACCGTATAGGCGGAGTTCCTTGCCGTGGGTTCGTGGCCGTGATCCCCGTCGCCATCGGGAACAGCGCCGGTGCTCTGCCCCTGCGACTGGATTTGCTGCGGCGTGGAATACGCCGTTACGCCGGAGACGTTCATAATGAGGCTCCTCTGTTCTGGAGGGGTAACCATCCCCTGGCCGCCATTATAGCCATGCGTATTCCAAATTGCGATAAGGGGCGTGCGACTAGATCGTAATGCTTAGGAAGGACGGTGCCGCGCGCGTTCCCTTCGGCGTTTCGCGGCTGATCGTCAGTCTTGCGCCGACCGCTTCAGCCGGTAGCCTACCCCGGGATCGGTGACGATCAGCGCCGGCCGCGCGGGGTCGGCCTCCAGCTTCTGGCGAAGCTGATTGACGTAGACGCGCAGGTAAACCGTATCCTCGACGTGGGCGGGTCCCCACACCTCCTCGAGGATGCGCTTGTGGGTCAGCACGTGGTCGGCATGGCGGGCGAGGAAGGCCAGCAGGTCCCATTCCTTTTTCGACAGGCGCAGTTCGTCGCCGTCGCGGGTGACGATTCGGCGGGCGAGGTCGATCTGGACGGCTCCCGCCTCGATCACGTCGCCCGTGTCGCGGGGCATGCGGGCGCGCAGCGCGGCACGGACGCGGGCCATCAGTTCGCCGACGCTGAACGGCTTGACCACGTAGTCGTTGGCTCCCCGGTCGAGCGCCTCGACCTTGTCCACCTCCTCGGCCCGCACCGACAGCACGATGATGGGGAGGTCGGACTCGGCGCGCACTTCGGTGATGACGTCCTGGCCGTCCATGTCGGGCAGGCCGAGATCGAGGATCAGCAGGTCGGGCCGGGTGGCGCGGGCGGCCTCGATGCCCTTGGTTCCGTTCTCGGCCTCCACGACCTCGTAGCCGTTGGCGCCCAGGGAGATGCGCAGGAACTTGCGGATCTGGGGTTCGTCGTCGACGATGAGGATGAGGGAACTCATGGCGCACCGCCCTCGGGGCCGAAATCGGGTTCCCGCGGCAGGGGCAGGTGGATGACGATGGCGGTGCCCTCGCCGTGCATTCCCGCTTCGGCGCGGATGGTGCCGCCGTGCGCCTCGACGATGCCGCGGCAGATGGCCAGTCCCAGGCCGGTGCCGGCGGTCTGGTTGTCGGCCTGCTGGACACGGTAGAACATGTCGAACACCTTTTCCCGGTCTTCCGGCGGAATGCCGGGCCCCTGGTCGGTGACTTCCACGGCGATGTGGTCGCGGGTCTTGACCGCCCAAACCTTCACGGTGGTGCCGGCCGGGGCGTACTTGCAGGCATTGTCGAGCAGGTTGAAAAAGACTTGCTCCATCAGCACCGCGTCGACGCACAGCAGCGGCATGTCGGCGGCGATGTCCACGCGGATGGTGTGCGAGCGTGACAGGCGCTCGGCCCGGGTTACCGCCGCGCCGACGATGTCGTGCAGGTCGGCCCAGTCCAGCCGGGGCTTGAGGGCTCCCGACCCCAGCCGGGTCATGTCGAGAAGGTTCTGGACGAAGCGGTTGAGGCGGTCGGCCTCGTCCTGGATGGTCTGGAGAAGGTCGCCGCGGCTGGTTCTGTCCAGCCGGTCGTCGTAACTGGCGAGGCTGGATGCCGCGCCCATGATCGACACCAGCGGCGTGCGCAGGTCGTGGGACAGGGACGACAGCAGCGCCGAGCGCAAGCGCTCGCGCTCGGTGGCGACGCGGGCGGCCTCGATATCGGCGACCAGGGTGGTGCGCTCGATGGCGACGGCAGCCTGGTCGGCCAAGGTCTCCAGAAGCCGGGTCTGCTCGGGCGAGGGGAGATCGGCGTCCTCGGTCATCTGCACGCCCAGCACGCCCACCGCCGCGCGCGCCGTCCGCAGCGGCAGGAACAGCCACAGCGAGGCCGGCAGCGTGGCCGAACCGCGGCCGGCGGGACTGCCGTGGCTCCACGCCCATTCGGCCGCGGCCTGGGATTTTTCGTCGAGAAGGTCCTCGGGCGGATAGCCGGCGGCGATGGCAAGGCCGCCATCGCCGGGCAGGAGGATCAGGGATTTGCCATGGATGGTGGCGGCGACGTGGTGGACCACCGCCCACAGCACGTCGTCCTGGGTGGCCGCGGCTATCACCTTGCGGCCGAAATCGTAAAGGTTGGCGGTCCGCCGGGCGCTTTCACGGGTGGCCTGCACCTGGGTGCGCAGACGGCTGGCCATGTTGGACATGATCACCGCGGCGATCAGGAAGAAGACGATGGTGAGGATGTTCTGGGTGTCGGTGACCGCGAAGCTCCAGCGCGGCTCCGTGAAAAAGAAGTTGAACGCCAGGAAGCTCCAGACCGACGCGAGGATGGCCGGCCGCAGGCCCGCCTTCATGGCGACCAGCAGAACCGCCATCAGGTAGGCCACCGAGATGTTGGCGGTGGGCAGGGCCATGTCGATGAGGAACCCCAGCCCGGTCGCCGCCGCCGTCGCCACCAGCGCGACGAGATAGCCGCGCCAGTCGGGAGGCGCGGCCGGCCGGGGCGGAACGGGTGCCGGGCGGGCGCCTTCCTCGTCCCGGCCGCCGACGACGAGCACGTTGAAATCGCCGCTCTCGGCGATCAGCCGGTCGGTGACGGACTTGCCGAACCGCCAGGGGCGCCGCCGCGCCCGGCCGGCGACGATCTGGGTCGCGTTGCGCTGGCGGGCGTAGTCCAGCACGGTCGTCACCACGTCGTCGCCTTGCAGCACCGCGGTCTCGCCGCCGAGCTGCTCGGCCAGCCGGAGGGCCTGGGCGACGCGGTCCTTCTCGATGTCGCCCAGGCCATAGGCGCGCGGCGTTTCCACGGTCACGGCCACCCAGGCCGCGCCCCGGCGTTCCGCCACCCGCTTGGTGAGCCGCACCAGCTTCTGGGCGTCCACCCGCTCGTCGATGCACGTGACGATCCGCTCCCGTGCCGGCCAGGGGCCGGGGATGGCATGGGCGCGCATGTAATCGACCATCTGCGCGTCCACCCGTTCGGCGGCATGGCGCAGCGCCATTTCGCGCAGCGCGGTCAGGTTGCCCGGGGAGAAGAAATTGTGGATCGCGCGCCGCGCCTGTTCGGGGACGTAGACCTTGCCTTCGTGCAGGCGCTTGATCAGGTCCTCGGGGGGCAGATCGATGAGTTCGATCTCGTCGGCCCGCGACAGCACGCCGTCGGGCAGGGTTTCGCGTACGCGGACGCCCGAAATCTGCCGGACGACATCGTTCAGGCTTTCGAGGTGCTGGATGTTGAGCGTCGTATAGACGTCGATGCCGGCGGCGAGAAGCTCCTCGACATCCTGCCAGCGTTTGACGTGGCGCGATCCGGGGACGTTGGTGTGGGCCAACTCGTCCACCAGCGCCAGCCCGGGGCGGCGCCTGAGCAGGGCGTCCAGGTCCATCTCGTGGAAATGGTGGCCGCGGTACTCGGTGTGCCGATAGGGGATGAGCTCGATGCCGGCGAGCAGGGCTTCGGTCTCGGTCCGGCCATGGGTTTCGATCACCCCGGCGACCACGTTGACGCCGTCGCGCAGACGCTCGTGCGCGGTTTCCAGCATGGCATAGGTCTTGCCGACGCCGGGAGCGGCGCCGAGGAAGACCTTCAGTCGGCCCCGCGCCTCGCGCTGCGCTTCCGCCAGCAGGGCGTCGGGAGAGGGGCGGGCCTCGTCGCTCATGCCGTCATGTTGGCGCCGCCTCGCGCATTCCGTCCAGGGTGAAATTGGGCGTCATCGGCGCACCGGAAAGCGCGCATCGAGGGCGAGGTTGAGGGCGAGGACGTTGACCGTCGCCTCGCCCAGGATTCCGAAGGTGCGCGGCCGTGTACGGTCGGTGACGAGGGCGCGCAGCGCCTCCTCGGACACGCCGCGGGCCTTGGCGACGCGGGGCACCTGGAATTCCGCCGCTTCGGGCGAGATATCGGGGTCGAGCCCGCTGCCCGAGGCGGTGACCATGTCCACCGGCACCGGGCCGTTGCGGGCGGATTCGGGATTCTCGGCCTCGACCTGCTCCACCAGCGTCCTGACGGACTCGACGTACGCCTTGCTGGTGGGGGCGGCGTTGGAACCCCCCGAATTGGCGGCGTTGTACGGGGTGGGGATGGTCTTGGCCGGATCGGCGGGATCGGGGGCGGTGGTGGCCGACGGGCGCGGATGGAAGTATTCCGGTTTGGCGAATCCCTGGGCGATGAGTTCCGAGCCGATCACACGCCCATCTTTCTCGATCAGGCTGCCGTGGGCCTGACGGGGGAAAAGCGCCTGTGCCGCCCCGGTGACGGCGAAGGGATAGGCGAGCCCCAGAAGCAGGGTCAGCACGATGGTGAGGGCGAGGGACGGAAGAAGCTGCTTGATCATGGAGAGTCTCCCGGCTCAGACCAGCCCGAGGGCGGTGACGACGAGGTCTATGGCCTTGATGCCGATGAACGGGACGACGATGCCCCCAAATCCGTAGACGAGGATGTTGCGGCGCAGCAGCACCTCGGCCGAGGCCGGCTTGTACGTCACGCCCTTCAGGGCCAGCGGGATCAACGCGATGATGATCAGCGCGTTGAAGATGATGGCGGACAGGATGGCGCTTTGCGGGCTGGCAAGCCGCATGACGTTGAGGGCCTGCAACGGCGGGTAGGAGGCGAGGAACAGCGCCGGGATGATGGCGAAATATTTGGCCACGTCATTGGCGATGGAGAAGGTGGTGAGCGCGCCCCGGCTCATCAGCAATTGTTTGCCGATCATGACGATCTCGATCAGCTTGGTGGGATCGCTTTCCAGATCGACCATGTTGCCGGCCTCGCGCGCCGCCTGGGTGCCGGTGTTCATGGCGACGCCGACGTCGGCCTGGGCCAGGGCGGGGGCGTCGTTGGAGCCGTCGCCGCACATGGCGACCAGACGCCCCCCCTTCTGCTCCTTGCGGATCAGTTCCAGCTTGGCCTCGGGCGTAGCCTCGGCGAGGTAGTCGTCCACCCCGGCCTCGGCGGCGATGGCGGCCGCGGTCAACGGGTTGTCCCCGGTGATCATCACCGTGCGGATGCCCATGGCGCGGAGCGTCGCGAAACGCTCGCGGATGCCCGGCTTGATGATGTCCTTGAGGTGGACCACGCCCAGCGCCCGTCCGTCGCGGGCGACCACCAGAGGCGTGCCGCCGGCCTTGGCCACCCGCTCGACCGAGGCGACCAGTTCCTTGGGATGGCCGCCGGGGGTGCGCCCGGCGCGGTCGGCGACGTAACGGATGATGGCGTCCGCCGCTCCCTTGCGGATTTCGGTGATTCCATCCGCGCCGTCCACATCCACGCCGCTCATGCGGGTGTGGGCCGAGAACGGGATGAAGGTGATGGCGCTTCCCGCCGCGGGATCGGCGAAGTCGAAACGGGCGCGGGCAAGGGTGACGATGGATTTGCCCTCGGGGGTCTCGTCGGCCAGCGAAGACAGGAACGCGGCTTCGGCCAATTCGCGGTCGCCCACATGGGGCAGCGGGATGAACTCGGCGGCTTGGCGGGCGCCCAGCGTGATGGTGCCGGTCTTGTCCAACAGCAACACGTCGATGTCGCCGGCCGCCTCGACCGCGCGGCCCGACTTGGCGATGACGTTGAACCGCACCAGACGGTCCATGCCGGCGATGCCGATGGCGGAGAGCAGGCCGCCGATGGTGGTGGGAATCAGGGTGACCAGCAGCGCCACCAGGAACACCATGGGGATGACGGTGCCGGAATAGGCGGCGAAGGCGGGCAGCGACGCCACCACGATCAGAAAGATCAGGGTCAGGCCCACCAGCAGGATGGTCAGCGCGATCTCGTTGGGGGTCTTCTGCCGCTTGGCGCCCTCGACCAGCGCGATCATGCGGTCGATGAAGGATTCGCCCGGATTGGCGGTGATGCGCACGACGATGCGATCCGACGCCACCCGGGTGCCGCCGGTGACCGCCGAACGGTCGCCGCCCGATTCGCGGATGACCGGGGCGGATTCGCCGGTGATGGCGGATTCGTCCACGGTGGCGATGCCGGCCACCACGTCGCCGTCGCCGGGGATGATGTCGCCCGGTTCGCACGCGACCAGATCGCCCGCGCGCAGGGACGTGGCCGGCACCGGCTGGTGGCCGGTGGCGTCGAGGGCGGCGACCTTCTTGGCGAGGGTCTCGGTCTTGGTTCGCCGCAGCGAATCCGCCTGGGCCTTGCCGCGGCCTTCGGCGACCGCCTCGGCGAAGTTGGCGAACAGCACGGTGAACCACAGCCACGCCGCGATCTGGCCCGCGACGGCCACATGGCCGCCGCCCGCCGACAGGTCGTGGACGAACAGGACGGTGGAAAGGGCGGCGACTGCGCCGGTGGTGAACATCACCGGGTTGCGCACGAGGTCCCTGGGGTCGAGCTTGCGGAACGCCGCCAGCGCGGCCGGCTTCAGGATCGACGCGTCGAACAGGGAGACTTCCCGGGGACGATGAATGCTCATGATGCCTCCCCTCAGAACAGGGTGCCGGCGGCGAGCAGCAGATGCTCGACGATCGGCCCCAGGGCGAGAACCGGAAAGAAGGTGAGGCCGCCGACCACCAGGATCACGGCGATCAGCAGGCCGACGAACAGGCCCCCATGGGTGGGGAAGGTGCCGGCCGACGGCGGCACGATCTTCTTGGCGGCCAGCGAACCGGCGATGGCCAGCGTGGGGACGATCACCAGGAACCGGCCGATCAGCATGGCCACGCCCAAGGTGCTGTTGTAATAGGGCGTGTTGCCCGACAGGCCGGCGAAGGCCGAGCCGTTGTTGGCCGCCGCCGAGGTGAAGGCGTACAGCACCTCGGACAGCCCGTGCGGCCCGGGCGCGGACATGCCGGCCAGACCGGCGGGCAGCACCATGGACAGGCCGCCCAGGGAAAGGATGGCCAAGGGGAAGATCAGGATGCACAGGACGGCGAGCTTCACCTCCCTGGCCTCGATCTTCTTGCCCAGGTATTCCGGCGTCCGCCCCACCATCAGGCCGGCGATGAACACGGCGAGGATGACGAAGACGATCATGCCGTGCAGGCCCGATCCGGTACCCCCGAACACCACCTCGCCCAGCATCATGTTCACCATCGGCACCATTCCGCCGATGGGGGTGTAGCTGTCGAGCATGGAATTGACCGAGCCGTTGGAGGCGGCCGTGGTCGCGGTGGCCCACAGGGCCGAGTTGGCGATGCCGAAACGGACCTCCTTGCCCTCCATGTTGCCGCCGGGGGCGTTGTCGCCGGCCGTCACGTCGAGCCCTAAGCGGGAGAGGGCCGGATTGCCGACGGCTTCCGCCTGGTAGCAGACGGCGATGCCCGCCACCAGCAGGATGCCCATGGCGAGGAACAGGGCGCGGCCTTGGCGCGTGTCGGCGACCATCCGGCCGAAGCTGAACACCAGCCCCGCCGGAATCAGGAGGATGGCGGCCATCTCGACGAAATTGCTGAACGCGGTGGGGTTTTCGAAAGGGTGGGCCGAATTGGCGTTGAAGAACCCGCCGCCATTGGTGCCCAGCATCTTGATCGCCTCCTGGGAGGCGACCGGGCCTTGGGCGATCACCTGGGTGGCGCCTTCCAGGGTGGTCGCTGCCGTATAGGCGTCGAGGTTCTGGGGCACGCCCTGCCACACCAGGAACAGGGCCATCAGCGCCGAAGCCGGTAGCAGGATGTGGATGATCGACCGCACCGCATCGACGTAGAAATTGCCGACCGTCCGCGCCTGCCGGCGGGTGAAGCCCCGTATCAGCGCCACCAGCACTGCCATGCCGGTCGCCGCCGAGGTGAAGTTGTGGACCGTCATGCCCACCATCTGGGTCAGGTACGACAGGGTCGATTCGCCGGCGTAGTTCTGCCAGTTGGTATTGGTGGCGAAGCTGACGGCGGTATTCCAGGCGAGATCGGGGGCGACCGCGGATTGGCCTGCCGGATCGAAGGGGAGGAACGCCTGGACGCGCATCACCGCGTAGAGCACCAGCAGGCCGACCAGATTGAAGGCCAGGAGGGCGAAGGCGTAGGCGGTCCAATGCTGCTCGGTTTCCGGCCGGATGAAGCAGATCTTGTAGATCGCCCGCTCGACCGGCCGCAGCAGAGGCGACAGCCAGGTACGCTCGCCGGAATACACCCGCGCCATGTAGGCGCCGAGCGGGATGGCCCCGGCGGTGACGGCGGCACAGAAAAGCAGGATTTGCAGAATGCCCGCGGCTGTCATAGCGACGTCCTCCTAGAAACGTTCGGGGCGGACGAGCGCGTAGACGAGATAGACCAGCAGGCCGGCGGCCGTGATCGCGCCAAGGGCAAGGTCGAAGCTCATCGGGACCTCCGTCAAATCCGTTCGCAGGCGAGCACGAACAGGGCGCTCAACACGAAGAACGCCAGCGTGGCGGCAAGGAACACGGCATCCATGGTTTCACCCCCGACGATGGTGCTGTCCGAATCCTTACTCCCCGCCCACGTAAACGGTCCATGTGGGAATGGCGGCCGGGGTAAGCGCCGCGTTAACGCCGGGCGGGGAAACCTTGGATGATAAGGGGGGGAATCCCTGGGGCGCCTGCGGGTCAAGCGATTTTATCCGTGCGGGGTGAGCAGTTGACGGCGCATCCCGGGACGGGATACAATGCATCCCGTTGTTGGATTTTGGAGTACGGCATGAAAACCCAGGTCGCGCTCAGGCTTGAAGACAGCATCGTCGAAAGCGCCCGTCGCGAGGCCGAGCGCCAGAACCGTTCGCTGGCCAATCTGGTCGAAACGGCCCTCGGGGAGATTCTGGTCGCGGCCAACAGCGGCGCCCCCGTACTGTCGCTGCTCGATGGCGACGATCTTGACGATGCTGTCGCCATCGACGATGACGGCAATGTCGATGACGAGGAAACCGCCCGCCTGCGGCATCTCGCCGCTATCGCCCGCCGGGGCCGTGGCGAGTGACGTGCCGGCGCGGCGCCTTTGTCGATTCCTGGTTCCCCTTCGCTGAACGGCCCACGGTACCGGCGCCGGTGCGCCACATCGTCTATGTCCAGACGATGGTGCGTCTGCGCACGGGCGCCTTGCGGGCGCTGGTCATGCTGACGACCACCTCGCCGCGGATGATCGAGGCGATCCCGGACGGCCTGGGGGTCACGGTATCGCGGGAGAGTTCGTTGCGGATGGGGATGCGCAACGCCTTCACCATCG
Source organism: Pseudomonadota bacterium (assembly GCA_021847015.1). Classification (GTDB taxonomy): domain Bacteria; phylum Pseudomonadota; class Alphaproteobacteria; order Rhodospirillales; family Magnetospirillaceae; genus JAJZVW01. The sequence continues at coordinate 4,682 of JAJZVW010000049.1, read as the reverse complement.
ATGTGCACCGCCTAGCGCTCCTGCCACCGGAGCCGGCGTGGTTTCCCGACATCGGTGCCGAGCGGTTCATCATCGCCCATGCCGACGCGCATCTGCGCGAGACGATCGCCAGACGCTATGAGGACATGAGACTTCGGTATCCGAACCCGGCCGTCGTTGTCGGGCCCGGGATGTGACACGGTGCATGGAGGGAGCGACCTGGATCAGGGCAGTAAGCTCCGGAATCACATGACCGCGTAGGCCCGCCTACCACCAATGTCCGCTCGCCACTGCCCTTCGGCGGCCCAACATACGATGGAGGTAAGGGTCGCGGCGGTTCCGGTGGTTCATGGGGCACAACATCCGCGGCAGGCGGGCGAACCTGCGGCAACGGATCGGTCTTATGGTGGCGGCGGCGATCGTGCCGCTGGCGGCGGTCTACGTCGGCGAGGCGATGATCGACCATCCCACCCATCCCCCGTTCTACACGGTGGCGCTGTTTCTGGCCGGAACCGCCCTGTCGGTCGGGCTGGCGTGGTGGGTGGGGATGAGAGGTATCCTGGAGCCGCTGGCCCGCTTGCGGGGAATGATCGCCAGCGACGAGCGGCGCCAGAGCGGAGGCGCCGACCTGATCAACGAGATCGCGCTGGCGGTCCAGGAACTGACCTCGGAAATCGGCTTGCGCCGCGACGAGGCGGCGGCGGCGGCCTCGGCCCGGCTGGCGGCCGAGGAAGCGCTGCACCACAGCATCGACGTTCTGCGGTCCACGGTGTCCACCTTGCCGGTCGGCGTCGTCGCCTTCGGCCGCGACGGCCGAGTCAAACTCTGGAACCACGCCGCCGAGGCCATTCTCGGGTACACGGCCGCCGAGATCATCGACCGCAACGCGCCGGCCGCCATTTTCTCGTCGCCGGCGGCGGGCGGCGGCGCGGCGGCGGACGTGTTCCTTCGGATCGTCACCGGCCAGCCGGTGAAGGGCGAGGAGGTGCAGTGCACGCGCAAGGACGGGACCATCGTCGAGGCCTCGTTCTCGGGTGCGCCCATGATGGACGAGCATGGGCGCCTGCGCGGCGCCATCTGCGTTTTCGAGGATATCGGCCAGCGCAAGGCTATCGCCACCCAGCTCCAGCAGGCGCAGAAGATGGAGGCGGTGGGGCAGCTCACCGGCGGCCTGGCGCACGACTTCAACAACATCCTCGGCGTGGCCATCGGCAACCTCGACCTTCTGGCCGCCGATCTCAAGGATCGTCCCCAGGCGGCGGAACTTGCGGAGACGGCGCTCAACGCCCTGTTGCGGGGCGCCGAGCTGACCCGGGCCCTTCTAGCCTTCTCCCGCCGCCAGCCGCTGCAACCGGCCTTGGTCAACGTGGCCGAATTGCTCACCGTGGTGGCGCGCATGCTCAGCCGCACATTGGGCGAGCAGATTCGCGTATCGCTGCGCGCGGAAGGGGATCTGTGGCCGGTGCTGGCCGATGCCGCACAACTGGAGGCGGCGATCACCAATCTCGCCATCAACGCCCGCGACGCCATGCCGAACGGTGGGTGGCTGAGCATCTCCGCGCGCAACACCACCCTGGATCAGGCGTATGTCAGCGAAGCCACCGACGTGCAGCCGGGCGATTACCTGCTGATCGAAATCAGCGACACCGGCACCGGCATGGCTCCCGATGTGCTGGCCCGCGTGTTCGAACCCTTCTTCACCACCAAAGCGGTAGGGCGGGGCACCGGCCTCGGCCTCAGCATGGTCTACGGCTTCATCAAGCAGTCGGGCGGGCACATCAAGGTCTACAGCGAGCTGGGCCACGGGACGGCGGTCCGCCTGTACCTGCCGCGGGCGGGCGAAAAGCTGGTCGCCGAGAGTGAGGCCCAGCGGGAAAAGAACGTGCCGAAAGGAACGGAAACGGTGCTGCTGGTCGAGGACAATGCGGACGTGCGCCGGATGGTGGAGAACCAGTTGACCTCGCTCGGCTACAAGGTCATCGCCGCCGAACATGGGCCGGCCGCATTGTCGGTTCTTGAAACCGGTACTCCCATCGACCTTCTGTTCACCGACGTGGTGATGCCCGAGGGGATGACCGGTTTCGAGCTGGCCGAGGTGGCGCGGTCCCACCGGCCGGGCCTCAGGGTTCTGATCACGTCCGGCTTTCCCGGCACCACCTTCCACGTCCCGGCGGGCATGGAAGGGGCGGCTGATTTTCTCAGCAAGCCCTATCGGCGGCAGGAACTGGCGCACGCGGTGCGCGACGTCCTCGATGGCAAGGGGAATGGAAAATGAGCGACAGGCTGCTCGTTATCGACGATGAAATCGACTTCGCCCTATTCGTGCGCCGGGTGGCCGAGACCAGCGGCTACGAGGTGAAAACCACGGCTGACCCCAACGAATTCCGAAAGATTTTCCGGGAGTGGCATCCCACCCACATCATCGTCGATCTGGTGATGCCCGAAGCGGACGGCGTGGAAATCCTGCGCTTCCTGGCCGGCGATCTGTGCGTGGCCAAGATATTCATCATGAGCGGCTTCGACAGCCGCGTGGTGGACGCCGCCCGCCGCCTCGGAACCGAACGGGGGCTCGACATCGTCGCCGCCCTGCAGAAGCCCTTGCGGGCGCGCGAGCTTGCCAACGTGCTGGAGAGCAACCACTCCGAGGAGGACCTCGTCACCGAGACGTCGTTGCGCGAAGCCCTGCAACACGGCGACATCCTGCCGTTCTACCAGCCCAAAGTCGATCTCCGCTCGTGGGACCCCGTCGGGTTCGAAGCCCTCGTCCGCTGGCGGCATGCCCGCCGGGGCACCATTCCGCCCGAACGCTTCGTACCGATGGCCGAAGCCTGCGGACGCATCGACGAACTGAGCGAATCGGTGACCGTCCAGGCGGTTTCCCAGGTCGGCGCGTGGAGGGATCAGGGCATCGACACCACCGTCGCCATCAATCTGTCCAGCCTCAACCTTCACGAAGAGGCATTGGCCGACCGGCTCGACGCGCTGTGCCGCCACGCGGGCGTGCCCGAGGACCACATTACCTTCGAGGTCACCGAGAGCGCCGCCATGGCCGAGCCCTTGCGCGCCCTCGACATCCTCACCCGGCTCCGGATCAAGGGCTTCAAGCTGGCCATCGACGATTTCGGCACCGGCTATTCGTCCCTGGTCCAGCTTCACCGGCTGCCCTTTTCGGAACTCAAGATCGACCGCTCGTTCGTCCAGGAATGCGACCGTTCGCGGGAGGCGAAGATCATCGTCAAGACAATGATCGAACTGGCTCACAATCTGGAAATGTCGGTCGTGGCCGAGGGGGTCGAGACCGAGGAGGTCCTGCATACGCTGGCGGCGCTGAACTGCGACGCCGTGCAGGGCTACGCGGTGGCCCACCCCATGAGCCCCGATCTGGTTCCCGCCTGGCTGGCGGAGTGGCGATCCGGCCATCCCCATGCCTGATGGGGCTAGCCCGCATTTCTCACACTCCTGCCGGTTTGGCAGCGGAAAATCCGCCGGCAGGGCCGGCGGCGGCGGCCAGCCTTGGCTGCGGGCCGCGTCTTGGCACTCCGGCGCCCGAAACGCGATCAAACCGGCAGGAGTGTGAGAAATGCGGGCCAGTCCCAGCGAAAAGGCCCCGGCATCGCTGCCGGGGCCTTGGGGTTCCGCCGGGGATGACCCGATCAGCGCGAGTAGAACTCGACGACCAGATTGGGTTCCATCTGCACCGGATAGGGCACGTCGGCCAGCTTGGGGGCGCGGACGAACTTGCCCTTCATGTCCTTGTGATCCGCCTCGAGGTAGTCGGGGACGTCGCGCTCGCCGCTCTGAGCGGCTTCCAGGATCAGAGCCATGTCCTTCGACTTCGGGCGGACGCTGACGACGTCGCCGTCGCGCAGGCGGTAGCTGCCGATGTTGACGCGCCGCCCGTTCACCTGGATGTGGCCGTGGTTGACGATCTGGCGCGCGGCGAAGGGCGTCGGCGCGAACTTGAAGCGGTAGACGGCGGCGTCGAGCCGGCGCTCCAGCAATTCGATCAGGTTTTCCGAGGTGTCGCCGCGGCGGCGCACGGCCTCGTCATAGAGCTTGCGGAACTGCTTCTCGCCGATGTTGCCGTAATAGCCCTTCAGCTTCTGCTTCGCCATAAGCTGGGTGCCGTAGTCGGAAACCTTCTTGCGGCGGGCGCCATGCTGGCCGGGCGGGTTTTCCTTGCCGTGGGCCAGAGGGCTCTTGCCGCGACCCCAAAGATTGACCCCCAGGCGGCGATTGATCTTGTACTTGGCTTCGACGCGCTTGCTCATGCTTATCCTACCGTTACGCGTTGTCTTGTCCCGATAGTCCCTGTCCGGCGGCGCCGGGGGCGGGGTGAACACACACGTCACCCGCATTCTCGGGAATGAAGCGCGCCATATATACCGCCCGGCCGGCGCTGTCAACGCCGGTGCCGGCCGGACAGCGGTTCTCATTATGCGCCCTTGCTCGCGTTGTCATCCCGACCGAGCGCGAGCGAGCGGAGGGATCTTTCGCGCGAAAATGCCCGAAAGATCCCTCGCTCCGCTTGGGATGACACCATCATTCAGGGGCACATTAAGGATTCGGTTGTCTGAGTGTCTGACTCGGAATCGGCATGGTTGCATTATCCCCGCGCCAGTCGCCGCATGATTAGCTTGATGCTCGCGATCATGAGCCATGCTGCGGCGGAGGTGACAAGAGCCTCGAAGTCCTTGGCGAGG
>JAJZVW010000048.1 GCA_021847015.1 Pseudomonadota bacterium | reverse complement strand
AAGCGTGGTAACTCCACTCTAACCGACTGACCCAATGACCACCTCTTTCGCGTGCGCGCCGCCGGGGGCGGGGCATGCCCCGCCCCCGGCGATCACCGAATTTCCACCAGCAGCGCGGACGTTAACGGGGAGGCAGGCCCCATCCACGGGATACCGGCTTTCACTGGAATGGGATCGGCAGTTGTCATTATGCTTTTTCCGCTGTCATCCCGAGCCGACGGCGAGGGGCCTTTCAGATATGGTGCGCGAAAGGTTCCTCCGCTCGCTGGCGCTCGGTCGGAACGACAGGCTTTTTTCTGTCGTCCCGAGCGCAGCCGAGGGACCTTTCTGGCAGGGTGCGCGAAAGCCCCCTCTGTCGCTCCGCTCCCTCGGGATGATACCCTTTCAGCGACAAGGCGGGCGGCGGTGCCGCAAGAACAACCCCAGTTTGAAAAACCTGGCGAACCGCCCCTATGTCGGCCGCGAAGAATTTCCATGGCGGTATTCAGGTTGACGAGTGGGAGGCGATATTACCATTTATGGGGATATCGCATGTCGATCAGCATATTGCGATGCAATGCGCGACTTCGTAGTAGATGGGGGCCGCCGCTGTCATCCAGATGGGGGGCCGCAGCGTACCGGCAGGGTCAGGATGATATGCTCGCTCCCCCCAGTCGTGGGAATTGGGGCTTCCGCTGGTGGCGTTGAGGCCCTGCGCAGCTTTTTCGCCGCAATGGGGCAAGGGGGCGGGCTGGCGTTTGTCGTCTACCTGCATTTTCCGCCCCATGGCACCAGCCATCTGGTCGGCATCCTGGGCCAATGCACCGCCTTGCCGGTCTCAACGGCTGTCCACGGCGAGACCATCAAACCCGATCACGTGTATGTGGTGCCCCCCGGCATGCTGGCAACCTTCGCCGGGGACAGACTCAACCTGCGCAGCCTGGATCACGCCCGCAATCCGATCGATACGCTCTTTTCCTCGCTCGCCAGCGAATATGGTGAGCGCGCCATCGGCGTGGTCTTGTCGGGGAGTGGCAGCGACGGCGCCCGTGGCATCGAGGCGATCAGCGCCAGGGGCGGCCTGACCGTGGCTCAGGGGGGTGGCGACGGCGTCGGCCGGCCCGAGATGCCGGCCAGCGCTATCGCCACCGGACTGGTCGATTACGTGCTGCGGGCCGAGGAGATGGCTGCCCATCTGGTGGCCTATGGGAGGGACTTGTCGTGCGGCGGCGAGACCCATTCCGCCGAGATCGCTCCCCATCGCCTCAAGGGCGTCAAGGACGACCTTTGCGAGCTGTTGCGGAATGCGGTGAGGCATGATTTCAGCCGCTACAAGGCATCCACCTTCCTGCGCCGGGTGGGACGGCGCATGCGCGTCCTGAAGATTTCGGATTGGGGCGCCTATGTGGACTATGCGCGCGGGAACCCCGACGAAGTGTTGCTGCTGTTCCGCGATCTGTTGATCGGGGTGACCGCCTTTTTCCGCGACGAGGAGGCTTTTCAGGCCCTTGCCGCCAAAGTCATTCCCCGGCTGTTCGAGGGCAAGGGACCGGAGGACAAGGTTCGCGTCTGGGTTCCGGGTTGCTCCAGCGGCGAGGAAGTCTATTCCATCGCCATTCTGTTGTTCGAATACGCCGAGACCCTTTCCAATCCCCCGAAGATGCAGGTCTTCGCCACCGATGTGGACGAGGAGGCATTGCGGGTCGCCCGTTCCGGACGCTATCCGGCCTCGGCGCTGGCGGGAATGAGGGAGGACAGGATCAAACATTTCTTCGCCCGCGACGGGGACAAGTTCATCGCGAGCAAGGAATTGCGCGCGATCTGCACATTTGCCGTTCACAGCGTCATCCGCGACCCGCCGCTGTGCTCCATCGATCTGATTTCCTGCCGTAACGTTCTGATATATTTCGATCGCAACCTTCAGGATCAGGTCGTTCCCACTTTTCACTTCGCCTTGCGTCCGGGCGGTATTCTCTTCCTTGGCCCATCCGAGACCATCGGCCGGCATGCCGATCTGTTCAATGCGGTGGACACCACGAACCGAATCTTCGAGCGACTGGGAAGCGCCCGCCGTTCGATCCCATTTCTTCCGCCGTCGAAAGGCAAGGCGGTGCCTCGAAGCGACTTGCCGGTAAGGGGGAAAACCGTGGCCGAGCGAACCATCGCGCAGTCGGCGGACGCGCAAATTCTGACGCGTTACGGACCGGCCAACGTGGTGGTGAACGGGCGCGGCGATATCGTCCACTTCTCGCCACGGACCGGCAAGTATCTGGAACCGATTCCGGGCGGCCCCAACCAGAACCTCTTGGCCATGGCCCGTAAGGGGCTGCGGATCAGCCTGCGCAGCGCCATGCACGAAGCCAGGAAGACCGGCCACATCGCCATCCGCGACAATGTCGCCGTCGAACTGGACATCGGGGTGGTGCAGAGGATACGGGTCGCGGTCGAACCGCTGGACCATGAAGGCGAAGGGCCCCTGTGGCTGGTGACGTTCCTGGATATCGGCAACATCGCCGTCACCCCGGAGACCGCTCCCAAGGACGCGGTATCGGCGGAGGATTTGGCAATCCAGCAATTGGAGCGAGAACTCCAGGATACGCGGGAAAACCTTCAATCGGCCATCGACGAATACGAAATCGCCGTCGAGGAGCTGCGGTCCTCCAATGAAGAACTGATGTCGATGAACGATGATCTCCAGGCATCAAACGAGGAGCTGGAAGCATCGAAGGAGGAACTTCATGTGGTAAACGATGAGCTTCGCTCGGTCAATGGGGACCTTGCCACGAAGATAGAGGAATTGAATCAAGCGAATGGCGACCTGCGCAACCTCTTCGAGAGCACCAAGATCGCGGTCATTTTTCTTGACCGGGACCTCGTCATTCGCAGCTTCACCCGCGCGGTCACCGAGATGTTTCGGTTGGTGCCGAACGATCGCGGCCGGCTGCTCACCGATATCGTCAGTTTTCTCGATTACGACACCTTGAATGCCGATATCGCCGCCGCCATGGAGACCCGCGAGGCGGTGGAACGGGCCGTCGTCCGCCGGGATGGCACCGCCCATTATCTGCTGCGCATCATCCCGTACCTTACCGCGAAGGGCGAGGTGGATGGGGTGCTGGTCACCCTGGTCAACGTCACCGCCGCCGTCGAATCTCAGGCGCAGGAACGTTATCATCGGCTGCTGATCTCCGAGTTGAACCATCGGGTGAAGAACATTCTGACGGTGGCCTCGTCGTTGGCGACACAGAGCCTGCGCGGTACGACCACCGCGGAGGAATTCGCCGAAATGTTCCTTGGCCGGCTCCAGGCGCTCGCCAAGGCCCACGAACTGCTGTCGAGCGAGCATTGGGCGGAAGTTCCATTGAAGGCGCTGATCACGGCGGGACTGGAATTGCAGGCCGAGAACAAAGAGCGGGTGACGCTCGACGGCCCACCGATCCGGCTTGGAGCGAAGGCGGCCACCACCCTCAGCCTCGCCATTCATGAACTCGCCACCAACGCCACCAAGTACGGCGCTTTCGCCAACGACACGGGGCATGTCGATATCGGTTGGGCGCAAGAATGGCGGCCCAGCGGCGCGTTCCTTGTGATCCGCTGGCGGGAAAGCGGTGGGCCGCCGGTCCAGCCCCCCTCCAAGAAAGGTTTCGGCCCGGAAATGATCGAGCGCGGCATCAAGTATGAACTGCGCGGCCAGGCGAAAGTCGATTTTCTTCCGGCAGGGCTCGAAGTCCAGATAGCCCTTCCGTTGGAAGGGCAATGCCATCCCGCTCCCTCGCCGGCCAGCAAAGGAACACCGCATGACGAGTCCGAGTGAAACGACGGTGATGGTTGTCGAAGACGAGTTCCTCGTCGCCGCATCGCTCGAGATGACGCTTCAGGGCGCCGGATACAGCGTTCTGGAGCCGATCCCCAGCGTGGAGGAGGCATTGGAGGCGGTCACCACCCGGCAGCCCGCGGATCTGGCGCTGCTGGATGTCAATCTCGCCGGCCACCGGGTGTATCCGGTCGCCGATGCCCTGTCGTCGCGGCATGTGCCGTTCATTTTCCTCACCGGCTGCGACGAGGACGATCTGCCGTCCCGTTTCGCAGGCGCACCGCTTCTCGTAAAGCCGTTCTCGCCGGAGAAGCTGCTTCATGCCATCAGCCAGACGCTCGGAGAAGAGTAGTGCCGATCCCGCCCGGGCGAGGCGGTCAATGAAGGTATGACGGCGGAGGCTGTCGCCACCCTTTCGGGCTCCGCGCTTCCCTTAACGTGGGTTATGGCGGGATTCCCGCCCCGGAAGACATGGTCCTTCCACGTCAAGCTTCGGAGGGCGGCCATGAACCCAGACATGGAGATGGTGGAACGGGTCCGCTCCGAACTCGGCAAGGAGCCCCGCATCGGCGAGGGCGCCCACCCCATCGCCCTCGACTACAAGGATGGCGTGCTGGTCATGGACGGCGAGCTTGAGGCGGTCGCCGCCAAGAAGCTGGCCCTGGAGCGGGCGGCCGCGATTCCCGGCATCGTCGGCATCGTCGATCGTCTGCGGGTGGCGCCGGCCGAGCGCATGGGCGATGGCGAACTGGCGCGCCGCCTGGGGGATGCCCTGGCGGGGGAGGGGGCGTTCGCCCGCTACCGGGTCGAGGGCGCCGAGGCGGGCAAGCCCCGGCGCGTACTCCAGGCCCCGGACGACGCGGCGGGCGCCGTCACCTTCGAGGTTTCCGAGGGCGTGGTGATCCTGAACGGCGAGGTGTCGGGGCTGGACCACAAGCGCCTGGCCGGCGTGCTGGCGTGGTGGATGCCCGGCACCCGCGACGTGGTCAACGGCATCGCCGTCGAGCCGCCCGAGGACGATACCGAGGGCAGCTTGGTGGACGGTGTGCGCATCGTCCTGGAAAAGGACCCGCTGGTCCCCGCCGCGCAGATCCGCGTGGGCGCGAGCGGCAGCGTCGTCTTCCTCTCCGGCCTGGTGGCCAGCGCCGCCCAGCGCGACATGGCCGAAAAGGACGCCTGGTGCGTATTCGGCGTGGACCGGGTGGTGGACGACATCAGGGTGGGGCGGTGACGCAATCACGTCGCCTTCGGCGGCGTCCCCCGTCGAGGGTGTACGAGCTTTCGCTTGCCGCTACAGGGGTTCCTATTATGCGCGCCGGCTCACGGTGTCATCCCGACCGAGCGTGAGCGAGTGGAGGGATCCTTCACCCGACAATGCCTGACGGATCCCTCGCCTGCGGCTCGGGAAGACAGCGAAAAAAACGAATGAGCCCCCCTGCTGCCGGTCATTCCCGCTCCGGCATGGCCGCCGGGTTGCGGCGGCGGCCCGGCAGGGCGAACAGGATGAGCGCGAACGCCGCCAGGCAAAGCAGGGCGGAGACGGTGAAGCTCCGCCCGACGCCGGCCGCGAAGGCGTGGCTGTAGGCGTCGAGCATGTCGGCCTGCATCTCGGCGGGGATGTGGGGCAGTCGGGGGACGTGGGTGACGGCGCTGTCGCGCAGGGCCGCGATCAGCTCGCGGCCGGGGCCGCGGATGGCCTCCTCGCCGTAGCCCAGCGCGATCAGGCGGTCGTGGAACGTCCGCAGGGCGGCATGAATGAACACCGAGACGATCGCTCCCAGCCCGATGGCCCCGCCGACCTGGAGCACCGCGGAGTTGACGGCGGCGGCCGCTCCGGTCTGGCCTTCGCCGGATGTCGCCAGCACCGCATCGGCGGCGGGGGTGGCGACCGCCATCATGCCCCCGCCGAGCAGGACCAGCGCGCCGACCATCGCCGGATAGCTCATGGAGGGCGTGAGAAACGCCATGATCGCGCTGCCGCCCGCCATCAGCGCCAGCCCGGCCACCACCACCGGCTTGCGCCCGACGGCGTTGGCGAGTCCGCCCGAGAGCGGCCCCACGACCACGGCGCCGGCGATCAGGGGCGACAGGTGGAACACCGCGCCGATGGGGGTCAGTCCGCCGACCCGCTGGAGGTAATACAGCATCGGCACCATGGTGCCGCTTACGACCATCGCGGCGACGAGCATGACGGCGAGCAGCAGGAGAATCTCGCCGGAGGTGAGGATGGCGGTCGGCACGAGGGGTGCCGCGCTCATCCGCAATTCCCACCAGGCGAAGCCGGCGAGGCCGGCGATCCCGACCGCGAGCGGGGCCAGCGCCCGGGGTTCGAGAAATTTGCCGCCCCCGACCTGCATCAGGCCGATCACCAGGCCCGCCAGTCCCACCACGCAGAGCGCCATGCCCATGACGTCGAGGCGCACGCCCTGGGCGGGCGGTATGGGCGGAACGCGCCGCGCGATGACGATTCCGCCCAGCAGGGCGATGGCCACCGGCACCAGGAAGGCCTCCCGCCATCCGCCCAGTTCGATGGCGAAGCCCACCAGGATCGGGCCGATCGCCACGCCGAACCCGTTCACCGCCAGGAATATGCCGACCACCCGGGCGCGCATCTCCTCGGGGAAGACCATCACCGAGATGGCCAGGGCCAAGGGTGCGATCATGGCGCTGCCCAGGCCGTCGAGGGCGCGGCTCGCCGCCAGCATGGCGGCGTCGCGGGCGCCCATGGACAACAGACAGGCGCCGCCCACGACCCCCAGCCCGATCAGCATCACCCGCTTGCGGCCGAAGCGGTCGCCGATGCCGCCCGCGGCCACCAGCAGCGCCCCCATCACCAGCTTGGCCAGCAGGAGGGTCAATTGGGCGACGGGCGCGCTGGCGTGAACGTCCCGCGCCGCGTCCCCGATCCCCAGGGAGATGACGCTGTTGGAGGTCTCGTTGAGGATGCCGATGATCATGCAGGCGCCCAGGATCAGCCAGGGCACCGCCGGGTTCGAGGTCCGCAACGCGGCTTCGCTCATCCCTATTCTCCCGGAGTGGGGCGCATGGTGCCCGGCGTCTCGCCCCCGCGGCGGCGCCCGACCTTCTCGCGCATGGTCTGGAAAACCACATAAAGCGGCGGAATCAGGAAAATCCCCACGAAGGAGGCGGCGATCATGCCGCCGAACACGGCGGTGCCCACGGCGCGGCGGCTGGCTTGGCTGGCGCCTTCGGCGGCGACGAGGGGGACAAGGCCGAGGATGAAGGCGAGGCTGGTCATCATCACCGCCCGGAAGCGCAGCCGCGCGCCCTCGACGGCGGCGTCCCGGGTGGATGCGCCGGCGCGGCGGCGCTCCTCGGCGAACTCGACGATCAGGATGGCGTTCTTGCTGGCCAGGGCGATCAGCACGACCATGCCGATCTCGGCGAACACGTCGAGGCTGAGGGACGCCACCAAGATGGCGGCGATGGCACCCAGCAAGCCCACGCTCACCGACAGCAGCACGGGGATGGGGATGGCCCAGCTTTCGTAAAGGGCGACCAGGAACAGGAAGGCGAACAGCACCGCCATGCCGAGGATGAAGGGGGTCTTGCCGGCCGCCGCCTTTTCCTGGAACGCCGTTCCCGTCCATTCGTAGCCATAGCCTGGGGGCAGCGTTGCCGCCGAGACGCGCTCCATGGCCGCCAGCGCCGTGCCCGAACTATAGCCCGGCGCCGCCGTGCCGTTGACGGTGACGCTGCGGACGTTGTTGTAGCGGGTGAGAGCTTGCGGCCCCAGCATCGGGCGCAGCGTCACCAGGGACGACATGGGCACCATCTCGCCCTTGGCGTTGCGGACGTGGATGCGGTTGATGTCGTTGGGGCGGCTGCGCTGCGCGGCCTCGCCCTGGACGGTGACCTGCCAGACGCGGCCGAACAGATTGAGGTCGTTGACGTAATATCCCCCCAGCATGGCTTGCAGCGCGGTGAAGATGTCGTTGACCTTGACCCCCAGGGTCTGGGCCTTGTTGCGGTCGATGTCGATGTAGAACTGGGGCGAATCCGCCGCGAACAGGGTGAAGACGCCGGTCAGTTGCGGCTGCTGGTTGGCCTGGACGATCAGCGCCCGCGCCACCGCCGCCATGTCGGCCGGATCGGCGCCGGCCAGGGACTGGAGCTGGTACTCGAATCCGCCGCTGGTGCCCAGGCCGATGATCGGCGGCGGGTTGTAGGGCAGGATGCGCGCGCCCGGCTCGGCCGCCCCCTCGGCCTTGATGCGCTGGATGATGGCGAACGCGCTGTCGGCCGCGCTCGTGCGCTCCGCGAACGGCTTGAGCGTGACGATCAGGAAGGCGCTGTTGGACTGATTCTGGCTGGCGAGCATGCTGTAGCCGACCACCGAGGTGACGTCCTCCACCGCCGGGATGGCGCGGATGGCCTCCTCCTCGCGGTTGGTCATGGCGGCGGTGCGGGTGAGCGACGCCCCTTCGGGAAGCTTGATCTCGGTGAAGAAGGCGCCCTGGTCCTCCTCGGGCAGGAAGCCGGTGGGCGTGACCGTCAGCAGCAGCGCCGCCGTCCCCAGCACCAGCCCCAGGAACAGCAGGCTGAACGCGCTGCGGCGCACCAGCCGGGCGGCGATGCCCGCATAGCCCGACTGGGCGCGGGCGATGGCCCCCAGAATCCAGCGCATCGGCCCGTGCGCCTGCCGGCCGGGCCGCAGCAGCAGCGCGCACAGGGCCGGGCTCAAGGTCAGGGCGTTGACCGCCGACAGCAGCATGGAGGACGACACCACCACCGCGAACTGGCGGAACAACCGGCCGGAAATGCCCGGGATGAACGCCACCGGCACGAACACCGACAACAGCACCAGGGTGATGGCGACGATGGCGGGCGCCACCTGGGCCATGGCCTTGGACGCCGCCTGGGGTGGCGGGAGGTTGTCCTCGTGCATCACCCGCTCGACGTTCTCGACGACGACGATGGCGTCGTCCACGACGATGCCGATGGCCACCACCATCGCCAGCAGCGAGACGGTGTTGGCGGAATAGCCCATGGCCAGCATCACCGCGAAGCTGCCGATCAGCGAGACCGGGACGGCGATGATGGGCACCAGGGTGGCGCGCAGGCTGCCCAGGAACAGGTAGACCACGAGGACCACCAGGACGAAGGCCTCGAACAGGGTCTTCACCACCTCGTGGATGGTCGCCTTGACGAAGGCGGTGGTGTCGTAAATGACCTTGTAGTGGACGTCCTCGGGGAAACGCGCCGCCAGGGTCTTCATCACCCGTTCGACGCCGTCGGCGACGGCGACGGCGTTGGCCCCGGGCGCCTGATAGATGGCGATGGAGGCGGCCGGCTGGCCGTTGAGGCGGGAATAGGCGTCGCTGCTGCGGGCGCCCAGTTCGACCCGGGCCACGTCGCCCACCCGCACCAGCGAGCCGTCGGGATTGGCGCGGACGACGATCTGCCGGAACTCCTCGGGCGTGACGAGGCGGCCCTTGGTCAGGAGCGGCACCTGGAACATCTGCGTCATCGGCGACGGCTGGGCGCCGAGGCGTCCCACCGCCGCCTGGAGGTTCTGGGACTGGATGGCCGAGATCACGTCGGTGGGGGACAGGCCCAGCCCGGTGAGCTTGTCCCCGTCCAGCCACACCCGCATACTGTATTCGAGCGCGCCGAACAGGTTGGCCTGGCCGACGCCGGGAACGCGAGCCAGGGCGTCGATCAGGTTGATGGTGGCGTAGTTGCTGAGGTAAAGCGCGTCGCGGGTGCCCTTCGGCGAATACAGGCTGATCACCTGCAACAATGCCGCCGATTTCTTCTTGACCGTCAGGCCCTGGCGGCCGACCTCGTCGGGCAGCTTGCTTTGGGCCAGTTGCACCCGGTTCTGCACGTTGACGGTGTTGATGTCGGGATCGGTGCCCAGTGCGAAGGTCACGGTGAGCTGGTACGACCCGTCCGACCCGCTGGTCGACTGCATGTAGAGCATGTTGTCGACGCCGTTGACCTGGGATTCGATCGGCTGCGCGACCGTGGATTCCACCACCTCGGCGCTGGCGCCCGGATAGCTGGCGGTGACCGTCACCTGGGGCGGGACGATGTCGGGGAATTGGGCCACCGGCAGGCGCGCAAGGGCGATGCCGCCGCCCAGGGTGGTGACGATGGCGATCACCATGGCGAGGCGCGGCCGGCGGATGAAGACGTCGGAAATCATGGCCGCCGCGCCCGGAGTGTCATGGCCCCTCCGGGGACAGGGCCGGAGGCGTTTGCGCCGGAAGTTCGCTGACCTGCACCTCCTGGCCCGGACGCACCTTCTGGACGCCTTCGACGATGACCTTGTCGCCGGGCTTGAGTCCCTGGGTGACGGTGATGTCCGATTGCTCCAAGGCGCCGGTGGTGACGCGGCGCATCTCCACCTTGCCGGCGCTGTCCACCACCATCACGTAGGCCCCGGCCTGGTCGATCTGGAGCGCCGACTGGGGGACGACCAGGGACGCCACCGGCTGGGCGGTCTCGACGACGACGTTGGCGAACTGGCCGGGGACCAGGATGCCGTCGGGATTGGGGAAGATCGCCCGCACGTCCACGGTGTCGGTGCCGGGATCGGCGCGGGGGGCGATGAAATCCACCGTGCCGGGCTGGGGGTAGAGGCTGCCGTCGGCAAGGTGCAGGCGCACGACCGCCCCCTGATGTCCCTCGCGCTCGGCTTTCTTGCGGACCTCCAGCAACTGGCGCTCGCTGACGGGAAAGGTGGCGTAGACCTGCTTGGTCGCGACGATGGTGGCCAGGGGCGGCGCCTCGGGGCCGACCAGCGCGCCCTCGGAGAAGCGGGATTTGCCGATATATCCGTCGATGGGGGCGCGGATCTCGGTATAGCCCAGGTTGATGCGGGCGATGTCGAGCGCCGCCTGGGCCTGCTTGATGGCGGCCAGGGTGACCAGATAGGCCGCCTCGCGCCGGTCCACTTCGGCCTTGGGAATGTTGCCCGTGCGCAACAGCTCCTGGCCGCGCCGGAACTGGATGTCGGCGTTGCGGGACTCGGCCTGGGCGCGGGCGACGTCGGCCTCGCGCTCCTCGACCTCGGCCAGGAACGGCTCGCGCTGGAGCACGAACAGAAGCTGGTCGCGCTTGACCTCGCTGCCTTCGGTGAACAGCCGCTGTTCCAGGAAGCCCTGGACCCGGGCGATGAGGTGGACTTCGTCCAGGGCCTCGACGCGGCCGGTGAAGCGCTCGGACGGGCGCACGGCCCGCTCCTCGGCCGGGACCACCACCACGGTGGTCCGGGGGGGCTGCTGCGCCGCCTGCTTGTGCCGCTCGCCGCACCCCGTCAGCAGGGCCGCCGCCATGACGGCAAGCCACCAGGCCCGTGGGCGTCCCCAGTCCCGTCCCCGCGAATCGACCATCGGCGAAGCCTCGCTCCGCAACGTCCAGGGGCGATCACTCTATCGTCGGGGAATGGCCTGGGCCTACCGCCCAGCGGGAGTAACCCCGCAGGGCGGCGTGGCGCAAGGGGCGGTTCTCGTTATGCGCCCGCGCGATGATGTCATTTCGAGGAAGCGGAGCGCCGGGCGCGCAGGCGCCCGATTCGACACGTTGGGCGGCATAGCCGCCGGGGATCGTTCAGGCGCGTTCGCGTGAAATATCCCTCGCCTTCGGCTCGGGATGACATCGAAAAACGCAATCGCCGAAGCGCCTCGCCTCACCCCGCGTCGGGGAAATCCGCTCCCAGCGAGACGTCGCGCCACGCCTCCATCTCGGCCGAGAGCTCCTTGAGCTTGGCGGCGGTCAGGTCGTAAGCGACCCGCCCCAGAACCAGATGCAGCGGCGGCTCGGGCGCCAGGACGGCGGCGACGATGGCCTCGGCCGCCCGCGCCGGATCGCCCGGCTGCGTCCCGCTGTAGCCCTGGACGGTCGCCCGCCGCGCCCCGGCGGTGCCGGCGTAATCGGCGATGGCGGTCTTCGGCACCTTCAGCGAGCGCCCGGCCCAATCGGTGCGGAAAGGACCCGGCTCGACCACCGTGACCCGGATGCCCAGGGGCGCGCATTCCTTGGCCAGCGCCTCGGACAGGCCCTCGACCGCGAATTTGGTGGCGTTGTAATAGCCGATGCCGGGGAAGCCGACCAGTCCGCCCATGGACGAGATATTGACCACATGCCCGCCGCGCCGCGCCCGCATGCCGGGCAGCACGGCCTTGGTGACGTTGGCCAGCCCGAACACGTTGGCCTCGAACATGGCGCGGATTTCCGCGTCCTCGCCCTCCTCGACGGCCGAGAGGTAGCCGTAGCCGGCGTTGTTGACCAGCACGTCGATGCGGCCGAACCGGGCTTCCGCCTGGGCCACCGCGCCCGCGATCTGCGCGGGCAGGGTGACGTCCAGCGCCGCCGTCAGCGCGCCGGAATGGTCCGCGAATTCCGCCAGGCTGGCGGGATCGCGGGCGGTCGCCGCCACCTTGTGGCCGTGGCGCAGCGCGGCGCGGACCAGCTCGCGCCCGAATCCGGTGGAGCAGCCGGTGATCAGCCAGACGGGCGCGGTCACGGCGCCGTTCCTTGCGCGTCCAGGGTGGGGTAATCCAGGTAACCCCGCTCGTCGCCGCCGTAGAAGGTGGCCGGATCGAACGGGTTCAGCGGCGCGTCGCGCCGCAGCCGCTCCACCAGATCGGGATTGGAGATGAAGGGGCGGCCGAAGCAGATCATGTCCGCCTTGCCCGCGCGCAGCGTGTCGATCGCCAATTCGCGGGTGTAACCGTTGTTGAGCATGGTGAGGCCCTTGAACCGCCGGCGCAGGATGCCGAGGTCGAACCCGCCCGCGTCGCGCGTGACGCCGGTCACCCCTTCGATGACGTGGAGGTAGGAGACGCCCAGCGCGTTGAGCCGGTCCACCAGGTGCAGGAACACCGGCTCGGGGTTGCTGTCGGTCAGGTCGTTGCGGGTGTTGACCGGCGAGATGCGGATGCCCACGCGGTCGGCGCCGCACACGTCCACCACCGCCCGCACCACCTCGTCCACCAGGCGCACCCGGTTCTCCACCGAACCGCCATAGGCATCGGTGCGCTTGTTGGCGCCGTCGCGCAGGAACTGGTCCAGAAGGTAGCCGTTGGCGGCGTGGACTTCGATGCCGTCGAAGCCGGCGGCCAGCGCGTTCTCGGCCGCGCGGCGGTAATCGGCGACGATGCCGGGAATCTCCCCGATCTCCAGCGCGCGCGGCGTCACCGCCTTCTTGATGCCGGTCTCGGTGAACACCTCGACATCGGGGCGCACCGCCGCCGGCGCGACGGGCAGCGCGCCGCCGGGCTGAAGGTCGGGGTGGGAGATGCGTCCCACGTGCCAAAGCTGGATGTAGATGCGCCCGCCCTTGGCATGCACGGAATCGGTGACGGCCTTCCAGCCGGCCACCTGTTCGGCGCTGTAGATGCCCGGCGTCCAGGCGTAGCCCTTGCCCTGCGGGCTGATCTGGGACGCCTCGCTGATGATCAGCCCGGCGGTGGCGCGCTGGGCGTAATAGGTGGCGGTCATGGGCTTGGGCACGTCGTCCGCGCCCGCACGGCTGCGGGTGAGCGGCGCCATGACGATGCGGTTGGCAAGCCGGTAAGGGCCAAGGCGGACGGGCGAGAACAGGTCGGCGGTCTCGGACATCGTGCGCGCTCCTCGTGACGGATCGCCACCATGATCTAGGCAGGTTACCGCTTTGGTCAATGTGCCGTTTTGGATAGGCCGATGTGCGGAGGCGGCCAGGGCCTGGCCGGCGACGAAAGGATCTTTAGCGCGGGAGTGCCCGAAAGGTCCCTCGGCGGCGCTCGGGACGACAGGTCTTCGTGTCGTCCCGACCAAGCGGAGCGCGCGGAGTAGTGCGAAATAACGCTTCTCGTTATACGCAGCGCGTAATATCCTCGGACCATGATCGCGGACTTCCACGACAAGGACACCGAAAGCCTGTACCGCGGCGGCAGGTCCAAGCGGTTTTCCGCCATTGCGAAAACCGCGTTGCGGAAGTTGGATATGATCGATGCCGCCGTGGACCTTACGGATCTGCGCTCTCCGCCTGGCAACCGGCTGGAAGCGTTGGTGGGCGACCGCGCCGGGCAGCACAGCATCCGCATCAACGACCGGTGGCGGATATGTTTCGTCTGGCGCGACGGCGCCGCCCACCGTGTTGAAATAGCCGATTACCATTGAGGTAACGCCATGCGTGTCAAAACCCATCCCGGCGAAATCCTGCGGGAGGAATTCCTGGTCCCCTTGGGCCTGTCGGCCAACGCTCTGGCCCTGGCCTTGCGCGTGCCCGCCACGCGCATCGGCGAAATCCTCAAGGAGGAACGCGCCGTCACCGCCGACACCGCGTTGCGGTTGGCCCGTTATTTCGGCACCACCCCGCAATTCTGGCTGAACCTGCAAAGCGCTTACGATCTCTCCAAGGTCGAGGCGGAAGCGGGAGCGCGGATCGAACGGGATGTGACGCCCAGGGTGGCGTGAGGGACCCGCCGCCCCGCCCGGCGTGGAAGCGCCCCAAAAGGTGCCTTAGAGGCTGACCGAAAATTAAATTGAGTGATTTCAGTCACTTGTGGTTCTGTCTGGTTGCGAAATCAAGACGAGGCCGCAAGATGGTGTGGACTGAAATCACCCGGCCGAAGTATCGGCGGG
>JAJZVW010000077.1:1044-2680 GCA_021847015.1 Pseudomonadota bacterium | reverse complement strand
CCTGTTCATGACTCCCGGTTCGGCCGGCTCGAAGGCCAGTGCCAGCGCCAGCGTTACCGCGGTGATCGTGTTGACCCATAGTATCTGGCCGGCGGTGACCGGTAGCGCATACCCCGCAAAAACCGCAAGCAGGATGACGCCGGCCTCGCCGCCGTTGGTGGGCAGAATGAACAGTAGCGACTTCTCGATATTGTCGAACACTACGCGCCCCTCGCGCACGGCATGCACAATGGTGGCGAAATTATCATCCGTAAGCACCAGATCGGCGGCTTCTCGGGCGGCGTCGGTGCCTTTATGCCCCATCGCCACACCGATGTCCGCGGCCTTGAGCGCCGGCGCGTCATTGACCCCGTCGCCGGTCATCGCAACGAGTTCCCCTCGGGCCTGCAGAGCCGCCACGAGGCGCAGCTTGTGTTCCGGGCTGGCCCGAGCGAACACGTCCGTTTCGAGCGTGGCGCGCCCAAGGGATTCGGCGTCCATCGTTTGCATGGCATCCCCGGTCAAGGTGCGGCCGGCGAGTCCAAGCTGCCGGCCGATGGCCGCCGCGGTGACGGCGTGGTCGCCGGTAACCATCTTCACGCGCAGGCCGGCACGTCGACAATCGGCTACCGCCGCAATGACCTCGCTTCGGGGCGGATCGATAAGACCGGCGAGCCCGAGCAGGGTGAAGCGCGGGTACAGGTCGCCCATGGAGATTGCCGTCGTCCCGACCGGCATCTCGCATTGCGCCAACGCCAATACGCGAAGCCCGGCGTCGGCGGAATCTTCCATGCGCGCCTTCCAGGCAGCGTGATCGAGCACCATGCCGGCGCCGTCCCGGACACACAGCGCCAGCACGCGCTCGGGGGCGCCTTTGAGGAAGGCGAAGACCCGTCCGGCGGGATCATGATGCAGCGTGACCATGAATCGGTTTTCCGAGTCGAACGGAATTTCATCGATCCGGGGCATCGCAGCGGCGACTTCGACGATGTTCAAGCCCGCCTTGCGGGCGAAGGTCAGCAAAGCTCCTTCGGTTGGATCTCCGACCAGTTGCCAGCCGCTTGCGGTATTGCCGTGGAGATGGGCATCGTTGCACAGGGCCGCGCAGCGGGCGAGATCCTGCAGTTCCCCGTCCGACTTCGCTGCGATTTCGCGTCCGCGCGCCTGGAATCGACCTTCCGGCGCATAGCCCACGCCATCCACATCCAGCGTTCTGCTGGGAAGCGCTGCCCGTGCCACCGTCATTTCATTCCGGGTAAGGGTCCCCGTCTTGTCCGAACAGATCACCGTGACGGAGCCCAAGGATTCCACGGCGGGCAACCGGCGGACGATCGCATGGTTGCGCGCCATGACGCGGGTCCCGATGGCGAGGACGATGGTCACGATGGCGGGCAAACCTTCCGGGATGGCCGCCACCGCCAGGCCCACGACGGCCAGCGTGATTTCGAGCGCGGACATCCGGCGTACGACATACCCATAAAAAAACGCGGCCGATCCCGCTGCGAGGATGAGCAGCGTGATTTGACGAGCGAATTGGTCGAGGCGGCGGGTGAGCGGCGTGTCCGGGGTTCGGACTTCGCCGGCCAGGGAGCCGATTCGTCCGACCTCCGTTCCTTCTCCGGTCGCGACCACCAGTCCGTGCCCTTGGCCGGTGCTG
>JAJZVW010000077.1:0-1034 GCA_021847015.1 Pseudomonadota bacterium | reverse complement strand
TTCCACCAGGTTCGATTCCCCGGTGATCGCCGCTTCGTTGACGCGCAGATTCTTGGCCCGCAGGAGACGCAGGTCGGCGGGAACGCGGGCTCCCGGTTCCAGCAACACGATATCGCCCGGCACCAGAAATCGGGCCTCGATCTCCTGTCGCATGCCCGCGCGCAGCACGATTGCGCGGTTGGGGAGCAATCCGCGTACGGCGTTCAACGCCTTTTCCGCCTTCCCCTCCTGCACGAAGCCGATGAGGGCGTTGACGAGCACGACGACAAGGATGACCCCGGCGTCGACATAATCCTTCAGCCGGAACGTGATCGCTCCGGAACCCAGCAGCACATAGATCAACGGGTTCCGGAACTGCCGGACGAGACGTCGCCCAAGGCCGTTTCGCGCTCGCTCCCGCAGGAGGTTGGGGCCATATCGTCCAAGCCGTTGCGTGGCCTCCTGGGGGTCCAGGCCGGTACGGGCGGACGCCGCCAGGATTTGCAGGCAGTGATCCGCCGGCTGAGCATGCCAGGCGGGTGGGGAGGCGGAGTCTGGCGGTCGCATCCGTACCATGACATTTCCCTTGCAGCCATGCCCAACCTGGTTTCGGATGCCGTCCGATGCCGTTCTTGTCACGGAACGCGTCGACGGGTCTCGTGCGCACGACTTCCGATCCCGCAGCCCGGAATCCACGCGGCCGTCGCAAGTGGAATCGCGACGGTTTCGACGCCGTGGTTCATCAGGGCGCCGCGTCGTACTCCCGCAGCCACGCCACCAGCCGGGGCAGGCCGGTTTCGATCCCGGTGGTCGGCCGCCAGCCCAGATCCCGGCTGGTCGCGTCGATGTCGGCGGCGGTGGAGCGCACGTCCCCGGCCTGCATGGGGCGCAGGATGCGCTGGGCGGGTTTGCCGACGGCCTGTTCGAGAATCTCGATGAAGCGCAGGAGTTCCTCGGGGTGGTTGTTCCCCAGGTTGTAGACCCGATGGGGAACGTCGCCGAAGCGGGTGGTTTCGTCGAGCGCCCGGAGCGTGCCGTCGACGATGTCGTCGATG
>JAJZVW010000019.1 GCA_021847015.1 Pseudomonadota bacterium | reverse complement strand
CGCCAAGGACTTCGAGGCTCTTGTCACCTCCGCCGCAGCATGGCTCATGATCGCGAGCATCAAGCTAATCATGCGGCGACTGGCGCGGGGATAATGCAACCATGCCGATTCCGAGTCAGACACTTAGATTGGCGGCTGATTAAGATCATAGACAATTGAAGGAGTGGCTGGGGATTCCGCGGATTCCGGTGACACGGATTCCGGTGGGATTCCGGTGATGATTCCGGTGGATTCCGGTGACGGATTCCGGTGACACTGCACTAAATACCATGGTCGCGCTCCGCTGTGGCTGCGTCAGCAACTCCCCCAAACCACAACGGCCGGCCCCTTTTGGGGACCGGCCGTTTGATTGCCGCGCGGAGGAGGAGAATCGCCCCGCCCGGCGTCAGGAACCGTCCCCCTCACGAACACCCGGTGGTGCCGCCGCAGGTGTCGCACTTCAAACACGTCCCGTTGCGGACCAGGGTGAAGTTGCCGCATTCGGGGCAGGCGTCGCCTTCATAGCCTTTCATGCGGGCGCGGCGGATCTGTTCGGCGCGGGCGTCGAATTCCTGGATCAGGGCTTCGGCGTCCATGGTCACCGTCACCGTCTCGGACACCTCGACGGCGCCCTGGCACGAGGCCGCGAGCGGCACGGACGAGGTCTTCATCATCAGCAGGTTGGACGAGCGCACATAGCCCTTCGACGCCACGCGGGCGACCACGTCGCCGATGCGGGAATTGGGGTCGAGCTGGCTTTCGTTCATGCCGCGGCCCACCGTGTCGGGGCTGAGGTCGGCGGGCTCCACATGGGCCAGCTCGTTGCGGCCGAGATACGAGATCGCCAGTTCGCGGAAGATGTAATCCAGGATCGAGGTGGCCATGCGGATGGTGTCGTTGCCTTCCACCATGCCGCTGGGCTCGAAGCGGGTGAAGGTGAAGGCCTCGACGAATTCCTCCAGCGGCACGCCGTACTGGAGGCCCAGCGAGATGGCGATGGCGAAGTTGTTCATCATGGCGCGGAAGGCGGCGCCTTCCTTGTGCATGTCGATGAATATCTCGCCCAGCTTGCCGTCGTCGTATTCGCCGGTGCGCAGGTAAACCTTGTGGCCGCCGACGATGGCCTTCTGGGTATAGCCCTTGCGCCGGTGGGGCAGCTTGCGGCGGCTCGCCGCCACCAGGCGTTCGACGATCCTCTCGGCGACGATCTCGGCGCGGGCCGCCTGGGGCGCCTCGGCGATGTCGGCCTCAAGGTCGGCGTCGTCCAGAAGCGCCGCCTGGAGCGGCTGCGACAGCTTCGAGCCGTCGCGGTAGAGCGCGTTGGCCTTCACGCCTAAGCGCCAGGACAGCATGTAGGCGTCCTTGCAATCCTGGATGCTGGCCGAGTTGGGCATGTTGATGGTCTTGGAGATGGCCCCCGAGATGAAGGACTGGGCGG
This sequence comes from Pseudomonadota bacterium, assembly GCA_021847015.1. Taxonomy (GTDB): domain Bacteria; phylum Pseudomonadota; class Alphaproteobacteria; order Rhodospirillales; family Magnetospirillaceae; genus JAJZVW01. The sequence continues at coordinate 66,349 of JAJZVW010000019.1, read as the reverse complement.
CGGCCATCATGCGGATGTGGCTGTCCACCGACAGGTAGCGCGTGCCGGTCTTGCCGCACGGGCTGGCGCAGTCGAACACCGGCAGGTGCTCGGGCAGCAGGAGGGGCGCGCCCTCAAGCGTCATGGCGCCGGCGCAGTGGATGTTGGCGGCCTCGATGGCGTCGCGGCCGAAGCCCAGATGGGCCAGCATGTCAAAGCCGGGGTCGTTCAGCTTCTCGGCCGGGATGCCCAGCGTCTTAAGGCAGAATTCCTCGCCCAGCGTGTACTTGTTGAAGACGAACTTGATGTCGAAGGCGCCCGCCAGCGCCGCCTCGACCCGGGTGATGGCCTCGGCATCGAAGCCCTTGGCCGCCAGGGCGCGGTGGTCGATGCCGGGCGCATGTTCAAGCGTCGCGTGGCCCACGGCGTAGCGGACGATGGCCTCGGCGTCCTTGTCCGAATAGCCCAGCGTGCGCAGCGCCTCGGGCACCATGCGGTTGATGATCTTGAAATAGCCGCCGCCGGCCAGCTTCTTGAACTTCACCAGGGCGAAGTCGGGCTCGATGCCGGTGGTGTCGCAATCCATCACCAGGCCGATGGTGCCGGTGGGGGCGACCACGGTGGCCTGGGCGTTGCGGTAGCCGTTGCTCTCGCCCAGGGACAGGGCCCGGTCCCAGGCCTCGCGCGCGGCGGCGACCAGGTCGGCGTCGGGGCAGCTGGCGGCGTCGAGCGGCACCGGCGGCACCGACAGCCCCTCGTAGCCCGTGGCCAGGGAATGGGCGGCGCGGCGGTGGTTGCGGATCACCCGCAGCATCGAATCGCGGTTGGCGGCGAAGCCGGGGAAGGCGCCCAGTTCGCCCGCCATCTCGGCCGAGGCGGCATAGGATTCGCCGGTCATCAGCGCGGTGATGGCGGCGATCAGCGCCCGGCCCTCGGCCCCGTCATAGGGCAGGCCCGACGCCATCAGCAGGCCGCCGACATTGGCGTAGCCCAGGCCCAGCGTGCGGAAATCGTAGGACAATTGGGCGATGCGCTTGGACGGGAACTGGGCCATCAGCACCGAGATTTCCAGCACCATGGTCCACAGCCGCACCGCGTGGCGGAAGGCGGCGATGTCGAACGACCCGCCGGGCGCGCAGGCGCCCAATTCATTCGATCCGGCGGCTTTGCCGCCGGGCGCGCAGGCGCCCAATTCATTCGATCCGGCGGCTTTGCCGCCGGGCGCGCAGGCGCCCAATTCATTCGATCCGGCGGCTTTGCCGCTGGCCGTGCGGAAGGTCATCAGGTTCAGGGACGCCAGATTGCAGGCGGTGTCGTCCAGGAACATGTATTCCGAGCACGGGTTCGACGCGTTGATCCGCCCCGATTCCGGGCAGGTGTGCCACTCGTTGATGGTGGTGTCGAACTGGATGCCGGGATCGGCGCAGGCCCATGCGGCTTCGCCGATGGTGTTCCACAGATCGCGCGCCTTCAGGACCTTCTTGACCTCGCCGTCGGTGCGCCGGGCCAGGACCCAGTCGCCGCCGGCCTCGACCGCCTCCAGGAAGGCGTTGGTGACGCGCACGGAATTGTTGGAGTTCTGGCCCGACACCGTGAGGTAGGCGTCGGAATCCCAGTCGGTGTCGTAGACGGGGAATTTGATCTCGGTATAGCCCTGACGCGCGAGCTGGACCACCCGTTGGATGGTGCTCTCGGGGATCATCACGGCGCGCGCGGCGAGGATGGCCTTCTTGAGGCGCTTGTTGGCCTTGGGGTCGAAGCGGGCCTCGCCGCAATCCTCGCCGTCCCACTCGCGGCAGGCGGCCATGACCTCGCCCAGATGCTTGTTGGCGAGCTTGGAGCCGGTGACCAGGGCGGCGACCTTCTGCTCCTCGGTGACCTTCCAGTTGATGAAGGATTCGATGTCCGGGTGGTCCACGTCCACCACCACCATCTTGGCGGCGCGCCGGGTGGTACCGCCCGATTTGATGGCGCCCGCCGCGCGGTCGCCGATCTTGAGGAAGCTCATCAGCCCCGACGACTTGCCGCCGCCCGAAAGGCGCTCGCCCTCGCCGCGCAGCTTGGAGAAGTTGGTGCCGGTGCCCGAGCCGTACTTGAACAGCCGGGCCTCGCGCACCCACAGGTCCATGATGCCGCCCTCGTTGACGAGGTCGTCGCCGATGGACTGGATGAAGCAGGCGTGGGGCTGGGGATGCTCGTAGGCCGATTGCGAGCGCACCGCCTTGCCGGTGGCCGGATCGACGTAGTAATGGCCCTGGCCGGGACCGTCGATGCCATAGGCCCAGTGCAGGCCGGTGTTGAACCATTGCGGGCTGTTGGGGGCGCCCATCTGCCGGGCCAGCATGGCGCGCATCTCGTCGTAGAAGGCGCGCGCGTCCTCCTCGGCGTCGAAATAGCCGCCCTTCCAGCCCCAATAGGTCCAGGTGCCGGCCAGCCGGTCGAACACCTGCCGCGCGCTGGTCTCGCCCACCGTGCGCCGTGCCTCGGGCAGGGCGGCCAGGGCCTCGGCATCGGGCTCGTGGCGCTGCAGCCATTCGGGCACGCCGTCCTCGGGCACGGGGCGGAGCGCCGCCGGCACGCCGGCCTTGCGGAAGTATTTCTGCGCCAGCACGTCGCGCGCCACCTGCGACCAGCCCGCGGGAACCTCGATGTCGCTGGCCTGGAACACCACCGACCCGTCAGGATTGCGAATCTCGCTCGCCGATTTCTCGAAATCGAGGCCGGCATAAGCCGAATCGCCCGCAGTGGTGAAGTGACGCCGCACGCGCATGTGGTCCCCCCCTTTGGTCGCTTTCGTGGCGGCCGGACGCCGATCGGCCCGGCCGGCGAAAAGGACGCCTCCCGCGCCCTTCCGCCCGCTGCCGTTCCCGTGTCGTGGCTCGGCCGTGGTGTGGAGAAGGTTATGCGCCTACCTCCTTCGGGTCAAGATATTGTGCGAACCCGCGCCGGCCATTACAGCATTTGGATTTTACGCAAATGTCGGCTAACCGCGCCCCGCACGCGTCCCGCTGTCATCCCGAGCCCACGGCGAGGGATCTTTCGGGCACCTTCGCGTGAAAGATCCCTCAGCGGCTATGCCGCCAGACCATCCAATCGGGCGCCTGCGCGCCCGGCGCTCCGCTCCCTCGGGATGACGGCATGCCCTGACGCCGCATGATGAGAACCGGCGCGCGCCCCTCGGGCTGCCTCTGGACGGCGTAAGCCGCTTTTGCCATAGTCCCCGGCGGAATTTCCGGCAGACACCGGTGACGCGATGACCACTTTGGGTACCCTCATCTACACATGGGCGAAGGGCCGCTATGTCGGCTCGGACCAGTCCGGCAACCGCTATTACGTGGAGAAGGGCGCGCCGAATGGGCGCCGGGCCCGGCGCTGGGTGCTCTACAAGGGCCGGCCCGAGGCCAGCACGGTGCCGACCGAATGGCACGCCTGGCTGCACTACACCACGGAGGCGCCCCTGACCGACGAGGCGCGCGCGCCCTGGCGCAAGCCTCACGAACCCAACCGCACGGGCACGGCCGGCGCCTATCTGCCGCCGGGCCACGATCTGCGCGGCGGCCGGCGCCAACGCGCCACCGGCGATTACGAGGCGTGGCGGCCCTGAATCCTGACCACGAAGGGACGAGCATGAGGGTCAAAGGGGAGGATCGGGACGCCGCCATCGGCGCGGTGGTCCTGGCGGTTGCGGCGCTTCTGCTCGCCATCGTCTACGGCAAGGAGGCCGGTCCCGGCATCGCCGGCGGGTATGACGTCATCGCCCGGTTCCACCGTGCGGACGGCCTCGCGATCGGCAGCGAGGTGCGCCTTTCGGGGGTGAAGGTGGGCAAGATCGTCGCCGAACGGCTGGACGGCGACTTCCGCGCGGTCACCACCTTGAGCGTCGCCCGGGACGTGTCGCTGCCCAGCGATACCGCCGCCGCCATCCAGACCGACGGGCTGCTTGGCAGCAAGTTCATCGAGTTGCGGCCCGGGGCGGAGGAAACCGAGATCAAGCCGGGCGGCGAGATTTCCTATACGCAGGATTCCATGGCCCTCGACGACCTGCTGGAAATGATCGTCGATCAGGCGCGGGCCAAGCGCGGCTATCTGGGCAAGCCGCTGCCCAACGAACGCCTATAGAGGGGAACCCATGGGACGTCACCTGATCGAAACCATCATGGGGGCCGTCGTGCTCCTGGTCGCCGGGTTCTTCCTGGTCTTCGCCTACACCCATTCCGAACTCAAGGCGATCAAGGGCTATTCGGTGTCGGCGCAATTCACCAGCGTCGGCGGCCTCGACGTCGGCGCCGACGTCCGCATCAACGGCATCAAGGTGGGCACCGTGACCTCGATGGTGCTGGACCCCACCAGCTTCAACGCGGTGGTGAAGATGGCCATCCGTCCGGACATCAAGCTTCCGGTCGATACGGTGGCCAGCGTGTCCACCGAAGGGCTGCTGGGCGGCAAGTTCATCCGCCTGGAGCCGGGACGCAGCGGCGAGGACATCGCCGCCGGCGGCGATCTGGCCCATACCAAGGAGCACAAATCCATCGAGGAACTGGTGGGCGACCTCATCTTCCTCGCCACCGCCGAGCAGCCGGCCGCGTCGAAGACGCCGGGCGCGGCGGCGCCGTCCGCCTCTCCGGCTGAAGCGGGCCCGGCGCCGGGCGCCGATCGGGACGGGGCGCAAAAGTGAGGAGATTGGCGGCGGCGGCGGTTCTGGCGGCGCTGATGGCGGCCGTGCCGCCGGGTGCCGCCCAGGCGCAGCAGGCCCAGCCCGTTCCGCCGGCCGTCGCCGTGCCGCCTCCGCTCCCGGTTCCCGCGGCCGTTTCGGCGCCCGCGGGGGACGGCGTGTTCGCGCCGATTCCGCCGGCCCCGGCTCAGGCGCAGCCGGCTCCGGTCCAGCCCCAGCCCGGCCAATCCCCGGCAGGGTCGTCGGCGGGGAACGCGCCGGTCCCCGGCGAGGAGGATCTGTCGCTGGGCATCGCCGTGCTGGGCGGATTGGACAAGGTCACCGCGCAGGTGATCACGCTGGAGGCGCCGGTGGGCCAGCCCGTCCATTTCGGCACGCTGGAAATCATCGCCCGCGCCTGCAAGAAGCACCCGCCCGAGGAAAGTCCGGAAAGCGCCGCGTTCCTGGACATCTGGGATTTGCGCCAGGACCGGCCGGCGAAAAGCCTGTTCCGCGGCTGGATGTTCGCTTCCAGCCCGGCGCTCTCGGCCATGGAGCACCCCATCTACGACATCTGGGTGCTGGACTGCCGCAACGATTCCTCCCAATCCACCTCGCCGCGGTAGAACACGGCGGGCGTGTCCAGCGCCCGGGTCAGGCGGCACAGGTAATCCTCGCGGGGGATTTCCACCGCGCCGAAGCGGGTCAGGTGCTCGGTGACGAACTGGGTGTCCAGCAACTGGTATCCCCCTCGGATCAGCCGGGCCACCAGATGGACGAGTGCCGCCTTGGAGGCGTCGGTGGCGCGGCTGAACATGCTTTCGCCGAAGAAAGCCGCGCCCAGGCCGAGGCCGTAGAGGCCGCCGACCAGACGGCCGCCGGCCCAGGTCTCGACCGAGTGGGCGAGGCCGAGGCGGTGCAATTCGACGAAGAGCCGCACGATCTCGTCGTTGATCCACGTGTCCGGGCGGTCGGCGGTGGGCTCGGCGCAGCCGTGCATCACCTCTTCGAACGCGGTGTCGCAACGCACCTCGAACGTGTCCCGCTTCAGCGTCTTGCGCAGGCTGCGCGGGACGTGGAACTCGTCCAGGGGCAGGATGCCGCGCTGGTCGGGGTCGATCCAGTAGAGGCGGGGGTCGTGGCGCGACCGCGCCATGGGGAAGATGCCCATGGCGTAAGCGCGCAGCAGCAGATCCGACGTCAATGGCCGCATCGTCCGTTTCCCTGCAATCCCGGCCGCGGGCTTTGGAGCCGACTCTCCACGCCACGCTGACGGAAGCGGCCCCGTCAGGTCAAGACGGCCGGAGCCGGGGCCCTGTGACTCAGGTATTACGCCAAACCGATTTTTCCAGCGGGGCGATGGACGGGTCGTGCGTCCGGCAGGCCCCGGCACGGCGCCGTCACGCGCTACCTCCACGTTCATCGGTGCCGATGGCGTCTTCTATCACGATCCGTATAGGATTATTGTCGAGGTTCGGAAAGGATGCCGGCCAATGATCCTAAGCAAATTGGTCAAAAGTAAAATGAAAAACTGTTCAGTCCGGCATCCGCTGTTTCGGAGGGACGGAAATGACATCACCAACATTGCACTCGGGGCGGGGAACCCGGGCTGGGGAATTAATTCTTGGTCGCATTGTTTTTGTCGCATTGGCCGGCACCATCGCCGCCGGGGGGGCGGCGCGGGCGGATTCGGGCGATGGATCGAGCCTGGCCGACACGCTGGGGGACGCGATCACCCAGGGACAGCCGAGCGTGCAGGTGCGCCCGCGCTACGAAATCGTCCAGCAGCAGGGCAAGGCCGAGTCGCAGGCGGCGACGGTGCGCACCCTGGTGGGCTACAGCACCAAGCCGATGGAGGGGCTGGGCGCGACGCTCCAATTCATCGACGTCGCCGTGCTCGACACCGACACCTACAACATCCCCGGCATCGCCGGCGTCAACGGGGTCGCCAACCATCCCTCGCGGGCCAACATCCCCGACCCGCGGGCGGCCAACGTCAACCAGGCCTTCGTCAGCTACGAGGGGCTTTCCGACACGCGGATGGTGGCGGGGCGGCAGATCATCACGCTCGACGACCAGCGTTTCGTCGGCAACGTCGATTTCCGCCAGAACATGCAGACCTTCGACGCCGTCAGCGCCTCCAACCAAAGCCTGCCCGACGTCAAGCTCTTCGGCGCCTATCTGTTCGGACTCAAGGACATCCTGAACCAGGAGGTTGACCAGAACACCTACCTGGCCGAGGCGAACTGGACCCGGTTCGAGGCGGTCCAGGTGGACGGCTTCGGCTATTGGTACGGTAACGAGTCGAACCTGCCCTACACCCAGCTTCCCGGCGCCGCCGGCTGCTACATCGCCACCACCGCGCGGTCGTGCAACAGCGCCACCTACGGCGGCCGGCTCCACGGCAGCCTCGATTTTCCCGCCGGCCTCGGGGTGGACTATGTCGGCGAGTACGCCCGGCAGGTCGCCTATGACGGCGGCGATCCCGCCATCGACGCCGCCTATGGCCACGGCGGCGGCAAGCTGAAATGGAAGGATGTGTTCCTCGGCGCCGACTACATGGTGATGGGCTCCAACGGCGGCCGCTACGGCTTCCAGACGCCGCTCGCCACCAAGCACGCCTTCAACGGCTGGGCCGAGATGTTCCTGACCACGCCGAAGGAGGGGCTGCGCAGCGCCTACGCCACCGGCGGCGCCAAGCTGTTCGGCTCCAATCTGCTGGTCCGCTGCTACGCCTTCCGGTCGGACTACCAGGACAAGGATTTCGGCCACGAATGGGATTTCTCGTGGACCTATCCCGTCACCCCGCATATCACCGGCGGGCTGGAATACGCCAAGTACCACGCCAGCAATGCCGGTTTCGCCGATACCAGTGGCGGCCTGGGCGCGCTGGCCAACACCAACGCCATGTGGGCGTTCGTTTCCGCCGGCTTCTGAGGCGGCGGAAACGTCCTGCGGCGGCAATTCGGTTTTCCGCGGGCGGCGCTGGCACGGCGCTTGCGTCGTCCGCGCCGGCTAACGGCGCGAGAAGACCATGTCGTTGCGGGTTATTGTGGTGGACGACGAACGTGAACGGGCGGCCCTCGTCACGCAGGCCCTGACCGCGAACGGGTTCCAGGTGGTGGCCGTGCTTGGCGCGGGCGCCTGTCCGGCTCATCGCGTGACGGAGTTGGCCGCGGACGTCATTATCGTCGATATCGACAGCCCGGACCGCGACATGCTGGAAGACATGCGCCGCGTGACCTTCGATTGCGGCCGGCCGGTGGTGATGTTCGCCCAGGACGGCAACCCCGAAACCATCCGCGCCGCCGTCGAGGCGGGGGTGAGCGCCTATGTGGTCGATGGCCTCAAGCCTGAGCGGGTCAAGCCGGTGGTGGACGTGGCCATAGCCCGGTTCCGGCAGTTCCAGGAGTTGCGCAGCGAGCTGGGGCGCACCAAGGCGACGCTGGCCGAACGCAAGCTGGTGGAAAAGGCCAAGGGCATCCTGATGAGGCAGCGCGGTTGCGGCGAGGAGGAGGCCTACCGGCTGATGCGGAAAATGGCGATGGACCGGAAGGTCCGGCTGGCGGACATCGCCAACCGGATCATCGAAGCGGCCCAGTTGCTTGGCTGAGAGGCAAGACATGGCCAAGGCACGGTTGGAAAAGACGCGGCTGACGCTGGGCATGGTGCCGCTGGTGGATTGCGCCCCGCTGGCGATCGCCCGGGAGCGCGGCTTCTTCGCCGCCATGGGCCTGGATGTGGAGATCAGCCGGGAATCGTCGTGGGCGAGCATCCGCGACAAGGTGGCGGTGGGGGTGCTGGATGGCGCCCATATGCTGGCGCCGTTGCCGCTGGCCATGAGCGCGGGCGTCTCGCCGGTGGGGGTGCCCATGATGACGGGCTTGGCGCTCAGTCTGGGCGGCACCACCGTCACCCTGGCCAACGCGGTGTGGGATCGGCTGGCCGCCATCAACCCCGGCGCCGCGCGCATGCGGCCGCTGCCGGCCACCCTGCTGCGCCGGCTGGTGGAGGCGGATCGGGAGGAGGGGCGGGAGCCGTTGACCTTCGCCAGCGTCCACCCCGTGTCGTCCCACACCTACGATCTCATCGCGTGGCTGGATTCGGGCGGTATCGCCGTTGACCGGGATGTCCGGCTGGTCGTCGTGCCTCCGCCGCAAATGGTGGCCCGATTGTCGGCGGGCGACATCGCCGGGGTCTGCGTCGGCGAGCCGTGGGGCGCGCTGGCCATGCGCCAGGGGCTGGGGCGCGTCATCCTTACCAGCGGCGACGTTTCCCCAGGCCGGGTGGAAAAGGTATTCGCCGTCACCCGCGCCTGGGCCGAGGCCCATCCCGAAACCCATTTGGCCGTTCTCGAGGCCCTGATCGGCGCCGCCCGATGGTGCGATGACAACCGCGCCGAGACCGCCGAGATCCTGGCGCGGCCCCACCTTCTGAACCTCCCGGTCGGCGCTGTGGCCGCCCCGCTGTTGGGCGAGGATAGCCTGCCCGGGGACCTGATCCGGTTCCACCGCCCGGCCGCCAACGTCCCCTGGCGCTCGCATGCCCTGTGGTACCTGGACCGGATGGCTCAGTACGGCCAGTTGCCCCCCGAAACGGATCGCCTGCGGTTGGCGGAGACGGTGTTCCGTCCCGACCTGTACCGGCTGGCGGCGACGCGCCAGGGGGTGGACGTTCCCCCGGACGAGGAAGAGCCCATAATTTAATCATGTTGCGCGCAATAGCCTAAAAAATAGGCGCCAAACGGACGGAAGCCGCCGGGGACTCCGCGACGTCCCCGCGTGTCCGCATTGGCATCGGGCTTGCTAGGAAATTGATGACCGGCCTCTCAATGGCGAGGGCCGGCATCGCGCAATGATATCGGCCGGCCCGGGCAACGACGCCCCGCCGGCGACAGGAACAAAGGCGTTCCAACGAAGCAGGCTTCCCGCCGACGGGAGGCGCATCGCTTCGCTGGAGCGCCTTTTTTTTTGGCCCGGTCCCCGCAGCGGGGCAAGAGGAGGCAAGAATGAACAAAGCTGTCCGTCAACGTTTGGTTGTTGTCGGCAATGGCATGGCCGGGATGCGGACCGTCGAGGAGCTGCTCGGCCGCGCGCCGGTGCGCTACGGCATCACGGTGTTCGGCGCCGAGCCCCACCCCAATTACAACCGCATCCTGCTGTCCTCGGTGCTGGCCGGCGAAAAGCGGGTCGAGGACATCGTCGTCAACCGGCGCGAATGGTACGCCGAGAACGGCATAGCCCTGCACACGGGCGATCCCGTGATCGCCATCGACCGCGCGGCCAGGACGGTCACGACCGTCCAGGGCGTGGTCGCGCCCTACGACAAGCTGCTGCTGGCGACCGGCGCCAAGCCCCTGATGCCGCGCCTGCCGGGGCTGGACCTGCCGGGCGTGGTCGCCTTCCGCGGCATCGCGGACGTCGAGGCGATGCTGGAGGCCGCCCGCTCCGGGACGCGCGCCGTCGTCATCGGCGGCGGCCTGCTGGGGTTGGAAGCGGCGTGGGGGCTGCGGCGCCAGGGGATGTCGGTGGCGGTCGTCCACCTGATGGAGACCCTGATGGAGCGGCAGCTTGACGCGGAGGCCGGCCACCTGCTCCAGCAGGACCTGACGGAGCGCGGCCTGCATTTCTTCACCGGAGGCCAGACCGAGGAATTCCTGGGAACGGACAGGGTGGAGGGGGTGCGCCTGGCCGATGGCCGCGCGATCCCCGCCGATCTGGTGGTGGTGGCCATCGGCATCCTGCCCAACATCGACCTCGCCAAGGCCGCGGGCCTGGACATCAACCGCGGCGTGGTGGTGGGCGACGACATGGCGACGTCCGATCCCGATATCTCCGCCGTCGGCGAATGCGTCGAGCACAACGGGCAGGTCTTCGGCCTGGTGGCGCCGCTGTGGGAGCAGGCCAAGGTCTGCGCCGCCCGTCTTGCCGGGGATGGCGGTGCCGCCTACGCCACGCCGCCGCTGTCCACCCGCCTCAAGATCACCGGCATCGACGTCTTCTCCGCCGGCCGCCTCGCCGCCGCCGACGAGGACGATTGCGAAATCGTCCTGCGCGACGGCGGCAAGAGCGTTTACCGCAAGCTGCTGGTTCGCGACGACCGGCTGGTCGGCGCCGTCCTTTACGGCGACGTCGCCGACAGTGGCTGGTATTTCGACTTGATGCGCGAGCAGCGCCCGCTGGGCGATCTGCGCGAGCGGCTGATCTTCGGCCGGGCTTTCGCCGATTCCCAAGGCGCGAAGGGCGGCATCGATGTCGCCGCCATGAGCGACGACGCCCAGGTTTGCGGCTGCAACGGCGTTTCCAAGGGGGCCATCGTCTCGGCCATCGGGACCAAGGGCCTGACGACGTTCGAAGAGGTGCGCGCCCACACCAAGGCCGGCTCCTCCTGCGGCCAGTGCGGCGGCGTCGTCCAGGCCATCCTCGCCCACGTCACCGGAACCGCCGCCGTGGCGTCGGAGGCCATGTGCAAATGCACCGCGCACAGCCACGATGCCGTGCGCAAGGCGATCCTCAACCGGGAACTCAAGACCCAGGCGGCGGTCCGCGAGGCGCTGGGGTGGAGCAGCCCGGATGGCTGTGCCAAGTGCCGGCCGGCGCTCAATTACTACCTCCTGTGCGCCTGGCCGGGAGAGTATGTCGCCGAGCAAGGCTCGCGTTTCGTCAATGAACGGATCCACGCCAACATCCAAAAGGATGGGACCTATTCGGTGATCCCGCGCCTGTGGGGCGGTATCGCCACTCCGGCGGAACTGCGGGCGGTCGCCGACGTGGCGGAAAAATACGCCATCCCCGAGATCAAGCTGACCGGCGGCCAGCGCGTCGGCCTGTACGGCCTGAAGAAGGGACAGCTTCCCGCCGTCTGGGCCGACCTCAACGCCGCAGGGCTGGTGTCCGGCCACGCTTACGCCAAGGGCCTGCGCACGGTGAAGACCTGCGTGGGGTCCGAATGGTGCCGCTTCGGCACCCGGGATTCGACCGGGCTGGGCATCGAGCTGGAAAAGCTGCTGTGGGGAAGCTGGACCCCGCATAAGGTCAAGCTGGCCGTCTCGGGCTGCCCGCGCAATTGCGCCGAGGCGACCATCAAGGACATCGGAATCATCTGCACCGAAGGCGGCTACGACATCGTTGTTGGCGGCAACGGCGGTATCGAGGTGCGGATTACCGATCCGCTGGTCCATGTGTCCAGCGAGGCGGAGGTGCTGGAGCATTGCGCGGCGGTCCTGCAACTCTACCGCGAGGAGGCCCGCTACCTGGAGCGCACCGCGCCCTGGGTCGAGCGGGTGGGGATCGATTATGTCCGCTGCCGCGTGGCTGACGATGCGGCCGGCCGCAAGGCGCTGTTCGCGCGCTTCCTGCACTCCCAGACCTACGCGCAGACCGATCCCTGGGCCGAACGGGCCTTGGGCGGAGTCGATGCATACGAGTTTCAACCCCTGGCAGTGGTTGGCTGACATGAACGACTGGACGTTTATCGGCACCCTCGACGACATTCCCCGCCTGGGCGCCCGCACGGTGGAAACGCCGCTGGGTCAAGTGGCAGTGTTCCGCACCGCCGGGGACGAGCTGTTCGCCCTCGTCAATCGCTGTCCCCATCGCGGCGGCCCGCTGTCGGAAGGCATCGTGGCCGGCCGGATGGTGGCCTGTCCGCTGCACAATTGGGTCATCGACCTGTCCACCGGCGAGGCGGCGGCCCCCGATGAAGGCTGCACGACCGTCATTCCGGTGCGATGCGAGGGCGGCCGGGTTTCCCTGGGCTTGGCGGCGCTGGGGACGGTGGCCGATGGCTGACGCGGTGCGGACGACTTGCCCCTATTGCGGCACCGGCTGCGGCCTTCGGGTCCGGCCGGCCGCCGGAGGCTGGCAGGTGACGGGCGACCCCGACCATCCGGCCAATGTCGGCCGCCTGTGCTCGAAAGGCGCGATGCTGGGCGAGACGCTGGGGCTGGAAAGCCGTCTGCTCCACCCCGTGGTGGATGGGAAACAGGCGGACTGGCCCACCGCCATCGCCGCAGCGGCCGGACGGATCGCCGCCGCCATCGCCCGTGGAGGCCCCGATTCCTTCGCCTTCTACCTGTCCGGCCAGCTGCTGACCGAGGACTATTACGCCGCCAACAAGCTGGCCAAGGGTTTCCTCGGGACCGCGAACGTCGATACCAATTCGCGCCTTTGTATGGCCTCGGCCGTGGCGGGGCACCGCCGCGCCTTCGGCTCGGACACCGTTCCCGGCTGCTACGAGGACCTGGAACTTGCGGATCTGGTGGTGCTGGCGGGTTCCAACCTGGCCTGGTGCCATCCAGTCCTGTTCCAGCGGCTGCGCAAAGCCCGTGAGGAGCGCGGGACCCGCGTTGTCGTCGTCGATCCCCGCCGCACCGACACCTGCGACATCGCCGATCTGCATCTGGCCATCCGCCCCGGTTCCGACGTCGCCCTGCTCAACGGTCTGCTCAGCCATTGCGCCGATGCCGGTGCCCTCGATGGCGAATTCACCCGCTGGCACGTAACCGGGCTCGATGACGCGCTGAGGGCCGCCAGGATGTCCGTGCCTGAGGCCGCCGCCCTCTGCGGTGTAGAAGAGGGCGCGGTCCGGCGTTTCTACGGGTGGTTCGCCGCCACGCCGCGGACGGTGACCGTGTTCTCGCAAGGGATCAACCAATCCTCGGCCGGGACCGACAAGGTCGGCGCCATCCTCAACCTCCACCTCGCCACCGGGCGCATCGGGCGCCCGGGTACGGGGCCGTTCTCGGTGACGGGGCAGCCCAACGCCATGGGCGGGCGTGAGGTCGGCGGCCTCGCCAACCAATTGGCCGCCCATATGGGGTTCGATCCCGCGTCGGTGGATCGCGTGCGCCGCTTCTGGGGCGCCCCGGCGATGGCGACACGCGAGGGTCTGAAGGCCGTCGATCTGTTCCGCGCCGTTGCCGACGGCCGCGTCCAGGCCCTGTGGATCATGGGCACCAACCCGGCGGTCAGCCTGCCCGAAGCCGATCTTGTGCGCAGGGCCCTGGCCCGCTGTCCGCTGGTAATCGTCTCCGACTGCGTCGCCGATACCGACACGCTCCGGTTCGCCCATATCCGGCTGCCGGCGGTGGCGTGGGGGGAAAAGAACGGCACGGTGACCAATTCCGACCGCACCGTCTCGCGCCAGCGGCCGTTCCTGCCGCCGCCCGCTCTGGCCAAGCCCGATTGGTGGGCGGTGGCCAGCGTGGCGAAGGCGCTGGGGTTCGGCCCCGCCTTCGCCTGGGAAGGGCCCGCCGACATCTTCGCCGAGCACGCCCGTCTGTCGGCATTCGAGAACGGCGGCAGCCGCGACTTCGACCTGGGCGACGCGGCCGGGGCCGATTACGACGCGCTGGCGCCGTTCCAGTGGGGAGGGCGGCGGATGTTCGGCGACGGGCGCTTCTTCACGGCGGATGGGAGGGCGCACATGGTGCCGGTGACCTACCGTCCGCCGGCCGAGGCGCCCGGCCCGGACTTTCCGCTCCGCCTCAATACCGGCCGTTACCGCGACCAGTGGCACACCATGACCCGCACCGGCCTGTCGTCGCGGCTGTTCGGCCACCGTCCGGAGCCCATGGTCGATATCCATCCCGAGGATGCCCGTGGAAGCCGTCTGGCCGACGGCGGCCTGGCGCGGGTGGAGACCCGGCTCGGCACCATGGTCGCCCGCGTCGCCGTCACCGACGGCCAGCGCCCCGGCGAGATCTTCGTTCCCATCCACTGGACCGACCGCTTTGCCGCCCGGGCGGTGGCCGGGCGGCTGATTCCCGGCCACACCGACCCCGTCTCCGGCCAGCCCGAATCGAAGCATGTGCCGGCCCGTCTGGCGCCGTTCGCGCCGTCGTGGTTCGGCCTTCTCCTGGCCCGGGATTTTCCCGAGCCCGATGGCGCCGAGTGGTGGGTGCGGCGCCGCGCCGAGGGCGCCTGCGTTACCGAACTCGCCGGCAGCGGCCATGCTGGCCGCCGTGCCCTGCTCGCCGGCCTGGAAGCCGCGTACGGCGGCGAGCCGATCCAGGTTTTCGATCCCGGGCGCGGCATCGCCCGCTGCGCCTGGATCGTGGATGGCCGGCTGGCGGCGGTCCTGTTCCTGGCGCCCCACCGGCCCGGCGTCGCGAGCCAATGGCTGGCGGGCCAGGTCGGCCGCGACCTCGCCACCGCCGAGGATCGCCTGGCCGTGCTCGCCGGCAAGGCCCCGGCCGGCCGGGGCGATGATGGTCCCATTGTCTGTGCCTGTTTTTCGGTCGGCGTGGCGCGCATCGAGCGCGCCATCCGCGAGCGCGCCCTCGTCAGCGTCGCCGATATCGGCGGGGCGCTGGGCGCCGGCACCGGTTGTGGCTCCTGCGTTCCGGAACTGCGCCGCCTGCTTTCCTCGGCCTCCGAAGGCCGCGTCGCCGCATTGGGATAGAGTTGGAGACACACCTCATGACCTTCCGCGACTTCAAGACGGCGGGCCACTGGCCGACGCTTCTCGCCTCGTTCCTCTATTTCGACGTCAGTTTCATGGCCTGGGTGACGCTGGGCCCCCTGATGGTCTACATCTCCCGCCAACTGAATATTCCGACTGCGGGGAGATTCACCCTGGTCGCCATTCCGATCCTGGCCGGGGCCGTCTTGCGCATCCCCATGGGCCTCCTGTGCGACCATGTGGGAGCCAAGATCACCGGCAGCGTCGCCCAGCTCGTCGTCATCGTGGCCATCGCCTACACCTGGGTGTTCGGCCTCCACGGCAAGCTCGACGTGGAAATCCTCGGCGCGATCCTCGGCCTTGCCGGCGCGTCCTTCGCCGTCGCCCTGCCGCAGGCCAGCCGCTGGTATCCGCCCCAATACCAGGGGATCGTCATGGGCATCGCCGGCGCCGGCAACATGGGCACGGTGCTGGACGCCCTGATCGTTCCCTCGCTGGCCGAATCCTACGGCTGGCAAAGTGCCATCGGGACCCTGCTGATCCCGCTCATCCCCACGTTCCTGTTCTATGTGGCCGCGGCCAAAGAGGCCCCCGGGCCGCGCACTCCCGCGAGCTGGGCGAAGTACCGGGCGATCTTCGCCGATCGGGACAGTTGGTGGTTCATGTTCTTCTACTTCATTACCTTCGGCGGTTTCGTCGGGCTGGCCACGTCCCTGCCGCTCTATTTCACCATCCAGTACCATGCGTCCGGGGTCGCGGCCGGCCTGATGGCGGCCATCGTGGTGATGTTCGGCTCCACGTTCCGGCCCGTGGGCGGTTTCGTCGCCGACCGCATCGGCGGCATCCGCACGCTGCTGGTCCTGTTCTCCGTCATCGCCACAGCCTATTTCGCCGCCGCCCTCCTGCCGCCAGGACCCGCGCCTCTCGACGACGGCTCCGGTGTGGCTGCGGGGTGGAGCATGGCGGCCATGCCGGCGGCCGCCTGGGAAGCGGTGGTGCTGTTCTCCGCGGCCGTGCTGTGCCTGGGCATGGGCAACGGCGCCGTGTTCCAGTTGATCCCGCAGCGCTTCCGGAGCGAGATCGGCACCATGACCGGCCTGGTCGGCTGCTTCGGCGGCGTCGGCGGTTTTTTCCTGGCCAAAACCTTGGGCTATGCCAGGGAGGCGGCCGGAACCTTCGGCGCCGGGTTCCTGCTCTTCGGCGCACTGGTGCTGGCGGGTATGGCGGCCCTTACGCTGGTGAAGCGGCGCTGGCGGAGCAACTGGGGTGCCGTCTCCGGCGCGCGCGTCTGAAGGAGCGCGCGATGGCGGTCGGGCGGGCGGACGGCCGCCCCTTCAGAACGACGGCAGGTCGGGGCGGTGGTCGCGGGAGATGGCGACGCCCTCGATCTCGATCAGCCATTCGGGGCGGCAGACCGGACCGTGGACCATCAGGGCCGGCACGCTCGGCAGGCGCTCCCGCAGGCGGGCCTGGACGGCGGGCAGGTCGCTGGGATCGCGCAGATAGACCAGAAGGTACATGAGGTCCTCCAGCCCGGCCCCGCCCGAGCTCAGGATCCCATCCACGTTGACCAGCGCCCGGTCGAGTTGGGCGGTCACATCGCCCAGATGAAGCACCGTGCCGGTGTTGTCGATGCTGGCGGTGCCCGAGATGAAATGGTGGGCGCGGTCGGCATAGCCGATGCGGGTGCCGCGCTCGAAGGTGACGTTGTAGTCCTTGGTCGGGCACATCAGCCGGAAGTCGTTGAGGAACGACATCTGTTCCGGCCGCATGCCGAGGACCGAATAGGCGTCCATCAGCACCACGTCGTGCTTGTGGGAGCAGCCGCCCTCGATGCCGGTGCTGGCGATGTAATGGGTGTCGCCGGTCAGCCCTTCCCGCAGGAACAGTTCGGTCCGGCTTTCGACCATCTCCTGATAGAAGACGTCCACGTCGCGGATGTAAAGCCATGTGCGGACGCAATGGTCGCGCAAGTTGCCGCCCTGTCCGGCCAGGGTTCCGACCAGGTCTTCGAAGACGGTGCGGGTCTGGTCGGCGGCCGAAACCCGCCGGTCCTGGGAGCCGGCGCACAGCCGCGTGCTCCACAGATGGCCCAGGCCCCGTTTCTCCACCAGGACGTGCTTGTTGGCCAGCCGGCGCTTTTGCAGCGGTTCGGCGCTGTCGATGTGGTAGGCGAGCAGCGCCACCTTCGCGCCTTGCACCGGCCGCTGCTGCACCACCGAGACCGCCACCGGGCTGCCGGCGGGGTCGGCCAGCAGGGCGCTGGCCTGCACGCGGGGCGCCTGGTTGAGAAGGTCGCTGACGAACACGCGGCGGAACACCGCCGTTTCCTGTTCCAGGCCGAGCCCGCACAGGGTGTCCACGTAGAGCCCTTCCACCGCCCGCAACTGGTCCTCGAACGCCAAATGCGGGGGCGCCTCGACGGTGATGGTGTGTTCCGTGTCGCCGTTGGCGCCCTGGAAGCGCTGGGCGGCCACGCTGCAACTGCCGATGTACATATTTGCCCTTTCGTCGGCCTTATCCCAGGGACACCGGCTGCTCCGGGAAGCAGAGCTGATCGCGGTCCCGCCACCGGGGATGGACATAGTTGATTTCGAGGAGGCGCCGGATGCCGACGATCTTGCGCTTCTCGAAGCCGTGCCAGGTGTTGGCGCCGGGAATGAAGATGGTGGCGGAGTTGAACTCGGCCGAGGACCGCCCCACCCACCGCAATCGATCATCGTAGATGTCGGTGCCCCACTCGGCCGCATCCGGGCCGGTGCAGAGATAGATCACCATCGAGCACAGCTTTTCCGGCACGTCGTGGTGAGGCTCCAGCCAGGCGCCGTCGATGTCCTGGATGTATTCGATGCGCAGATAGCTGCCCTCGGCCTCGAAACCGCAGGTCTCGCCCATCACGCGGGCGACCTCGGGGCGCTGGAGCGCCTGGGCGAGGGTGGCGCACACGGGAAAGCGCGATTGCAGCCACGGGGTGAGGAAGGTGCGCTTTTGGTTGTCAGTGTCGCGCACGCCGTGGCAATCGTCGATCAGGAGCGGCGCGATGGGAAGGCTGATGAGGCCGAATCCCACCTCGTCGGGGAGCACGTCGACCAGGGTCCAATGGCGGTAGGGCGTCTCTCCGCGGTGCGAATCCGTCACCGCGCGACGGAAATGGCGGGCGGTGCGCGCGACGTCGATCATTTCGGCGCCCATTCCAGGATCTTCTTGACGCCGGGGATGGATTTGGCGAAGGCGCTGATGCCGTGCCGCAGATACTCGCTCCGCACATAGCTTTCCGAGTCGCAGTAGCACAATTGCAGGCTCTTGCGCGGGCCCTTCTGGGGCAGGAAGCCGTGCCAGGACCGGTCGGACACCCGGAACATCAGCATGCGCCCGAATTCCGGCGGGAACTCGAAGGCGCAATCCTCGCGGTCGGAACTGCGCAGAACCCTGAGGCGGCCCCCCTCGTACGGCCATTCGTGGCTGAAGCCGACGATCACGGTGACGATCTTGTGCCGTGAATCCGGATGCGCGTAGCCCTCGTTGTAGTGGCCGGTGGTGTTGCCCATCATCAGGATCACCGGCGGCCGGCGGCTGAGGTCGATGTCGAACTTCTCCTCCACCAGCCCGCGGAAGCGGGCGCTCAGCAGATCCTGGATCACCGCGCCGAAACGGGAGCCGTAGCGCAGGGTGGGCAAGCCATAGCTGCCGCGATCCGGTATTCGCGGCGCGTCGGCCAAGACATCGTCCTTGAAGGACGAAGGGATCGCATGCTCGACGAAAGCATAATCGTACGGGTCCGTACGGAGTTCCGCAGCGGCAATGGCCGCCTCATCTAGGAACGCGAAGGGCTGCTCGGAAGCGCTCAAGACTGAGTCCTTTCCGCCATGAATCGAATCACCCCCCGACAGGGACCATATAACGCGCGCTAGAACTGTTAAAGTCAATAGAGAATTATTTTGTCATCATTATAATTAACTTTCTAATGGTGAAGGGATTACTTTGGTATGTGTCCGGCGCCGAAGCGCGGGCCAGGCCGCTCCGTGGAGCAAGCTTCGTCTGGCTATCCGGCCCGATTGCCGCTAGATACATGCCTCGGCCATCACCGCCACCAATGATGGCGGGCCCGCTTGCCGGGCCGCGGCGGCGGCCACGTCTATCGCCGGCCCGGCGGCTGAAGACCCAGCCCGGGCGGCCCATCAGGAGCGACACGATGCAATCCGGTCCGAGAGAGATCGTCACCCCGTTCCGCCCGATACCGCTGGACGTTCCGGAGGGGATGTCTCCCAACGAGTTTTTCAACAGCACCGAGAACCTTAACGATCTGACCCAGAACAACGGCTTGTTGCAGAACGCCGAGGGGCTGCTGCTCTACCGCAAGGCGCTCGGTCACAGCAACGAGTTCGACACCTCGATCATCTACAACACGTCGCAGGGCATCCTCGACCCGCTCGGGCGGCCCGTGCGCCGCACCCAGGTGCCCGAGCCGGTGAAGCATGTCTGGAACCGGATGAACCAGATCATCATCGCGTACATGCTGGAGCGCTACCCCGACGCCGACCGCAGCCTGGTGCTGGCCGGCGAGGCCAGCCTCGACGCGACCTGGCCGCTGACCTCGCCCGGCGTGCCCAGCATCCGGATGCTGCACAACCATTTCATCGTCTTCGACAAGGCCAAGCTGCGCGACGCGCCGCTCGCCAACCCCAACAATCCGAACCTGACCGATGGCGGCCAGCATTCGCTGTTCCAGGCCTATATGCGCGACGTCTACCGCGCCTTCTTCGATGGGCTGGAACTCAAGATTCTGAAGCCGTGCCAGGCCGGTTCGTGCCGGATCGCGCTCACCGGCTACCCGCAGGGGCTGCCGAGCTGGGAGGTCCAGGGCGGCGTCGATGGGTTGAAGGAGGTCCGTTTCTGGGCCGAGTACGACATCATCCTCAAGGGATTCCTCGACTTCTACCGCACCTTCTTCGGCCAGGTCTCGACCCGCAACGCCCCCATGCCGCAGGGCGTCCACTTCCCCGAGCTGGTCGAGAACAAGCTCTTGTTCAACAACGACTTCCTGAAGACGGCGAAGATGGTGCGCGACCGCTGCATCACCGACGCCAAATACGCCAACTCGATCCGCTGGCAGCCCGCGTTCAAGCAGCTGATCTACCGCAACGACGCCGGCAAGCTGATCGTCACCATCAGCCAGAACTCGATCGGCAATGCCATCACCGAGCTGCTGGGCGTGGTGGTGAAGCGCCTTCCCGACGCCGAGGCCTACGGGCGCGACGAGCCGGCCCTGATCGAGAAGCTGCTTGAGGTGCGCCGCCGCCTGGTGGAGGCCGACCTGGGCGAGGGGATCCCTACCCAGTACTGGGGAGCGGAGTAGGGGGCGGCTTAACTGTCGCCCCGAGCGAAGCCGAGGGGCCTTTCAGACGGCTGTAGGCCGCGCGAAAGGTCCCTCCGCGCGCTCCGCTTGGTCGGGACGACGGCATGGCCGGCGCTGGACAAGGGCCACATCAAAATGTGCCGCCGTTCCAGCCCCACATCGCCCCCTCGGCGGCGGCGAATTCGATGTAGACCCGCGACGGATCGACGCCGAGGCGCTCCCGCAGGAATCCGGATAAGGCTTGGGACAGGGGAGCGGTCTGGGCGCGTTGCAGGCCGATGCTCTTGACCTCCACATAAGCCGCCGGCGCGTCGGTGCCGGCGAACAGCATGGCCCGGCCGGCATCCAGCGACACCATCACGTAGGCTTCGGGCTTGCCCAGCGCCGAGGCGGCGAGACGCGACAGATCGGCCAGGAACGCGGCTACGGACCCGTCCGCGACCGGCTGGTTGGTTTCGACCCGGATCATCGGCATGGCGATCTCCTTGCCCTTCAGTTGGTGTCATCCCTCGGCGCTCCCGCTTCGTCGGGATGACTGGGAAATCAGCCAATTCGAAAAGAGTTCGGAGCGCCGACGGCGACGAGATTCCGCCGCCCGCCTCACGTATTCCTGGCGACGAACTTTTCCAGCCAATGGATGTCGTAGTCGCCGTTGACGAAATCGGCGTCCTGGACCAGCCGGTTATGCAGCGGCAGGGTGGTCTTGACGCCGTCCACCACGTACTCGCCCAGCGCACGCCTGAGGCGCATCAGCGCCTCGTTGCGGGAGTTTCCGTAGACGATCAGCTTGGCGATCATGCTGTCGTAATGGGGCGGGATGCGGTAGCCGGCATAGAGGCCGGAATCCACCCGCACGCCCAGTCCGCCGGGGGCGTGGTAGCCGTTGACCAGGCCCGGCGACGGGGTGAAGGTCTGGGGGTCTTCGGCGTTGATGCGGCATTCCAGGGCGTGGCCCTGGAAGCGCACGTCCGTCTGGGTGTAGCCCAGCGGGGCGCCGGCGGCGATGCGGATCTGCTCGCGCACCAGGTCGATGCCGGTGATGCCCTCGGTGATCGGGTGCTCCACCTGGAGACGGGTGTTCATCTCGATGAAGTAGAACTCGCCGTCCTCGAACAGGAATTCCAGCGTGCCGGCGTTGCGGTAGCCCAGGCGGCGGATGGCGTCGCAGGCGACGTCGCCGATGCGGGCGCGCTGGGTGGCGTTCAGGGCCGGCGAAGGCGCCTCCTCCAGCACCTTCTGGTGGCGGCGCTGCAACGAGCAGTCGCGTTCGCCCAGATGTACGACCGCGCCGTAATTGTCGGCCAGGATCTGCATCTCGATGTGGCGCGGGCGCTGGAGATACTTCTCCATGTAGACGTCGGCGTTGCCGAAGGCCGCCTTGGCCTCGTTGCGGGCCAGCTTCCAGGCTTCCTTCAGCTCGGCGGCCGAACGCGCCACCTTCATGCCCTTGCCGCCGCCGCCGGCGGTGGCCTTGATCAGCACCGGGTAGCCGATGGCGGCGGCGGTGGTGAGCGCCTCCTCCTCGGTGTTGACGGCGCCGTCGGAGCCGGGAACGCAGGGCAGGCCGGCGGTGGTCGCCGCCTGCTTGGCGGTGATCTTGTCGCCCATCATGCGGATGTGCTCGGGCGAGGGGCCGATGAAGACGAAGCCGTGCTCCTCGACCATCTGGGCGAAATCGGCGTTCTCGGACAGGAAGCCGTAGCCGGGATGGATGGCGTCGGCGCCGGTGATGGCCGCCGCCGACAGAATCGCCGCCTTGTTGAGGTAGGAATCCTTGGCGGCCGGCGGGCCGATGCACACGGCCTCGTCGGCGAGGCGGACGTGCATGGCGTCGTTGTCCGCCGTGGAGTGCACCGCGACGGTGCGGATGCCCATCTCGCGGCAGGCGCGGTGGATGCGGAGCGCGATCTCGCCGCGGTTGGCGATCAGGACCTTATCGAACATCGCTTCCCTACTCGATGATGACCAGCGGCTCGCCGAACTCGACGGGCTGGCCGTCGACGACGAGGATGCGGGTGACCTTGCCGCCGCGCGGGGCGCGGATCGGGTTGAAGGTCTTCATCGCCTCGATCAGCATCAGCGTCTGCCCCTCGGACACGGTGGAGCCGACATCGGCGAATTTGGGGGCGGTGGGCTCGGGCGACAGATAGGCGACCCCCACCATCGGCGAGGTGACCGCGCCGGGATGGCTGGCGGCGTCGTCATGGGCGACGGTGGCCGGCTGGGATACCGGCGCGGCGGCCACGGCCGGCATGGCCGGCGGCACGGGGTGCATGGCCATGGGCGCGCTTTGGCGCGCCACACGGATGCGGATGGAGCCGGTGTCGTACTCGATCTCGGTGAGATTGGTCTCGTCGAGGAGCTTCGCGAGGCTGCGCACCAGCTCGCTGTCGAAAGGCTTCGTGGACATTATTTTTCGCATTTCCCCCTGATCAGACGGTCCAGCGCGTCGAGGGCGAGGATGTAGCCGTGGCTGCCGAAGCCGCAGATCATCCCCTTGGCGGCCTTGGACACGAACGAATGGTGCCGGAAGCCTTCCCGCTGGTGAATGTTGGACAGATGCACCTCGACGGCCGGCAGTTCGGCGGCGAGAAGCGCGTCGAGAATGGCGACGGAGGTGTGGGTATAGGCGCCGGCGTTGACGACGATCCCGGCGCAGCGGCCCCGCGCGCCCTGGATCCACGTCACCAGATCGCCCTCGTGGTTGGACTGGCGGAATTCGATGTCCAGCCTCAGCGCCGCGGCATGGGCCCGGCACGCCGCCTCGACGTCGGCGAGCGTCTCGCGTCCATAGACCTCGGGCTGCCGGGAGCCCAGCATGTTGAGGTTCGGACCGTTGACGACAAGGATAACGGGAGCGGTCAAAGCCCACCCCCCGGGAGTCGAAGCTGCGCCATGCCGCCCTTATAGCATGGGTTGGATATCGCGCAACGGGAACCTTCCCGACGCCATATATGGGCCGCCGGGCGGAGGGACAGGGCTTCGACCCCAGGTTTCGATTCGCTTAACGGTATCGTTACTCCCCTGTCATCCCGACGGAGCGATCGCGACGAGGGATTCTTCAGCCGCTGGCGGCTGCCGTTTGTGCCCGAAAGATCCCTCGCTCCGCTCGGGACGACACCATCATTCGGGGCACATTAAGGATTCGGTTGTCTGAGTTCGGAGCCCTGGGCGGAAGGACAGCCGCATTGCGTCCGGCGCCCGCCCGCACCATACTGTGCGCCCTTTCCCCGACCGCATTCCAGGGTTCAAGCGCATGAAGCTCGTCATCAACGGAGAAGAGCGGGATTTCACCCAGCCCATGAGTGTCGAAGCCCTGCTGGGCCAGCTCGGCATCGATCCCCGCAAGGTCGCGGTGGAGCGCAACCTGGAGATCGTGCCGAAAAGCGCTTACGGCGCGGTCGAGGTCGGCGAGGGCGACCGCCTCGAGATCGTCCATTTCATCGGCGGCGGCTCGTCCGTCGAATCCGCGGATTTTTTCACCGTGGCCGGCCGCAAATTCCGCTCGCGCTTGCTGGTGGGCACCGGCAAGTACAAGGATTTCGAGGAGACCGCCCGCGCCATCGAGGCCTCGGGCGCCGAGATCGTCACCGTGGCGGTGCGCCGGGTCAACCTTACCGATCCCAGCCAGCCGATGCTGATGGACTACGTCAGCCCCGAGACATACACCTTCCTGCCCAACACCGCCGGCTGCTACACCGCCGACGAGGCGGTGCGCACCCTGCGCCTGGCGCGCGAGGCGGGGGGCTGGAATCTGGTCAAGCTGGAGGTTCTGGGCGACCAGAAGACCCTCTATCCCAACATGCCCGAAACCCTGGCGGCGGCCGAGGCGCTGATCAAGGACGGCTTCGAGGTGATGGTCTACTGCTCGGACGACCCCATCCAGGCGAAGCGGCTTGAGGACATGGGCTGCGTCGCCATCATGCCGCTGGGGTCGCTGATCGGGTCCGGACTCGGCATCCTCAATCCGGTCACCATCCGCCTCATCAAGGAGACCGTCTCGGTGCCGGTGCTGGTGGATGCCGGGGTCGGCACCGCCTCGGACGCCGCCGAAGCCATGGAATTGGGGTGCGACGGCGTGCTGATGAACACCGCCATCGCCCAGGCCGGCGATCCCGTGCGCATGGCCACGGCCATGCGCATGGCCGTGGAGGCGGGGCGTCTGGCGTATCTGTCGGGGCGCATGCCGCGCAAGACTTATGCCGATCCATCCTCGCCCCTGGCAGGGATGATCTAAGACATAAAGGTCTCGTTAACATTTCTCGACGCCGCTAATGGTGTTGCCCGGCTTCCGCCCGCCGCTATTACTGGGGGCGGCCTATGGCGCGGAGCGCGGCGAAATGGGCCTTAAGTCTCTGAACGGAAATGTGAAAGCCCCGGTGTCCGAAATTTTTTGGCGCCGGGGTGTTTTTTTTTCTTTTCAGGGCGGGAAAACGGCGTATATAGCGGTCTCAGACGTACAGCGCACGTGCCTCTGGCCCGATTGGGTGGTTAAGCAACGACGTCCAAGGCGTCTTCTGGGTGCGATGGGGGCTTATGCCTCCGGTGCTTAGGGGATACAGCTATGAACGTGGGTGCTTCGCACGCGCTGTCGTGCATTTCCTTGCCATTTTTGTCTTCGTTTGGCTGCGGCATGGTTTTCGCCATGGCATGGTCCGATCAACGAAGTACGTCCCAGCGGGCGTGACGGCCCCCCGGTAGGCCGTCGATAGGGTCCCATCTCTTTTTCGGGCCGAAGGCCCGGACCGCTGGAGTTTTCTGCGATGACCGCCAAGATCTTCCGCTTCCTGGATGACGTCCGACCCGCCACCCCTTGCGTGGTGGTGGATCTCGACGTGGTGCGCGAGAACTATCTCAATCTGCGCCATTGGCTGCCGCTGGCCCAAGTCTACTACGCGGTCAAGGCCAATCCGGCGCCCGAGATCGTCTCCCTGCTGGTCGGTCTCGGCTCCAATTTCGACGTCGCCAGCCGGCCGGAAATCGAGCTTTGCCTGAATGCCGGCGCCACCGCCGACCGGATTTCCTTCGGCAACACCATCAAGAAGAAGTCGGACATCGCCTTCGCCTATGACAAGGGCGTGCGCCTGTTCGCCTTCGATTCCGAGGCCGAACTGGACAAGCTGGCCGAAGCGGCGCCGGGCGCCAGGGTATTTTGCCGCATCCTGATGACCTGCGAGGGGGCCGAGTGGCCGCTCAGCCGCAAGTTCGGCTGCGAGATCGACATGGCCCGCGACCTCCTGGTCGCCGCCCGCGACCGCGGCCTGGAGCCCTACGGCGTCTCCTTCCACGTCGGCAGCCAGCAGACCGATCTGGCCCAGTGGGACGTGGCGGTCGGCAAGACGGCGATGCTGTTCACCGCCCTCAACGAGGCGGGCATCCAGTTGAAGATGGTCAATCTCGGCGGCGGCCTGCCGGCCCGCTACCGCACCGACGTGCCCAGCCTGGACCGCTATGCCGACGCCATGATGCACGCCATGACCAAGCATTTCGGCAACGACCTGCCCGCCATGATCATCGAGCCCGGCCGCGGCCTGGTCGGCGACGCCGGCATCCTGGAAACCGAGGTGGTGCTGATCTCCAGGAAAAGCTACGGCGAGGACGTGCGCTGGGTCTATCTGGACGTCGGCAAGTTCGGCGGCCTGGCCGAAACCATGGACGAATCGATCAAGTACCGCATCGAGACCGGCCATGACGGCGAACAGACGGGCCCCGTCATTCTTGCCGGACCGACCTGCGACTCGGCCGATATCCTCTACGAGAAAGCCGGCTATCAGATGCCCCTCAGCCTCGCCGTCGGCGACCGGGTGCGCATCCTCACCACCGGCGCCTACACCACCAGCTATTCGGCGGTGAACTTCAACGGCTTCGAGCCGCTGAAGGCGTATTTCGTCTGAACAATTGGGGCGGATAGGGAGCACGCAGCCTTTCCGTCATCCCGAGCCCACAGCGAGGGGTCTTTCAGGCACCGTCACGTGAAAGGTCCCTCTGTCGCTCCGCTCCCTCGGGATGACAGCATCGGAACTGAACAGCCCTGACGGTCCCCCGGCATGCTCGGGACGACAGCCCCGGTCTGTCGTTCCGACGGAGCGCAAGCGACGGGGAACCTTTCGCGCGCGGCGCCCTCTCACACAGCGGCTCTCACTATGGGGTTTCCCGAGCCCACGGTGAGGGATCTTTACAGGCACCTTCGCGTGAACGATCCCTCGGTCGCTTCGTTTCCTCGGGACGACACGGGGAGCGGGGACGTTCTGCCCGACCTCGCGCTCCACCGCGTCCCGCCGCTCACTGCTGGGGCTGGGGCGTGCCTTTGCGGGCGGACTCGAACAGCTGCTTGAAGCCGCCCTGATCGAGGGCGCTGGACAGGATGTGGTCGCCGACGATGAAGGTGGGCGTGCCGCCGATGTCGAGCGCGTGGGCGATCTCCTGGTTGCGGCGGATCTGCTTTTGGATCTCGGGCGAGGCCGCATCCTTGCGCGCCTGATCGACGTTGACGCCGGCTTCGGCGGCGAGGCGCCAGATCGCCTTCTCGTCGAGCTGGCCCCGGTACTTCATGAACGCGCGATAGACCTCGTCGTACTTGCCCTGCTTCTTGGCCGCCAGGGCGACGCGCGAGGCAACCATCGAATCGTCGGTGAGGATGGGGAATTCCTTGAAGACCACCTTGACCTTGCCGTCGGCCTTCACGGCGTCGAGCAGGGGTTCCATGCTCTGCTTGCAGAATGGGCAGTTGTAGTCGAAAAACTCGACCAGGGTCACATCGCCCTTGGGATTGCCGGCGACGGGATCGTCCTTGCCGTTGAACAATTCTTCCTTGTAGGCGTCGATGCTCTTCTTGGCGTCGGCCTCGGCCTGCAGGCGCATCTTTTCGCGCAGGGCCTCGATCGCCTCGCCGATGACCTCGGGGTGCTCCATCAGGTAGTCGCGGACGATCTTGCGGACCCCGTCCACCTGCTTCGGCGTCAGGGGCACGTCCTCCTGGGCGATTGCCGGCGACGCGGCGAAGCCCAGGCCGAGGACGACGAAAACGGCGGCAAAGGTCTTGGCGATCATCGAACAGGATACTCCACGCGGAGGGACGGGCGGCATATTGGCTGAACCTGCGGGCCGGGGCAAGAGCCGCGGCTGCGCGCCAGCGGTTCTCATTATGCGCCCTTGCTCGCGTTGTCATCCCGACCGAGCGCGAGCGAGCGGAGGGATCTTTCGCGCGGAAATGCCCGAAAGATCCCTCGGCTGCGCTCGGGATGACAATCAAAAAAACCATAATGAGAACCGGTGGCTGCGGAGCCGCGGCCGCAGTGGCTTCACTCACCGCCGCTGGGCGGCGCGGTCCTTGATGTCCTGGATGCGCAGCCATATGGGGCCGCCCCTGGGAAGGAGGCGTTCGGCCTTCACCGCCAGATAATTGGCGTCGGCGCGGCGTCCTTCGAGCAGGGCTTCCTCGGCCAGCGCGTAGGAGGCCATGCCCTCGTTGCCGGCCCTGCCGTAGGCGATCCCGAGGAGCCGCCATCCGTCGGGGTTGCCGGGTTCGCTGGTGACACCGGCGGACAGGTTGGTGACCGCGTCCTTGAGCAGGCTGGGGTCGTTCTGTTCCACTTCGACCTGGCCCAGCTCGATGCGGATCAAGGCGCTGCCGGGGAGAAGCTGCGCCGCGCGGCGGTACGGGGCGACCGCCTCGCCGCCGCGGGCGTTCTCGAACAGCATCTGCCCCTTCAGCTCGGGAAAATAAGGGTCGTCGGGACGTTCGGCGATCAGCCCGTCGATCAGCGGCAAAGCCTTGGTGAGATCGGGTTTGCGGTAATAGGCGATGGCGCGGGCGTAGCGCGCCGCGATGCTGGTGTCGTTGGCCCGGTATCGCCGGAGGGTGCGCATCGGCGGTTCCAGGAAGGCGTACAGCTTGGCCTGCATGCGCTGGAACATCTCGGCGTATTCCGGCCGTATCGGCTGGTCGCTCCATTTGGAATGTTCGACCCAGTCCTGGATGAAGACGACGCGGTCGCGGGTCAGGGGGTGGGTGCGGACGTAGGGGTCCTGCTCGGTGGTCACCAGCAATTCCTGGTCGCCCAGGATTTCCATGAACTCCAGCATGCCGCGGGCCGATTGGTGGGTCGCGTCCAGGAACTTCAGCCCGGCCTGGTCGGCGGCGGCCTCGTTCTCGCGGCTGTAGGCCAGGATGTCGCGTTCGACCATGCTCTGACCGCCCATGGCCAGCGCCGATCCGACGTCGCCCCGGCCCGAGGTGGCGCCCACCGCCGCGCCCAGCAGCATGGCGACGATGGCCTCGGTCGAAGCGGTGCCGAGTTCGCCCTGCATGCGCACCACATGCCCGCCCGCCATGTGGCCGGTTTCGTGGGCGATGACGCCGATCACCTGGCTGGCGTTCTCGGCGCGGAGCAGCAATCCCGTGTGAAGGAACAGGTTCTGGCCGCCGGTGACGAAGGCGTTGAGGGTGGGATCGACGAGAATGTGAATACTGACCGCGTTCGGGTCCAATCCCGCAGCCTGGAAAAGTGGCGTCGAATACGCGCGGATGGTATTTTCGATCTCCGCGTCGCGGATGAAACTGGGCTGGTCATCGGCGAAAGACGCGCTTGCCGGCAAGGCCAGAAACAGGGTGGCGAGAAGGATGATGCGCTTGAACAACAACTGCTCTCCGTCGATCTGTTCACCGGGCCGGCTCTTGCGCCGGACTGGCGTGGCGGCGGCCCTGTCCCTCTCCCTGCTGGCCGGCTGCGGCAGTGACCGCCCGGTCGGCAGCGTCGGCTACGTCAAAGGCTTTGGCGGCGCGGTCGCCGCCGACGAGCCGCGCGCCGTTCTCGCCGCCCGGGACGTGCTGTCCGCCGGGGGCACCGCCGCCGATGCGGCCGTCGCCCTATATTTCTCGCTGGCCGTTACTCTTCCGTCAACCGCAAGCCTCGGCGGGGGTGGCGCGTGCGTGGTGCATGACCCCGCCACCAAGACCACCGAGGTGCTCGATTTCCGTGCTCCGGCCGCCAGCGGCGGCGGTCAATTGGCGGTCGGCGTCCCCGCCAACGCGCGGGGATTCTTCGCCCTCCAGGCCAAATACGGCAAGATGCGGTGGGAATCCCTGCTGGCCGGACCCGAACGGATGGCGCGGGAAGGGGTGGCGGTGTCGCGGGCGCTGGCCAACGACCTGGCGCAGGGAAGCACCCGGCTGGTCGGCGATCCCGAGGCGCGCCGCGTGTTCTTCCGCGACGACGGCCATGTGCTGGCCGAGGGCGACCGCATGGAGAATTACGATCTCGCCGCAACGCTGTCGTGGCTGCGCCGCGCCCCCGGGGAATTCTATGTGGGCCAGCTGGCCCGGCAGGTGGCGGCGGCCGCCGATACCGTCGGCGCCGGCCTGACCGCGACCGATATGCGGAATTTGCGCCCCCGGTTCATCCCGGGCGAGACCCTGGCGCTGGGCCACGACACCGCCTACCTGCCGCCTCCGCGGCGGGCCGAGGCGGCGCGGACGGCGGTCCGGACCCAGTTGGCCTCCGCCTCGGGCGACGTCCCGGCGTTCACCCCGGCGGACAAGGCCCCCGGCACCGGCTTCGTGGTGCTGGATTCCTACGGCGGCGCGGTCGCCTGCGCGGTCAGCGCCAATGGCCTGTTCGGTACCGGGCGGATGGCGCCGGGCACAGGCATGCTGCTGGCGGCGGCGCCGTCCGGGGCACCGCCGGCGGTGCCGGTCATGCTCGTCAATCCCAACAACGACGAGGTGCATTTCGCCGCGGCCGCCGGGGGGAGCGGCGATCCGTCCTCGGACGTGATGGCCGCCTTGCGGGCGAGCGCGGGCGGGCGGTCCGTCGGCCAGGTGGTGGCCGGCGCCGCCAGCCGCGTCAACGCCTTCGCCTGCGACGGCAAGCCCAGCGTGAAGGCCTGTGCCGCCGCGACCGACCCCAAGGGGTTCGGCTACAGCGTCGTGCTCGGCCGGGACTGATCCCGCGTGCCCTTCAAGGTCGCTCCGCGGGGGGATGTCGCGCCCTTCATGGTCATGGACGTGCTGGCCGCCGCCCGCCGCCGGGAACGGGCGGGAGGTGGGGTCATCCATCTGGAGATCGGCCAGCCCTCGGACGGCGCGCCGGCCCGGGTGCGCGCCGCCGCGGCCCAGGCGCTCGACGGGGATCTGGGATACACCCTGGCGCTCGGAGCCGAGCCCCTGCGGGCGCGCATCGCCGACCATTACCGCCATGCCTACGGCGTGGGGATCGACCCCGGGCGGGTGGTGGTGACCACCGGCTCCTCGGCCGGGTTCGTGCTGGCCTTCCTCGCCGCGTTCTCGGCCGGCGACCGGGTGGCGGTGGCGCTGCCCGGCTATCCCGCCTACCGCAACATCCTCAAGGCCCTCGACATCGACTGCGTGCCGGTGCCGGTCGGCGCCCCCAGCCGGT
Source organism: Pseudomonadota bacterium (assembly GCA_021847015.1). Classification (GTDB taxonomy): domain Bacteria; phylum Pseudomonadota; class Alphaproteobacteria; order Rhodospirillales; family Magnetospirillaceae; genus JAJZVW01. The sequence continues at coordinate 35,562 of JAJZVW010000019.1, read as the reverse complement.
ATCAGATGGACGTCCGCGCCCTGGAGTCCGTCGCCGGGCGCCTCGACGGCGTGGTGCTGGCCAGTCCGTCCAATCCCGCCGGCAGCATGCTGACGGAACGCGAAGTGGCGGAACTGGCCGCCTGGTGCGAGCGGGCGGGGGTGCGGCTGATCGCCGACGAGATCTACCACGGCATCGCCTACGGCGCCGCCGCCACCACCGTGGCGGGTTGCGGGCACGCGGTGGTGGTCAACAGCTTCTCGAAATACTACGGGATGACCGGCTGGCGTCTGGGCTGGATGGTGGTGCCGCCCGATTTGGCCGAGGCGGTCGAGCGTTTGCAGCAGAACCTGTTCATCGCGCCCCCGACGCTGGCGCAGATGGCGGCCGTGGCGGCGTTCGACTGCCCGGACGAACTGGACGGCCGCGTGCGCCGCTACCGCGCCAACCGGGATGTGCTGCTGAACGAGCTGCCGTCGGCCGGCTTCCGGGTGCTGGCGCCGCCGGAAGGGGCGTTCTTCCTCTATGCCGATATCGGCGACGGGCCCGAGGACTCGCCGGCCTTGTGCCGCCGCATGCTGGACGAGATCGGGGTGGCCGTCACCCCCGGCCTCGACTTCGATCCCGCGCGTGGGCATCGCACCGTGCGTTTCTCCTACGCGGGGCCGGCCGACGACATCGTCGAAGCGGCCCGCCGCATCCGCGCCTGGCGAAAATGAGGGGTCAGGGCGCCGCGGCGAGTTCCAGCGGGGGCGCCGCCGGCCATTCCGTCATGGCGGCGGACAGGTAGGACTCGACCGTTCCGGTCAGGGTTTCGAGGTGGTCGCCGAAGAAGTGATTGGCGCCCGCGATGGTCTGGTACTTCACGCGGATGTTGCGCTGGGCCGACAGCTTGTGGGCCAGCTTGGCCGCCGAGGGCTCGGGCACCAGCTCGTCGGCGTCGCCGTGGACGATCAGCCCAGAGGACGGGCAGGGGGCGAGGAACGAGAAGTCGTAGACGTTGGCGGGCGGAGCCACCGAGACGAAGCCGTCGATTTCCGGCCGGCGCATCAGCAATTGCATGCCGATCCAGGCGCCGAACGAGAATCCGGCGACCCAGCAGGCGCCGGCGTTGGCATTGAATCCCTGCATCCAGTCCAGCGCGGCCGCCGCGTCCGACAATTCGCCCTGGCCGTTGTCGAAGCGGCCCTGGCTGCGCCCGACGCCGCGGAAATTGAACCGCAAGGTGGAGAAGCCCCGGCGCACGAAGGTGTGGTAGAGCCCGTAGACCACCTTGTTGTTCATGGTGCCGCCGTGCTGCGGGTGCGGGTGCAGCAGCAACGCGATCGGCGCGTTGGGCGACTTGCTGTGGTGGTAGCGGCCCTCCAGGCGGCCATCGGGTCCGTTGAAAATGACGTCGGGCATAGTGTCATCCGTGCAATGTGGCCGGGCCGGCTCCGCGGGCGCATACCTTAACCGCGGAATCGGGGAAGAAATGGCGAAAAACTGGCCGATCGCCGGTCAAACTTGACTGGCTTGGTCGGGCATCTTATATTCACCTTCGATGCGGCCGCCCCCCGGTGGACGATGCTTCCCCCGCCGTTGGGGGTACGACAAAGCGAGAGAGTAGCATATTGCCCGCCATGCTTTTCAAGCATCTTCGCGAAGATGTCGCATCCATTCGCCAGCGCGATCCTGCGGCGCATTCCTGGCTGGAAGTCATCCTCTGCTATCCGGGGCTGCACGCCCTTCTATTTTACCGGGTGGCCAACATCTGCTGGCGGCGCGGGTTCAATGTGCTGGGGCGGTTCCTGTCGCACGTGGGCAAGGTCTTCACGGGCATCGAGATTCATCCCGCCGCCCAGATCGGCGAGCGGCTGTTCATCGACCACGGCACCGGCGTGGTGATCGGCGAGACCGCCGTGGTGGGCAACGACGTCACTTTGTACCACGGCGTGACGCTGGGCGGCACCTCGCTGCACCCGGGCAAGCGGCATCCGACCCTGGAGAACGGGGTGATCGTCGGCTCCGGCGCGCAAGTGCTGGGGCCCATCACCGTCGGCCAGGGGGCGCGCATCGGCGCCAATGCGGTGGTGCTGACCGACGTGCCCCCGGGCGTGACCATGGTCGGCGTTCCGGCGCGCATGGTGATGCGCCGCCGCAAGCCGGACGAGGCGGCGTTCTGCGCCTACGGCCTTCCGGACGAGGATCTGCCCGATCCGGTGGCGCGGGCGATCGACGCCCTGCGCGGACAGGTCACGGCGTTGATGGAACGGGTGGCCGAACTGGAAGGCGAGCGCGACGGGGGGGCGGAGGATGTCCGCACGCCCCGCGTGGTCTCGGAGGGCGGCGGACAGGGCCTCGAACGGCAGGCCGCGTCCGGCCGGCAGCCGTGAGCGACGGCGGCCGGGAGAGGCTGTGTGGCAAACTGGACCGGGCGCCGTCGGGCTTCCGGACGCGGCGGGAGATCGTGACGTGAAACTGAGCACCAAAGGGCGCTATGCCGTGATGGCGATGGTCGACCTGACCTGCCATTCGCAAGGAAATCCGGTGGCCTTGGCCGATATCGCCGAGCGGCAGGAAATCTCGCTCTCCTATCTCGAGCAATTGTTCGGCCGCCTCAGGAAGGGCGGGCTGGTGCGCAGCGTCCGCGGCCCCGGCGGCGGCTACCTGCTGTCGCGCCCGGCGGGCCAGATGCGGATTTCCGACATCATCCTGGCGGTGGACGAACCGATCCAGACCACCCGGTGCTCGCCCGGTTCGCCGGCCGGCTGCCATCACAACAAGGGCCGGTGCCTGACCCACGAATTGTGGGAGGAACTTGGCAACCAGATCTACCTCTACCTGTCCTCGGTGTCCTTGGCGGACGTGGTCGAACGCCGCATCCTCGGCACGTCCGGAGCTTTCCACGGCACCTCCCAGGCCGTGGCTGCGGCCCAATAAGGCGGGGGAGCAACGTGGGCGACACCGCCTACCTCGATTACAACGCGGGCGCGCCGGCACGGCCGGAGGTGGTGGCGGCCATGGCCGAGGCCCTCGGCGATGGCGGCAATCCGTCCTCGGTGCATGCGCATGGCCGGCGGGCCCGCAAGCGCATGCAGGATGCCCGCGCCGCCGTCGCCGCGCTGGCCGGGGCCGATCCGGCCGGGGTGGTGTTCACGTCGGGCGGAACCGAGGCCAACGCCCTGGTTCTGAGCGGATGCGGACGTGCGCGCGTGCTGGTGTCGGCCATCGAGCACCCCTCGGTGCGCGACGCGGTGCGGGATGCCGAAATCGTTCCCGTGGGCGCGGATGGCCGCGTCGATCTCGCCGCCCTGGATCGCAGGCTGGCGGCGGACGACGGGCCGGCCCTGGTGTCGGTGATGGCCGCCAACAACGAGACGGGGATACTTCAGCCGGTCTCCGAGGTGGCCCGCCTGGCGCGGGCGCGGGGCGCGCTGGTCCATTGCGACGCCGCCCAGGCGGCCGGACGGGTGCCGTTGTCGATGTCGGATTTGGGTGTCGATTTCCTGACATTGTCGGCCCACAAGCTGGGCGGCCCGGCGGGAATCGGCGCCGTGCTGCTGGCCGATCCGGCGTTCGAACTGGCACCGATGCTGCATGGCGGTGGGCAGGAGCGCCACCGCCGCGCCGGCACCGAGAACCTCGCCGGGATCGTGGGCTTCGGAATCGCCGCCCGAATCGGCAAGGATGACTTGTCCCAGGGCGACGCCATATTAGTATCTCGTGATTTGCGCGATAGGCTCGAAGCCGGCGCGCGGAGCAGGGTGCCCGGGGCGAGGGTGATCGGCGCCGAATCGCCCAGGCTGCCCAACACGTCGATGCTGGCGTTGCCGGGCGTGCCGGGGCAGGTGCAGGTGATGGCCCTCGACTTGGCCGGGATCATGGTCAGCGCGGGCGCGGCCTGTTCCTCGGGCAAGGTCGCCGCCTCGGCGGTGCTGGCGGCGATGGGGCTGGCCGCGGACGTGGCCGCGTGCGCCATCCGCGTCAGCCTGGGCTGGGGCAGCGCTCCGGCCGACGTGGAGCGGTTTCTCGGCGCCTGGACGGCGTTGGCCGAACGCAAGGGATTTGACGTCTACGGGGCGGCCGAGGCCGCGTGAGCGAAGGATGCGACGGATGAGTGCGGTGAAGATCGACAAGAGCGTGATCGGCCGGAACGCCGGGGAACCGATCTATCTCGATTACCAGGCGACCACGCCCTGCGATCCGCGCGTGGTGGAAAAAATGCTGCCCTGGTTCACCGAGAAGTTCGGCAACCCCCATTCCCGCAACCACCGCTACGGGTGGGAAGCCGAGGAGGCGGTCGAGCAGGCCCGCGAGCAGATCGCCGACCTCATCGGCGCCGACCGCCGCGAGATCGTCTTCACCTCGGGCGCGACCGAGTCCAATAACCTCGCCATCAAGGGCGTCGCCCACTTCAACAAGGACAGGAAGAACCATATCGTCACGGTGGTGACCGAGCATAAATGTGTGCTCGACACCTGCCGCCATCTGGAGCAGGAAGGCTTCCGCGTCACTTATCTGCCGGTCCGTCCCGACGGCCTGATCGACCTCGGCCAGCTGGAGGAGGCGATCGAGGACAAGACCGTGCTGGTGTCGGTGATGGGCGCCAACAACGAGATCGGCGTCATCCAGCCGCTAGCCGAGATCGGCGCGCTGTGCCGGCGCAAGGGTGTGTTCTTCCACACCGACTGCGCCCAGGCGGTGGGCAAGATCTCGCTCGACGTCAATGCCATGAACATCGACCTGATGAGCATCTCGGGTCACAAGATCTATGGCCCCAAGGGTATCGGCGCGCTGTTCGTGCGGCGCCGCCCCCGCGTGCGGCTGGTGCCCCTCATCAACGGCGGCGGCCAGGAGCGCGGCATGCGGTCGGGCACCCTGGCCACCCCCTTGTGCGTCGGGCTGGGCGAGGCCTGCGCCATCGCCAAGGCCGAGATGGGCGCCGAGGCGGAACGCCTGCGGGGCTTGCGCGACCGGCTGCTGAAGGGCATCCAGGCGCGGCTGCCCGAGGTTTACGTCAACGGCGACCTCGACCGGCGCCTGCCCGGCAACCTCAACCTGTCCTTCGCCTTCGTCGAGGGCGAGGGGCTGATGATGGGGGTCAAGGACCTGGCGGTGTCGTCGGGATCGGCCTGCACCTCGGCCTCGCTGGAACCCTCCTACGTGCTGCGGGCGCTGGGCCTCGACGCCGAGATGGCGCACACCTCGCTGCGCTTCGGCATCGGGCGCTTCACCACCGAGGCGGATATCGACTATGCCATCGGCCATGTGGCGGATGCCGTCAATCACCTGCGGGAGATGAGCCCGCTGTGGGAAATGCACCAGGAGGGGATCGACATCAAGTCGATCCGATGGGCCGAGCACTGATGCGGAATGCGGCGTCATCCCGACCGGGCGCAAGCGAGCGGAGGGATCGTTCACGCGACGGTGCTTGAAGGATCCCTCGCCCGCGGCTCGGGATGACAAGGGAAGAAGCGGAATTTTACCGGCGGCGGCCGGCAGCGTTTGGAGGACACCATGGCTTACAGCGACAAGGTCATCGAGCACTATGAAAACCCGCGCAACGTCGGGTCCTTCGACAAGGACGACAAGGACGTGGGCACGGGGCTGGTCGGCGCGCCCGCCTGCGGCGACGTCATGAAGTTGCAGATCAAGGTGAGCGCGGACGGCATCATCGAGGACGCCAAGTTCAAGACCTTCGGCTGCGGCTCGGCCATTGCCTCCAGTTCGCTGGTGACCGAGTGGGTCAAAGGCAAGACCCTGGACGAGGCCGAGAAGATCAAGAATACGGAAATCGCGCAGGAATTGGCGCTTCCGCCGGTCAAGATCCATTGTTCGGTTCTGGCCGAGGATGCTATCAAGGCCGCCATCGCCGATTACCGGAAGAAGACGGGGGAAGGCGACGATGTCCCCGAGGCCGACGCGGCCGCGGGTTGAGCGCCACGGCGGGGACGATGACAAGGACGGTGGACGACATGGAACGCAAAGCGCCTATCACCCTTACCGACGCCGCGGCCGAACAGGTCAGGGCCTTGCTGGCCAAGCGCGGCAAGCCCTCGGCCGGCATCCGCATCGGCGTGCGCGCCAAGGGCTGCTCGGGCCTCTCCTACACGCTGGAATACGCCGACGAGAAGAGCCCGTACGACGAGGCGGTCGAGACCAACGGGGTGACCGTGCTGATCGACCCCAAGGCGGCCATGTTCATCCTCGGCACCGAGATGGACTGGGTCGAGGAGAAGATGCAGTCCGGCTTCGTCTTCCGCAATCCCAACGAAAAGGGCCGCTGCGGCTGCGGCGAATCCTTCCACGTCTGACCGATGAGCCTTTCCGTCGTCACCGCGATGACGTCGAACATGAGTTTGACTCGATGAACGCCTCCGCCGCCGCCGCGATTCTGCCCTGCTGGTCCTGCAAGGGGCCGGTGTGCGGGCGCGCGCTGTTCTGTTCGGTGTGCGGGGCGGTCCAGGGGCCGAACGCCGCCGACCATTTCGCCCGCCTGGGGATGACTCCCGCCTACGACATCGACATCGACGCGCTGGAACGCCAGTATTTCGGCTTCCAGCGCCGCCTTCATCCGGACCGGTTCGCCGGCCGGTCGGGCAAGGAAAAGATGCTGTCGCAGCAGCAGGCCACCAGCCTCAACGAGGCCTACGAGACGCTCAAGGACCCCCTCAAGCGGGCCGTCTATCTCCTGGGGCTGCTCGGCCGCGCGGTCGATCTCAGCGCCTGCGGCACCATCAGCGACCCGGAACTGCTGATGGAGCAGATGGAAAAGCGCGAAGCCATCGCCGAGGCGGACACGGTGGAGGCGATCACGAAGCTGTCCGCGTCCGCCGATGCCGACGTCATCGCCTGCCAGTGCCATATCTCGGCGGCCTTCAACGCCGGCGACCTGGACGCGGCGGCCGAACTCGCCACCCGGCTCAAATACCTGACCAAGCTGGCCGAAGACGCCCGCGCCCGCAAGGGCCGGCTGATGCGAGGCGCGTAGAGCCGGACCCGCCACGGTTCGGCGCACGAAATCACCACGAAGAGGACCCGCGATGCTGCTCCAGCTCCACGAGCCCGGCGAAACCCCGGCCCCGCACGACGACGAAGGCGGGCTTGCCGTGGGCATCGATCTCGGCACCACCAACTCGGTGGTGGCCGTCGCCCGCGACGGCAAGGCCGAGGTCCTGCGGGGCGAGGACGGGCGCGGGCTGGTGCCGTCGGTGGTCCATTACGGCGATGACGGGTCGGTGGTGGTGGGCGAGAAGGCCCGCGAGGCGATCCTGGAATCGCCCGACCATGTCATCAGCTCGGTCAAGCGGCTGATGGGGCGCGGGCTGGAGGACGTGAAATCCCTGGCCGGCACGCTGCCCTATTCGGTCGAGGTGGCGCCCGAGGGGGGCATGGTCCGCCTGAAGGTGGCCGGCCGCGTCCTGACCCCGGTCGAGGTGTCCGCCGACATCCTGCGCGCCATCAAGGCCCGCGCCGAGGCGGCCTTGGCCAAGGGCGTGGACAAGGCGGTGGTCACGGTCCCGGCCTATTTCGACGACGCAGCCCGCACCGCCACGCGCGACGCCGCCCGGCTGGCCGGGCTGGAAGTGCTGCGCCTGGTCAACGAGCCGACCGCCGCCGCCCTGGCCTACGGGCTCGACAATGCCGCCGAGGGGCTCTACGCCGTCTACGATCTGGGCGGCGGCACCTTCGACGTGTCGCTGCTGCGCATGGAGAAGGGCGTCTTCCAGGTCAAGGCCACCGGCGGCGACGCGGCCCTGGGCGGCGACGACATCGACCATGCCATCGCCGAGCATTTCCTCGCCGAACGCGCCGAGCGGCTGGGCGAGCAGACCATTACCGCCGGCGAGGCCAAGCAGGCGCTGATGGTGGCCCGCATCGCCAAGGAATGCCTGAGCCGCTCGGAGGGCGGCGAATGGATGATCGAGGTGGACGGCAAGCCGTCGCGCCATTTCCTCGACCGCGCCACCCTGGAACGGCTGGCGCTGCCCTTCGTCGGGCGCACCATGTCCATCTGCCGCGGCGTGGTCGCCGATGCCGGCGTGGAACTGTCCGACGTCCGGGGCGTGGTCCTGGTGGGCGGCTCCACGCGCATGCCGCTGGTGCGCGCCAAGGTCGCCGAGTTCTTCGGCCGCCAGCCCCTGGCGGACATCAATCCCGACGAGGTGGTGGCCGTCGGCGCCGCGCTCCAGGCCGAGGCCCTGACCGCCGGGTCGGACACCCTGCTGCTCGACGTCACGCCCCTGTCGCTCGGCATCGAGACCATGGGCGGGATCGTCGAGAAGGTCATCCCCCGCAACCAGCCCATCCCGGTGGCGATGGCCCAGGAATTCACCACCTACCAGGACGGCCAGACCGCCATGGCCATCCACGTGGTCCAGGGCGAGCGCGAAATGGTCGATCAATGCCGCTCGCTGGCGCGCTTCACCCTGCGCGGCATTCCGCCCATGACGGCTGGCGCCGCCCGTATCCGGGTCACCTTCACGGTGGACGCCGACGGCCTGCTGACCGTGTCGGCGCGGGAGACCGCCACCGGGGTCGAGCAGAACGTGGCGGTGAAGCCGTCCTACGGCCTGAGCGAAGACGAGATGGCGCAGATGCTGCGCGAATCCCTGGAGCACGCCCGCGACGACATGGCGCGGCGCGTGCTGACCGAGGCGGTGGTCGAGGCGCGGCGCTCGGTGCTGGCGGTCAAGGCGGCACTCCGCGCCGATTCGGACCTCTTGTCGGGAACCGAACAACAGGCTATCGATGCCGCCCTGGCCGAGGTCGAGCGGGCCATTGCCGGCACCGACCGCGACGCCGTCAATGCCGCGGTGGAGCGCCTCGAGGCCGCCACCAAGGGTTTCGCCGAAAAGCGCATGGACCGGGGCATCCGCCAGGCCCTGGCCGGAGTCAGCGTCGAGACGCTGGGCAGCGCGCTGGATGGCGGCGAAGAGTGATGCCCCCGTTCGCGGGGATTGGAGATTGGGAGAATACCACGTGCCGAAGATGACGTTCGTTTCGCCCGACGGCAGCCGCACCGAGGTCGAGGCCCCCGAGGGCCTGTCGGTGCTTGAAATCGCCCATCGCAACAAGGTCGATATCGAGGGCGCCTGCGAGGGCTCGCTGGCCTGCTCGACCTGCCATGTGGTGGTGGCCTCCGAATGGTACGACAGGCTGGAGCCGGCCAGCGAGGACGAGGAGGACATGCTCGACCTGGCCTTCGGTCTGACGTCGACCTCGCGCCTGGGCTGCCAGATCATCATGACGAAGGACCTTGACGGCCTGACCGTGACCCTGCCGGCCGCCAGCCGCAACATGCAGGTCGACAAGAAGAAGTAAGCCTCGGCACGGGTGACAGCTATGTCCGGTCACGGTGCCTGAACGATCCCTCCGCTCGCGTGCGTTCGGTCGGGACGACAAATCCCTTGGTGTCGTCCCGAGCGAAGCCGAGGGACCATTCGGGCACGGTGCGTGAAAGGTTCCTCGTCGCTGGCGCTCCGTCGGAATGACAGGGGTAACGGGAGCCCTGGATGGACGACCGCTGTCCTTGTCATCCCGAAGGAGCCGAGCGACTGAGGAATCCTTCACGCGACGATGCTTGAAAGGTCCCGCGCATCCGCTCGGGATACACGCTCGGTTTGTGGGAACCGTTCGCATGAACACCCTGGGCCTGCCCAAGCCGCCCGCCGACACCCGTGTCGTCGTCGCCATGTCGGGCGGGGTCGATTCGTCGGCCACGGCCGCGCTGCTGGTGGAGGAGGGGTACGACGTGGTCGGCGTCACCCTTCAGCTCTACGACCACGGCGCCGCTGCCTGCCGCGCCAATTCCTGCTGCGCCGGCAAGGACATCCACGATGCCCGCGCCGTCGCCGACGCGCTCGGCATTCCCCATTACGTCATGGACATGGAGGACGTCTTCCGCGCCGACGTGGTGGCGCGCTTCGCCGCCTCCTATGCGCGGGGGGAGACGCCGATCCCGTGCGTGCTGTGCAACCAGACGGTCAAGTTCCGCGACCTGCTGGGGGTGGCGCGCGATCTCGGCGGGGACGCCCTGGCCACCGGGCATTACGTGCGGCGCCAAGCGGGGGCGTCGGGACCGATCCTGCTCAAGGGCGCCGATCCGGCGCGGGACCAGAGCTACTTCCTGTTTGCCATCACCCGCGAGCAGTTGGATTTCCTGCGCTTTCCGCTGGGGGGAATGGCGGGCAAGGACGAGACCCGCGCCATCGCCGCCCGCCATGGGCTGCCGGTGGCCGCCAAGCGCGACAGCCAGGACATCTGCTTCGTGCCCGACGGCGACTATGCCGCGCTGGTGGCGCGGCTGGAGCCCGAGGCGGCGCGGCCGGGCGACATCGTCCATCTCGACGGCCGCATCCTGGGGCCGCACAAGGGGATCCTGCACTACACCGTCGGCCAGCGAAAAGGGCTGGGGCTCGGCGGCGGCGAGCCGCTTTACGTGATCCGGCTTGAGCCGGAGCGCCGCCGCGTGGTGGTGGGGCCGCGCTCTGCCCTGGGACGCCGGCATATCACGGTCCGCGAGGTGAACTGGCTGGGAGACGAGGACGCCACCGACCTGCGGGTCGAGGTGCGCGTGCGTTCGACCCGCCCGCCCAGGGCGGCCAGCCTGCGGCGCCTCGCCGGCGGCGGCGCCGAGGTCGTCCTCGACGGGCCGGAAGAGGGGGTTGCGCCCGGCCAAGCCTGCGTTTTCTATCGTGGCGACAGGGTCCTGGGCGGGGGCTGGATCGCCCCCGGCGGAGCGGGGGATTAGGGCTGGGCAGGGTTACAGTTTGATGATATCTACCGCTGCCGCCTCTTCATCTCTTTGGAAATGGTTACCTGTTAGCCTATAGATTTCGGCGAACCGTGCGGTAATACCCCTTTCAATGAGCAACGGAGACGACCGATGTCTTTCCACCGTTCTGTGCGTGGCCTCGCTGCCGCGCTGGTGGTGTTCGGCCTGGGTACCGGCATGGCTGGCGCCGCGGAAATCACCGGCGCCGGCTCTACCTTCGCCTACCCCATTCTCGCCAAATGGGCCGACGTCTACAAGACCAAGACCGGCACCGCCCTGAACTATCAGTCGATCGGCTCGGGCGGCGGCATCAAGCAGATCAAGTCGAAGACCGTGGACTTCGGCGCCAGCGACATGCCGCTGGAACCCAAGGACCTCGAAGCCGCCGGCCTCGTCCAGTGGCCGACGATCATGGGGGGCGTGGTCCCGGTGGTGAACCTGTCCGGTCTCCAGCCGGGGGAACTGCGCCTCGACGGCCCGACCCTGGCGGCCATCTACCTTGGCAAGATCAGCAAGTGGAACGACCCCGTCATCGCCAAGCTTAACCCCGGCGTCAAGCTCCCCGGCACCGACATCGCCGTGGTCCATCGCTCCGACGGGTCGGGCACCACCTTCCTGTTCACCAACTACCTGTCGCAGGTCAGCCCCGACTGGAAGAAGGACGTCGGTTCCAGCACCGCCGTCGAATGGCCGGTCGGCCTGGGCGGCAAGGGGAACGAAGGCGTGGCCAATTTCACCGGGCAGACCGATGGTGCCATCGGCTACGTGGAATACGCCTACGCCACCCAGAACAAGCTGACCTGGATCCAGATGGCCAATCACGACGGCGTGTTCGTGAAACCCAACCTGGAGACCTTCCAGGCGGCGGCGGCCAACGCCGACTGGGCCCATGCCGAGGATTACGACCTGGTTCTCACCGACCAGCCCGGCAAGAACAGCTGGCCGATCACTGGCGCGACCTTCGTTCTGATGCAGAAGGCGCAGGACAATCCGGAACGCGGGCTTGAAACCTTGAAGTTCTTCGCCTGGTCCTATGCCAATGGCGCCAAGATGGCCGAGGAACTGCAGTACGTTCCGATCCCCGAGAACGTGGTCAAGATGATCGAGGCGACGTGGAAACGCGATATCAAGTCGTCCGATGGCAAGCCCGTGTGGACGGCGGCGCGCTGATCAGTTAGGAATAGCCGCCGCGGCAGTGATGCCGCGGCGGTTTCCGTCGGATATGACGATGTTCAGCGAAGATAGCGCAACGATGGATCGCCCTGAGGAAGTCGCCACGCGCATTCCTTCCGGGCTGAAATTGAATCTTCCCTTCCGATGGCTTACCGCCGCCGCGGCTATGCTGGTGGTCGCCGCGCTGTTGGCGATGCTGGCGATCCTCGCCGTCGATTCCGCGCCGGCCTTCCGCCGGTTCGGGTTCGCCTTCCTCGTCACCAGCGCCTGGAACCCCGTCACCGACACCTATGGCGCCCTGGCGCCGGTTACCGGCACGCTGGTGACGTCGGTCATCGCCATGCTGGTGGGCACGCCGGTAGCCGTCGGCGTGGCGATCTTCCTCAACGAGATTTGCCCGCATCGCCTGCGCGACCCCCTGGCCATCGCCATCGAGCTCCTGGCGGCGGTGCCCAGCATCATCTACGGCATGTGGGGGCTGTTCGTGCTGGCGCCGTTGCTGGGCCGTCACGTCTATCCCGCGCTGATCCACTGGATCGGGCCCGTTCCGGTGGTGGGCGCGCTGTTCCAAGGGCCGCCCTTCGGCATCGGCACCCTGACCGCCGGCCTGATCCTGGCCATCATGGTGATCCCCTTCATCGCGTCGGTCGCCCGCCAAGTGCTGGGGAGCGTGCCGCCGATGCTGCGCGAGGCCGCCTACGGCGTCGGCGCCACCACCTGGGAGGTGGCTCGCCACGTCCTCATCCCCCACGCGCGGCGAGGCCTGATCGGCGGCGTCATGCTCGGCCTGGGGCGGGCCCTGGGCGAGACCATGGCGGTGACCTTCGTGATCGGCAACGCCCACCGGCTGTCGGCGTCGCTGCTGCATCCCGGCACCACCATTTCGGCCGTCCTGGCCAACGAATTCACCGAGGCCTCCGGCGACCTCTACCTGTCGTCGCTGGTGGCGTTGGGACTGATCCTGTTCGCCGTGACCTTCGCCGTCCTGCTGGGCGCCCGCGCCCTGCTGGCGCGCGCGGATCGGAGGTCGGTATGAAGGTGGACATCGGCATCGTGCGCCGCCGCCGCGGCATCAACCGCGTGATGCTGGCGCTGTGCGTGCTGGCGGCGCTGGGTTCGGTGGCGGTGCTCGCCTCCATCATGTGGGAATTGCTGAGCCGCGGCGTGGCCTCCCTGACGCTCGCCACCTTCCTGCAACCGACTCCGCCGCCCGGCGGCCAGGGCGGCCTCGCCAACGCCATCCTCGGCAGCCTGATGATGACGGTGACGGCGATCGTGGTGGCCACGCCGGTGGGCGTGCTCACCGGGACCTATCTCGCCGAATACGCCCGCCGCAGCCGGCTGGCCCCGGTGGTGCGGTTCCTCAACGATTCGCTCCTCAGCGCGCCTTCGATCATCATCGGCCTGTTCGCCTACGCAATCCTGGTGATGCCCATGGGGCATTTCTCGGGCTGGGCGGGGGCGTTCGCGCTGGCGCTGATCGCCGTCCCGGTGATCGTGCGCACCACCGAGGACATGCTGGCCCTGGTTCCCGACCAGTTGCGCGAAGCCGCTGCCGCCCTTGGGGTTCCGGCCTGGCGGATGATCGTGCGGGTGACGTGGCGGGCGGCCGCGCGGGGCATCGTCACCGGCGCGCTGCTGGCCGTGGCGCGCATCAGCGGCGAGACGGCGCCCTTGCTGTTCACCGCCCTCAACAACCAGTTCCTCACCGCCAACATGGACGGGCCGATGCCCAGCCTGCCGGTGGCGATATTCCAGTTTGCCATGAGCCCCTACAAGGACTGGCAGCAACTGGCCTGGGCCGGCGCCTTGCTGGTCAGCGTCAGCGTCCTGCTGCTCAGCATCCTCGCCCGTGCCATGGCCGCCAGGGGAGACCGATGAACGGAATCGTCGAAGCGACGAAAGCACCGAAGATCGAGGTGCATAATCTCGACTTCTATTACGGCGAAACCAAGGCCCTCAAGAACGTGTCGGTCGCCTTCAAGGATCGCACTGTCACCGCCCTGATCGGGCCGTCGGGCTGCGGCAAGTCCACGCTTCTGCGGGCGCTCAACCGCATCTGCGACCTGTACCCGGGCCACCGCGCCACCGGGGAGATCCTGCTGGACGGGGAGAACATTCTGGGCATCACCAGCGATCTCGCCAATTTGCGGGCGCGGGTGGGGATGGTGTTCCAGAAGCCGACGCCGTTCCCGATGTCCATCTACGACAACATCGCCTTCCCCTTGCGCATGTATCGCAGGCTGTCGAAGTCGGAAATGGACGAGGAAGTGGAATCCGCGTTGCGCCGGGCGGCGCTGTGGGACGAGGTGAAGGACAAACTGCATCGCAGCGGCCTGGGCCTTTCGGGCGGCCAGCAGCAGCGGTTGTGCATCGCGCGCGCCATCGCCATCCGTCCCGAGGTCCTGCTGCTGGACGAGCCGGCCTCGGCGCTCGATCCCATCTCGACGGCCCAGATCGACGAGCTGATGTGGGAATTGCGCCAGGACTACTGCATCGTCGTCGTCACCCACAACATGCAGCAGGCGGCCCGCGTCAGCGACTATGTCGGCTTCATGTACCTGGGCGAGATGATCGAGTTCGACGAGACGGCGACGATGTTCTCCAGCCCGCGCGAAAAGAAGACCCAGGACTACATCACCGGCCGTTTCGGCTGAGAGTTTGTGAAAGAATGCCCATTCCGCTCGATTCCGACGGAAAAATGGCAATGTTTCCAATGGGCGTTCTTTCACAAGTTCGATTGATTTACGAACCCTGAGGCCGGAGCGATCCGGCCTTTTTGTTGCGCCACACGCATGGCTGCCATGCGATTTGTCGGCGCGTCTGGCGCGGCCGTTGCATTATCCCTGGATCGAAGCCGGGAACGACGCCCCGAGGTCCGTTCGCAGGACCGGGTGGCAATCCGCGGAAAACGAAGGAAACCGGGCGCCGCAATGCTGCCTTATCCGAAGGTGTATAAACGGTATCACGGCTTGAGGTCGTCCATGGAACACGCTCATGGTTCATTTGCGACATGGATTGGCGAGAATGTTACGGGGGACCGGCAATTGACGGCGAATACCCGTCACCGCGTGTGGTTGATGACGGGCGGGTTCGCCGATAGCATCCGAAGCACGTCTTCGTTCCGTTCCCGTCGGAAACCCTCCGAGCACTGCCGGAGGATAGTGTCGAGAACGCGCCGCCGTCCGACGGCGTCCCGCGTCAACTGTTGGAGGACTATCCGCCGATGAGCCCGATCATCACGCGCCGACGCGCCATCACCGTGCTTGCCGCCGCCGCCGGGGTGCCGCTGCTGCTCCATGCCGGGCGTGCCGATGCCCGGCTGATCCGCTGGCAGGGGACGACGCTCGGCGCCCCCTCGACCATCCAGCTCTACCACCATGACGAGGCCAAGGCGCGGGCGGCCATCGACGCCGGCCTGGCCGAACTGGCGCGCCTCGAAGCCATCTTCAGCGTCTACCGCGCCGATACGGCCATCTCGGCGCTCAACCGCGACGGCAAGCTGGACGACGCGCCGCCGGAATTCGTCGAACTGCTCACCCGCAAGCTGGAACTGGCCCGCATCGCCGACGGCATCTACGATCCCACCATCCAGCCGGTCTGGCAGCTCTACCTGCGCCACTTCACCGCCGCCAGCTACGATCCCGCCGGGCCTTCGGCCAAGGACATGGCGGCGGCGCTGGCCCTGGTGGGCTGGAGGGACGTCCGGGTGGACGGGCGGCGGGTGGCGTTCGCGCGCCCGGGCATGGGATTGACGCTCAACAGCGGCGGCCAGGGCTACATCACCGACCGGGTCGCCGCCGTGCTGCGCGCCCATGGTTTCGTGAACATGCTGGTGGACATGGGCGAGCCCCGCGCGCTCTCCACCAAGCCCGACGGCTCGGCCTGGCGCATCGGCATCGCCAATCCGGCCGACCCGTCCAAGGCGGTGGCCGAGATCGACGTGGTGGACAAGTGCGTGGCCACCTCGGGCGGCTACGGCACCCTCTTCGATCCCGACGGCAAGTTCACCCATATCATCGACCCGCGCACGGGCAGCACCGCTCCGGCCATGCTGGGCGTGTCGGTGGTGGCCGAGGACGCCACCACGGCCGACGGCCTGTCCACCGCCATGGTGCTGGCGCCGCCGGAGCGGCGCCAGGCCATCCTGCGCGCGGCGGGCGGCCTCAAGGCCCTGTACGTCACCCCCGAGGGGGTGGTGACGACGGTCGAGGCCTGAGGCGGCCGGGAGACGCGCCATGATCGAAGGCTTCGCCCGCGTGGTCGCCGAGGAAGGTGGGGTGGTGTGGCTGGAACCCGAGCAGACCGCGTCCTGCGGCACCTGCATGTCGGCATCCGCCTGCGGCCACAACGCCGACCACGGGCGGCGCCTGGCGGCGCGGCGGTTTCCGCTGGCCAACGATCACGATCTGGCGGTCGGCGAGCGGGTGGTGATCGGCATCGCCGAAGGCGAATTGCTGCGCGCCTCGGCGACGGCCTACGGCCTGCCGCTGGTCACCATGCTGGGCGCGGGGATAACGGCGCAGTTTCTGGGCGCGGGCGACGGCATCGCCGCCGCCGCGACCCTCGGAGGGCTGGCCGGCGGCCTGCTTCTGGCGCGGCTGCGCGCCAACCGGCTCTCGCGGCAGGGCGCGCTGACGCCCCGCTTCCTGCGCCGGGCGGGATTCGGCGGATGCGGCGGATGAGGCGGATGGCTGGGCGGCTCTCTTTCGCTGTCATTCCGAGCGCAGGCGAGGGATCTTACGGGCACGGCGCGTCCCGCGCCCTGGTTCGCATCTGGCGGCCCAGCCGCCGTCGCGTGAAGGATCCCTCCGCTCGCCGGCGCTCGGTCGGGATGACAGGAAGCGTGCCGGCGGCGGGACGCGGATGGTTGAGGGGATGAGGCGATGATTCACGATCTGATCCTGCTGATGGTGGGGGCCGCGCTGGTCAACAACGTGGTGTTGGCGCGCTTCCTCGGGCTGTGCTCGTTCATGGGCGTCACCACCAAGGTGGACACGGCGGTCGGCATGGGCATGGCGACCACCTTCGTGATCACCGTGTCGTCCATGGGCGACTGGGCGGTGGAGAAGTTCCTGCTGGTCCCCTTCGGGTTGGGCTATCTGCGCACCGTCACCTTCATCCTGGTGATCGCCGGGGCCGTGCAATTCACCGAGATGGTGATCCGCAAGGTGTCGCCGGCCCTGTTCCAGACGCTGGGCATCTACCTGCCCCTGATCACCACCAACTGCGCGGTGCTGGGCGTGGCGCTGCTGCTGGTGGCGGGCAAGTACAATTTCATCGAAAGTACCGTGTTCGCGTTCGCCTCCTCGCTCGGCTACAGCCTGGTGATGGTCACGTTCGCGGGCCTGCGCGAACGCATCGCGCTGGCCGAGGTGCCGCCCCTGTTCGCCGGCCCGCCCATCGGCTTCGTCACCGCTAGCCTGCTGGCGCTCGCCTTCATGGGCTTTTCCGGCATCAGCGCTAACTAGGAATCCGCCATGCTCATCGCTGTCGGCAGTCTCGCGGCCATCGGGGTCACCCTCGGCACCCTACTCGGGGTGGCGGCGCGCTATCTCGCGGTCGAGGAAAACCCCCTGGAGGCGGAGCTTCTGGCCCTGCTGCCGGGCTCGCAATGCGGCCAGTGCGGCTTCGTCGGCTGTGCCCAGTACGCCAAGGCTTTGGCCCAGGGCGAGGCAGCGGTCACCCAATGCGCTCCCGGCGGCAAGGCGGTGACCGAGAAGCTGGCCAGGAAGCTGGGGGTGACCGCCGATCTGTCCGGGCACGAGGACAAGGCCCCGGAAGTGGCCTTCATCGACGAGGCCTTTTGCATCGGCTGCCTGCGCTGCACCCAGGAATGCTCGACCGACGCCATCGTCGGCGCGTCCAAGCAGATGCACACCGTGATCCCGGACCTGTGCCACGGCTGCGCCAAGTGCTTCAAGATCTGCCCGACCGAGGCGATCAGCATGCGCCCGATCCCTGTCACCCTGGGCACCTGGCACTGGGACAAGCCCGGCGCCCCGGCGCCCGCCACGGCGCTGCATTGAGGAGGGAAGGGCGATGAAACTGTTCCCCGTCCGCGGCGGCGTCCACCCCGATTACCGCAAGGAACGGACAGCCGAGTGCGCCATCGAGGCGATGCCGATGCCGGCCCGGCTCTGCATACCCTTGCAGCAGCACATCGGCGCGCCGGCCGAGCCCCTGGTGGCCGAGGGCGAGCGGGTCCGCAAGGGGCAGACGCTGGCCCACAGCCAGGGGGCGCTGTCGGCGCCCGTCCATGCCCCCACCTCGGGGCGGATCGCGGCGATTACCGAGATCACCGCGCCGCATCCCTCGGCCCTGCCGCTGCTGACCATCGTCCTGGAAAGCGACGGCCTCGACGAGTGGGCCGATCTGCCGCCGCCGATCCCCGATCCCCTGTCCGCGCCGCCCGAGGCGATCCGCGCGCGCGTCGCCGAGGCCGGCATCGTCGGCATGGGGGGCGCGACCTTTCCGTCGGCGGTGAAGCTGGGGCTGGGAACAAACCACAAGCTGGACGTCCTGGTCCTCAACGGCGCCGAATGTGAACCCTATCTCACCTGCGACGACCGGGTGATGCGGGAACACGCGGACGAGGTCATCGACGGCGCCCGCATCATGGCCCATGCCCTGGGGGCGCCGCGCATCGTCGTCGCCATCGAGAGCAACAAGCCCCAGGCGCTGGAGGCCATGGCCCGCGCCGCGTCCGCCTTCGCCGACACCGACGTGGTGGGCGTGCCGGTGCAGTACCCCATGGGCTCGGAACGGCATCTGACCCAGGCGGTCACCGGCCGCGAGACCCCGGCGCGCAAGCTCACCGCCGACGTGGGCGTGGTGGTCCACAACGTCGGCACCGCGCGGGCGGTCCATCATGCGGTCCGCTTCGGCCGCCCGTTGCTCTCGCGCGTGGTCACCGTCAGCGGCGGCGCCATCGCCCATGCCAAGAACGTGGACGTGCCGCTGGGGACGATGGTGTCGGAACTGATGGCCTTCTGCGGCGGCCTGGCGGCGCCGGTCCAACGGCTGGTCAACGGCGGGCCGATGATGGGCCAGCCGCTGCCCACGCCCGAGGTTCCGGTCATCAAGGGCACCTGCGGCATCCTGGCGCTGGTTCCGTCCGAAACCAACGAGCACCGGACCGAGCCCTGCATCCGCTGCGGCTCGTGCGTCACCTATTGCCCCTGCGGCCTGGTGCCGGTCGAGATGGCCGCCTTCATCCGCAAGGACGATCTGGACGCCGCCGCCCGCATAGGCGTCATGGATTGCGTGTCGTGCGGGAGCTGCTCGTACGTGTGCCCGTCGCACATCCCGCTGGTCCATTACTTCAACTACGCCAAGGGCAGCCTGAACGCCCAGGACCGCGACCGGCGCAAGCAGAGCCGCATCAAGGAGCAGGCTCAGGTCCACACCGAACGGATCGAGAAGCAGGCCCAGGCCAAGCGCGAAGCCGCGGCGGCCGCCGCCGCCGCGCGCAAGGCGCAGCAGCAGACCGAAACCAACGCCGACGACAGGGCCAGCGCATGACCGCACATATCGACAAGAGCGGGCCGTTCACCCACGCGGCCAGCAGCGTCCGCAAGACCATGTGGACGGTGGCCCTGGCGCTGGCGCCGGCCACCCTGTTCGACCTCTGGCTGTTCGGCTGGCCGGCGATCCTGCTGTTCGCCGTCACCCTCGGCGCCTCGCTGGCCATCGAGGCCGGCTGTCTGGCCGCCCAGGGCAAGAGCCTCGACGCGTTGAACGACGGTTCGGTGGTGCTGACCGGCTGGCTGCTGGCCATGAGCCTGCCGCCGTGGGCGCCGTGGTGGATCGGCGTCATCGGCGCGGTGTTCGCGGTGTGCCTGGCCAAGCATCTGTTCGGGGGGCTGGGCCAGAACGTGTTCAACCCGGCCATGGTCGGCCGCGTGGCGCTCCTGGTGTCGTTCCCGGTGCAGATGACCACCTGGATCGCGCCGCATCCGCTGTTCGCGGCCGGCGCTCCCGATCTCGCCGCCAGCATCGGCATCGTCTTCGGCCATGCCGCCAATCTCGACAGCGTCAGCGCCGCTTCGGCGCTGGGCTACGTGAAGACCGAGCTGACCCGCGGCACCCCGGTGTTCCAGGCGGTCCAGCACGTTTCCGGCCTCAAGGACATGCTGCTGGGCCTGCGTCCGGGCAGCATGGGCGAGACCTCGGCGGTGCTGGTGCTGGCCGGCGGTCTGTTCCTGATGGCGCGGCGGATCATCTCCTGGCACATCCCGGTGGCGGTGCTGGGGGCCCTGTTCGCCATGGGCACCCTGTTCAACGGGATCGATCCCGCCCGCTACGCCAACGGCGTGTTCCATCTGGTGTCGGGGGCCAGCTTCCTCGGCGCCTTCTTCATCGCCACCGATTACGTGACCTCGCCGGTGAGCAAGCGGGGACAACTCGTCTACGGCGCCGGCATCGGCGTGCTCACCTGGGTGATCCGCACCTTCGCCGGCTATCCCGAGGGCATGGCCTTCGCCGTGCTGCTGATGAACGCGCTGACGCCGATCATCGACCATCACATCCGCCCGCGCACCTTCGGGCGCACCCGCAAGGGCGAACCGCTGCCGATCAAGGGGGAATCATGAAACGCCCCACCTGGATACATGCCGTGGTGCTGGGAGCCTTCTGCACCGGCTTCGGCATCATCCTGGCGACGACCAACGTCTTCACCGCCGACCAGATCGCCCAGCGGGCGGTCGAGGACATGCAGAACTCCCTGGCCCAGGTGGTTCCCGCGGCCATCCACGACAACAGCCTGGTCAAGGACGCCATCACGGTGAAGAACGACGCCGGCAAGGACATCACCATCTACCGCGCCATGAAGGACGGCAAGGTCACCGGCGTCGCCTACGAGATCGACGGAACCGGCTATGGCGGCCAAATCCGCCTGATGCTGGGCGTCGATGCCGCCGGGAACATCCTCGGCGTGCGGGCCACCGAGTACCATGAGACCCCAGGCCTGGGCGACAAGATCGACCCCGCCAAGAGCGACTGGATCACCCGGTTCACCGGCCTGTCCCTCGGCCGTCCGCCGGTGGACAAGTGGAAGGTCAAGAAGGACGGGGGCGATTTCGACCAGTTCTCGGGTGCCACCATCACCCCGCGCGGCGTGGTGGCGGCGATCCGCGCCGGTCTCGAATTCTTCGCCGCCCACAAGGCCCAATTCCTGGAGGTGCGCTGATGTCGTCGGATTACGGCCGTATCGTCCGTGACGGGCTGTGGGACAACAACGGTGTGTTCGGCATGATCCTGGGCATGTGCCCGACCATGGCGATGACCACCAGCGCCACCAACGGTCTGGGCATGGGCCTCGCCACCGCCGCGGTGATGGCGGCGTCCAGCCTGCTGGTGGCCCTGTTCCGGGGCGTCATCACCCAGGAAGTCCGCATCCCGGTGTTCATCCTGATCGTCGCCGCCATGGTCACGCTGGTGGATCTGACCATGAACGCGTGGATGCACGAACTCTACAAGGTGCTGGGCCTGTTCATCCCGCTGATCGTGTCCAACTGCCTGCCGCTGGCCCGCCTTGAAGCCTTCGCCGCCAAGGAGCCGGTGCTGCCCTCCTTCATGGACGGCCTGTTCATGGGCATCGGCTTCACCCTGTCGCTGACCGCCATCGGCGCGGTGCGCGAGATCGTGGGCTCCGGTACCCTGTTCGCCAACGCCTCGCTGCTGCTGGGCCCGGCCTTCACGTTCCTGGAAACCCGCGTCCTGCCCGCCGACAGCGGGGTGCTGGTGGCGATCCTGCCGCCGGGCGGCTTCCTCGCCACCGGCCTGCTGCTGGCCGGCAAGCGCTATATCGACGTCAAGGCCGGCAAGCCTATCGCCATGGCCGGCGCGCACAGCGTGTGAGCCGCCCACCGGCCTTGCCGGCCCGCGATGCATGAAACGGTGGGCGGCGGCTTGGCGGCCATTGAGGCCGCGGCCAAGCGAGCGGAGCGAGCGCCCGGCGAGGGCTATTTCTTTCTAGGGAGACGACGATGAAGGTCGGTGTCGTTTACGCCAAGCCCGACAGGCAAGCCTGGCTGACGGTGGACGTGCCCGAAGGGGCGACCATCGAGGACGCCATTCGCCGTTCGGGCATCCTCGCGCAATTCCCCGAGATCGACCTGGCCCAGCAGAAGGTCGGCATCTACGGCAAGGTGGCGGCGCTGGACGCGCCCGTCGCCGACGGCGCCCGCGTCGAGATCTACCGCCCCACCACCGCCGACCCCAAGACCGTGCGGCGCCGCGCGCCCGCGCCCAAGCCGGCGGCCGCGGCGGCGGGCGGAAACGTGGAAGCGGCCTGAGGGGCGGAGCGGTGGGGGGCTCTCCAGCGCTTCTCGCCACAGGTTTTTCGGTGTCATCCCGAGCGCGGCCGAGGGATTTTTGCTGTCACGCGACGGCGCCTGAAAGCAACCTCGCCTTCGGCTCGGAATGACACCGAGGGATGCGACGCTAGCCGAGCACGTCCTAGGATGACGGGGGTGTAGTTCAAGCCTTGCGTTCAGGCAATAAAGTGGACTGTCATCGTGATCCCTGTCACCGTGATCCCACCGTAATCCTGGTAATCCTGGCATGCTGCCGGACAGCTCACTGGTTGCAGGAGGGGGACGTGGAAAAACAGCCGAAGGCGTCGAGGATCGACGTATGGCATGGATTTGGCAGCCTGATCGCAGAAGTCTCTCACGATGGCGAAAGCGGCAATGCAGCCGCCACTTCGCTGGCCATCGACTTCTCTGACAACTCCGTCAGCATCGACCTCTCCAAGGACAACCTCGACCGCCCCCAGGTGTTGTCCATCAGCATTGCAGGCAGCTGCGAGCGGTCAGGACTGGCCGAGCTGTTCCGAGCCATCGCCGAGGAACTCGACAAGCCCGCCGACGCTCTCGGCGGCAAAATCAGAATTGGCCACGAAGATGAATACCGGGACGAGGTGACCCACGATATAACGATTGCAGTGAAGGGCGAGATCGGTGAACGGCGGCTGAACGAGTGGATGCAGGCGGCCGGACTGAGTTACCTGTACATTAACCAAGCCAAGGAGGTCTTTGCCCGCATCTTCAGCGGCACCGTGAAGCGTCCTGATTTTCTGATGCTGCTCGAATCAATAGGTCTGATCGCCGTCGACGCGAAGAATTATGCCCTCCATCGTGGCGAATTCACCCTGCCATTGGAGACGGAACTGCGGCGGGTGCTGACCTTCGAGCGCTTGTTCCGCATTCCTGTCTGGTACGCCTACCTCCAGGAAAAAGAAGGTGGGGCGACGGTCTGGTACTGGATCAGTGCCCTGAAGGCCATTGAAGTCGGCCAGGTCAGAAAAAACTCGAAAACCGGCGAGGATTTCGTCGCCATAAAACTGGAGCATTTCGAACGCATCGAAAAGAATGAAGACCTGGGCAAGCTCTACACCCACCGCTTGCCCTCTCTGAATGGGCTCCACAAGGCATAAACCTGCCCTATTGCACCCATGCCACCAGCCCGACCGTCAGGCCATCGCGAGCAGGGCCGTTCCGTTCCGATGCTGTCGTCCCGAGAGAGCGGAGCGACAGAGGGATCTTTTCCGGCAATGTCGCGTGAGGGATACCTCCACGCGCTCACGCTCGGTCGGGATGGCACCACGAGCGTGAAAACCGGCGGCCCCATGGCGAAGGCCATGCGCCGCCCCCATTTCCTATCCGTGTGCCGCCCGGCCGAGGCATCGCACATGATGGAGGAGGGCCCGCGATGAGCAACGTGGACATCCTGATTTACGTGCATCCCGAGCTTCCGGCGGACGATCGCGCCAGACTTGAAAACACCGTGAGAACGAGGGCCGGTGTGCTGGGGGCGAGCTTCGACCACCATGCGCATCCGCATGCGCTGATGGTCAAATACGACTCGGACGCCACCAGCGGGACGGAGATTCTTCTCGTGGTGCGTCAGACCGATCCCGTCGCCACGATGGTGGGCCTATAGCGGGCGATTCGCGGCGGCGGTTCCGGGCCGTCAGCGCGGGCGGACGGCGTTGCCCCCATCCCCGCCCGCCAGCCACGCCCGCGCCGCCGCCGCGACCAGCGCCAGCGCGTCGAGGGCGCCATCGGCTTCGCCCTTCTCGAAGTCGCCCTCGCTCTGCGCCATGGCGTTGGTGACGTGGGCGAAACAGGCGACCGGGACGTTGCGGGCGCGGGAGAAGGCATAAAGCGCGGCGGCCTCCATCTCCACGGCGAGGATGCCGGCCTGCCGGTGGGCGGCGATGGCCGCTTCGGTCTCGCGGTACGGCGCGTCGGTGGTCCAGGTGGCGCCCCGGTGGACGGCGACCGGCGCTTGGCCAACCAGCGGCGCCAGCCGGGACAATACGTCCGGGTCCGCCTCGGCGAAACGGGATGGCGGCAGGTAATGGTAGCTGGTGCCCTCATCCCTGAGCGCCTTCTCGATCAGGACGAAATAGGGCGGTTCGCCGACGGGCGTGATCTGGCCCGAGGATGTCACGCTGATGAGGAAGCGGCAGCCGCTGGCGAACATCTGCTCGGCCAGCAGCACCGCGAACGGGGCGCCGACGGCGCAGCCGACCACCCCGAACTCCAGCCCCTCCCATGCGAAGCGCCACATCTCGGTGTGGTAGCAGGCCCAGTGTTCGATCGGCTGCGCCCGCCCCGTCCGCTTCAAGTGGCGGACGATGTCGCCATCGGGGTCGAGAAGGCACAAGGTGGGCACGTCGGCGTGCTCCAGTCCCCGCTGCCGCCGCGCCTCGCGCAGCAGGTTCTCGGGCTGGAAGACCGAGGGGGCGCCGGTGTCCTTGAGGTCGAGGATTGGGGCGTCCGCCATCGTTCAGGACTCCGGTGCCGTCATGACGCGCCTCCCGATGGAGTGTCCACGGCCGGGTTGAGCCGGGGATGGGTTTCCTCGGCGCGGATCGCGACCCACATGCCGGAGCCAGCCAGTGCGGTGGCGGCGAACCAAAACGCCGCGTCGATGCCTGCGCTCCATTGGGCGACAACTCCCAAAACGAGAGCGCCGATAGCATAGCCGGTGTCGCGCCAATAGCGATAGGTCCCCAGGGCGGACCCGCGCCAGTCGGGGTGGGAAATGTCCGCCACAGCGGCAATCAGATTGGGGTAAAGGAGCGCCATGCCCACGCCCATCACCGCCGCCGCCGCCGCCCAGGCGTCGATGCCATCCAGGAACGGCACCGCCGCAATGCCAGCCGCGAGCAGCCAAAGGCCGCCGACGATGGGTGTCCGGCGGCCGATGGCATCGGACAACGGACCCGTCCATAGCTGCGACGCGCCCCACACGAAACCGTATATCCCCGTGATCCATCCGGTTTGAACGATGGATAGCCCGTGACCGTGCAGGAACAGGGGAAACAGGACCCACAGCAGCGCGTCGGCCGCCTTGTTGGCCGCGCCGGCTTGGCACAGCGCCGAGAAGGTGGGGTGTCGGAACGAAACCAGCGTGAAGATCTCCCGCGTGCCGGGACGGGACGATACCCCGGTCGCAAATCGGGGACGGTGGCCCGTGTACGTGCCGGTGGCGTGCTGGCGGCTCTCGGCCCGCGCCCACGGCAAGGTCTCCCGGATGAAAAGAGAGGCGGTCGTGATGGCCGTCAGAATGACCGCCAAGCCGAACCCCAGGAGGGCCGTGCGCGGGCCATAAAGGTCGCTGAGATAGGCGGTGGCGATCCCGGCCACCGCCACGGCGGCATAGCCGGCGAATTCGTTGACGCCGGTGGCAAAGCCCCGTTGGTCGGCGCGGGTGATATCGACCTTGCTGGTGACGGTCATCGACCACGCGAATCCCTGGTTGATGCCCAGGAACACGTTCGCCGCCACGACCCAATCCCATCCCGGAGCGAAATAGATCAGGAAGGGGATCGGTATGGCTGCCAGCCAGCCGATTAAAAGGACCTTCTTGCGCCCAATGCGCTCGGAAAGCCGGCCGGCCATGAAATTCAGTATGCCTTTGACGAAGCCGAACGAAATCACGAACGACATCAGGAACAGGAACGACCCCTGCGGCACGCCGAAGTCCCTGCCGGCCATCGTCGGCAGCACGTTCCGTTCCATGCCGATGACCAGGCCCACGAAGAAGACCTGGATCATCTGCTGGATGAACTGGCCCAGATTCGCGCGGATGCCGTGGCTGAGTTCCATCGCTCAGCCCCCGGCGACGTTGAATGCCACGATCTTGTCCATGTCGGCCGGACGGGGTGGGATCTCGCCGGTCAGGAATTCGACGAATCCCGCCTTGTCCATGGACAGGCCAAGGTTCCAGCGCTTCTCGAAACCGACGGTGGAGGACGGCTTGCCCGACAGGCCGGCGCCGCAGACGCTCCCCGCCTGGTGGCCGGGGAAGATCTCGACGTCATTGGGCAGGCTCAGCAGCCTGGAATGGAGGCTGTCGTAAAGCGTCGCCGCCATCTCCTTCTCGCGGCCCAGAAGGTCCGGCCGGCCGGCCGCCCCGACGAACAGGGTGTCGCCCGTCACCACGAACCATGGGGCGTCGCCGCGTCGGATGTCGGTGACCAGCAGGCAGATGCTGTCCGGCGTATGGCCGGGGGTGTGCAGAATCTCGACCTTGACGTTGCCGATATCGAGAAACTGGCCGTCGCGCAGGGAGGTGAACTCGAACTTGACACGTCCGGCGTCCGACTCGTGGAGACAATAGGGCGCCCCCACCATCTCCGCCAATTTCTTGCAGCCGGAATAGTGGTCCGCGTGGACGTGGGTATCGATCACGTAATTTATGGTGACGTTGGCCTCCCGGGCCTGCCGGACGAACCACTCCTCGTCGCCGGCCACCACATCGACGGCGATGGCCTTGCCCTTGCCGCCGCAGCCGAAGAAATAGGAGAGCGTGGATTCCCTGGTGGCTAACTGCTTGAAGAACATGTCGATGCTCCGTTAGCGATAAATTGATTAATTGAATAATGGCTAATGGGCCGCGCCGCGTCAATGGGCGACACGATCGGCCCGTTGAGTTTTCCGCGGATAAGCCTGGTCATCTGGCCGATGGCGAAGGGTGAAATCGCGCGCCAGCGCAATCAGCCCGACCTGTTCTCGGCAATTCCACGCCCTGGGCGCTGTATCATTTTGGGGCCGATCCGGAGGCGGCGCCGTGCCCGGAAGCCTTGTGCAGCCAGGCAAGGGCCTCGGCGTCGTTCTGGGCGACGCCCTTGCCGGAGAAAGTGCAGGCGCCGAGCAGGGCCTCCGCGGCGGCATTCCCCTGGTCCGCCGCCTTGCGCAGCCAGGTGGTGGCCTTCCCGTAACTTTTGGCAACGCCCCGGCCGCGGGCATACATGATGCCAAGCTCAACCTGGGCGCGGGCGTTTCCCTGCTCGGCCGCCTTGGTCAGAAACCGGGCGGCTTCGGTATCGTCCTTGGCGAGGCCGTCGCTCCCCAGAAGGTAGGCCTCGCCCAAAGCCACCTGGGCCTCGGCATCGCCATGACCGGCGGCTTGAGTGAGCGCGGCGATGTCGGCCGCCGACGCACCGCTCGCCAGGGAGCACAGGGCGATACCGAGGCAGGCCGGGAAGGACAGGATATTGCGGAACGGCGGCATGATCTGTTCTCCGGTGTGGGTCTTTCACTTCAGGATGGTTTCGCGGACGATGATCCAGGTCGCCACGATCACCAGGAAGACGGCGAAGGCCCTCTTCAATGTGCGGGCGTCCAGATGCTTGGAGACAGCCGCCCCCGCGAAGCTGCCGGCGATGGCGACCGCGGTGAACGTCCCCATCAGCCGGTAGTCGATGCCGACGGCACCGGCATAGCCGAGAAAGCCGGTGACGGCGTTGGCGGCGACGATCAACAGCGAGGTTCCCACCGCCGCCTTCATGGGAATGCCGGCAAGCAGGACCAGAGCGGGAAGGATCAGGAAGCCTCCGCCGACGCCGACGATGCCGGTCAACGCCCCGACGCCCAATCCCAGGGCCGCGACATAGCCCGTCCGGACCGCGTTGAAGCAAACCGTCTTTTCACCCGAGCAATCGAGCCACACGAGGTCCCCTCCCTGCGGCATGATGCCGCTGGGGCGGAACATCCGGTAGGCGGCGGCGTACATGACCGTGGCGAACAGCAGCAGTTGCACGAGTTCCGGGGTAACGACGCCGATCCGCGCGCCGAAATGGGTTCCGGCCACCCCGAACAGGCCGAACACCGCCGCCACCATCGGGTCGACGTTACCCCGCCGCCAATGGGTGACCGCCGAAATCGCCGCGGTGATGCCGACGACACCCAGGCTCATGCCGATGGCGGGCTTGGTGGCGATACCCAGGAGATAGATCAGCGCGGGCAGGGCGATGATCGATCCCCCGCTTCCCAGCAACCCCAACATGATGCCGGTTGCAAGGCCGGCACCAACGACGAGCAGCGACATGGCTGGCCTCCATAGTCAAGAAAACAATTGAATGCTATATTGGGCTGAGTTGGCCGTCAACGTTGCAGAGCGACGAATTCAGGTTTTGAACCGGTTAATCTTATTGTTACCCCCCCCTGTCATTCCGACGGAGCGACAGCGACGAGGAATCTTTCAGCCACCGGCGGCCGCCGGCTGTGCCTGAAAGATCCCTCGCTCCGCTCGGGATGACACCATCGCCCAGGGGGTACCTTAAGGATCTGGTTATCTGAGTTCGGAGCCCTGTCAACGTTGTCGCGCGGTTGACCGGGGCCGGCCTGAGGCTTATTTAAGGAACTGATTGAACGGTCAGGATATAGCCGTGTCGGCCAAGGTCAGCCCGAAGCTGTTGATGCTGGAGCAATTCGCCGCCATGGCGAAGGCGCTGTCCAGCGCTCCCCGCCTCGATCTCCTCGAACTGCTGGCCCAGGGCGAGCGCAGCGTCGAGGGACTGGCGAACGCCGCCGGGCTGTCCATCGCCAACGCCTCCCAGCATCTCAAGGTGCTGCGCCGGGTGGGCCTGGTCGCGTCGCGCAAGAGCGGCCTGCACGTCCTCTACACCCTGTCGGACGATGACGTGCTGGCGCTGCTGGCGGCGCTGCGGCGCACCGCCGAACGGCATCTCGCCGAGGTGGACCGGGTGGTGCGGGGCTATTTCCACGAGAAGGATGCGCTGGAAGCCGTATCGCGCGACGACCTGATGGCGCGCATGAAGGACGGGCTGGTCACCGTGCTCGACGTCCGTCCGCCCGAGGAGTACGCGGCCGGCCATCTTCCAGGCAGCGTCAACATCCCGCTGCGGGATTTGAAGCGCCGCCTCGGGGAACTGCCGGAAAATGCCGAGGTGGTCGCGTATTGCCGGGGACCCTACTGCGTCCTGGCCTACGAGGCGGTCGCGGCCCTGCGCGAGCACGGCCGCAAGGCGCGGCGCATGGAGGACGGCTTCCCTGAATGGCGTGCCGCCGGTTTGCCGGTTGAGACGGCGGAGCGCTGACGGCGTCCGTCAGAACAGCTCGTCGTCCTCGCCGGCCGGCGGCGGGGGCGCGGAGTCGCGGCCGCGCAGGGCGTCGTCCAGGCGGCGCCGCCAGTCGGTCAGGCTGACGTTGGCGGCGAGGTCGCCGATCCAGTCCTCGATCAGGCCTTCGATGCCCGGCTGCTCGATGGCGGCGCTGGTGATGGCGACCAACTCGGCGTGCTGGCGTTTCAGGGTGGTGAGCACCGAGGCGACCTGCTCCAGCCCCTGGCGCGAGCGGTCGGCGGCCTGAAGCCGCTGCACCACGGTCCAGATTTCGGCCTGAACGGCATCGGTGCCGCCGTCGGGTTGGCCGGCGCCCAGAGCCATCAGGACCCCTGCCGCGCCGACGGTCGAATCCTCGAATTCCTGGCCCGACGCCAGGGCTTCCTTGGCCAGGAAGGCGAAGGCGCGCTGTTGCAGCAGCGAGAACGCCTGCCAGCGGGCGAGCAGCCCCAGCAAAAGCGAGTCGCGGGAGGCGCTTGTGTCGGTCATCGCTCGAAACCTCGGTGATCGGCTTGGCAAAGCCTGAGGATTCCCTCGGGGATACGGGACAGCGGCAGTTCCGTTTCGACCGCCCCGATGTCGCGTGCCGCCCGGGGCATGCCGTAGACGACGCACGAGGACTCGTCCTGGCCGATGGTGGCGGCGCCGGCGTTGCGCATGGCCAGCAACCCTTCGGCCCCGTCGCGGCCCATGCCGGTCAGGATCACGCCCACGGCGCGCGCGCCGCAGGTTTCGGCGACCGAGTGGAACAGCACGTTGACGCTCGGCTTGTGGCCGCCGACCAGGGGACCGTCCTCGACGCGGGCGACGAGGGCGCCACCCTGGCGCCGCACCGACAGATGGCGGTCGCCCGGCGCGATCAGGGCGAGGCCGGGCGTCAGCCGGTCGCCGTCTTCGGCCTCCTTCACCCGGATGTCCGCGGCCGCGTCCACGCGATAGGCGAAGCTGGCGGAAAAGCGGGCGGGGATGTGCTGGGCCATGACCACGGGCGGGGAATTGGCCGGCAGGGCCGTGAGAATCTGGCGCAATGCCTCGACGCCGCCGGTGGACGAGCCGACCGCCACCAGCATGTCCTCGGCTCCGGCGCCTACCGCCAAGGCGCGGCCGGGCGGCGGCTGGCGGGTGAAGCAATGCACGCGGGCGGCGGCGGCGGCCTTGACCTTGTCGATCAGCTCGCGGCCATGCGCGGCCCATCCGCCGCCGGCGTCGGCCGGCTTGCAGAAGACATCGACCGCCCCCAGTTCGAGCGCGCGTACAGTGGCCTCGGCCCCCGCATCGGTCAGCGACGACACCATCACCACCGGCATGGGGCGCAGCGTCATCACCTTTTCCAGGAAGGCGAGGCCGTCCATGCGGGGCATTTCGACGTCGAGCGTCAGCACGTCCGGGTTGAGCAGCTTGATCTTCTCCCGCGCCACCATCGGATCGGGCGCGGTTCCCACCACCTCGATGGACGGATCGGAGGCGAGCAGGGATGCCAGGATCTGGCGCATGAGCGCCGAGTCGTCGACGACGAGCACGCGGATGCGGCTAGCCAAGACTGTCCCCCCTCACGTGAACAATTCGACGTCGCCCTCGACGGGCACGTCCCTGAGCCGGGAACGGTACACGAGTTCTCGGTTGAGTACAGCGCGTTCCACGTCCTTTTTTAGAAAGAGGCGGACGACCTTGCCCAGCCGCGGGAAGAAATGGATGCGCCGGGGATGGGGACCGCCCAGATCCTCGGCGGCGATCCGGAATCCCTCTTCGCGCAGGTAGCGGCGGACGAATTCGGCATTGCGGTCGCCGATGGGCATGGAGGAGCTGCCCATGCCGGGCAGCACGTTGCCGCCGCCGAAGACCTTGATTTCAAGCGACGAGCGGCGGATACCCCGGCGCAAAAGATCGTTCAGCAATCCTTCCATGGCGAAGTTGCCGTAGCGCATGGCCTTGTCGATCGGCACGTCCGAGCCCGAATCCGGAAGCATGAAATGGTTCATGCCGCCGACGCGGTGCTCGGGGTCCCAGACGCAGGCGGCCACGCAGGACCCCAGGACGGTGACGATCATTTCCTGTCCGGCGGTCGAGACGTAGTGTTCTCCCGGCAGGACCTTGACGGCCATGATCTTGAAGCTGGGGTCGAACCAGCGCCGACGTTCGGGCGGCTCGACCACTTCCTCCCGTCTCTGGCTCCGCGCGATCATCGGATGCGCCTGTAGACGGTCTTGTCGGCCACCTCGAAGCGGTCCGACACGCCGATCAGCGATTCGGCGTGGCCGAGGTAGAGGTATCCGCCCAGGTCCAGCATGTCGGCGAAGCGGCCGAACAGGCCGCGCTGGGTCGCCTTGTCGAAATAGATGACGACGTTGCGGCAGAAGATGGCGTCGAACGGCCCCTTCATCGGCCATGGGCCCTGAAGGTTCAGATACTTGAAGCGGATCAGGCTGCGGATCTCCTCGGCCATCCGCACCTTGTCCGGCGCATGGGCGGCGCGGCGCAGGAAGCGCGTGCGGTAGCCTTCCGGAACGTCGGCGGCGATGGCGGCGGGGTAGATCCCCTCGCGCCCGCGGGCCAGCATGTTGGTGTCGATGTCGGTGGCGAGGATGAGCGCGTCCCAATCCCCGCCGCCCTTGAGCACGTCGGCCAGCACCATCGCCAGGGAATAGGGCTCCTCGCCCGAGGAGCAGCCCGCCGACCACAGCCGCAGCCGGCGCGGGCGCGACGGTTCGGCCATGCGGGCGGCGAGCATTTCCTTCAGGTGGCGGAAATGGTGGGGCTCGCGGAAGACGTGGGTGATGTTGGTGGTGATGGCGTTGACGAGATGCTCGATCTCCTCGCCCCCGCCGGGGCCCCCAAGCAACCGGCAATACGCGCCGAAACTGGCGAGCCCCAGCGCGCGCAGCCGCTTGACCAGGCGGCCGCACACCATCTGCCGCTTGTGCTCGCTGAGGACGATGCCGGTCTCGCGCGACAGGACCGAGGCGAGGAAACGGAATTCCTCGTCGCCAAGCTCGTATTCCCGCGGCGGCGCGCCGCCGTTCCCATCCGCGCTCGACAGAGTCTGCACATTCCCCCCTCTGCGGCGATCGTTGCCGGATGTTGGCCCTACACGTTTGTCGATGATGTCATCCCGACCGGGCGCAAGCGTGCGGAGGGATCTTTCGCGCGACTACGATATCGCTCAGAACTCCTCCCAATCCCCGTCGGCGGGAATGACGGGACCGCCTTCGGCCGCCGCCGGTTCGGCCTTGGCGGCCGGACGCGGCCGGGCGGCCGGGGCATGGGCCTTGGCCGCCGGCGCGGGCCTGGCGGCGCTTCGGGCGGACGGCTTGGCGGCGGGCGGCCTGACGGGTGCCGATGGGGCGGGCCGGGGCTCGACGTGCTGTGCGTGGATCGCCGCCGCGCCGATATCGAAGAAGCCCATCAGCCGGTTGAGTTCGCGCGACTGCTGCTCCAGCGCCTGGGACGAGGCGGCCGATTCCTCGACCAGGGCCGCGTTCTGCTGCGTCATCTGGTCCATCTGGCTGACGGCGGCGTTGACCTGCTCGATGCCGGACGCCTGTTCCTGGCTGGCGGCGGCGATTTCGGCGACGATGTCGGCGACGCGCTTCACCGAGTTCAGGATGTCCTCCAGGGTGCGGCCCGCGCCCTTGACCAGTTCGGCCCCCGATTTGACCTGGGCGGTGCTCTCGGAAATCAGCCCCTTGATCTCCTTCGACGCCTGGGCCGACCGCTGGGCCAGGCTGCGCACCTCCTGCGCCACCACGGCGAAGCCCTTGCCGGCGTCGCCCGCCCGGGCGGCCTCGACCGCGGCGTTGAGGGCCAGCAGGTTGGTCTGGAACGCGATCTCGTCGATCATGCCGACGATGTCGCCGATCTTGTGGCTGGAGGTCTCGATACGGCCCATGGCCGCCACCGCGTCGTTCACCACCGCGCCGCCGCCGGCCGCGACCTCGCGGGCGCCGGCGGCCAGTTGGTTGGCCTGCTGGGCGTTGGCGGCGTTTTCGCGGACGGTGGCGGCCAGCTGCTCCATGCTGGCGGCTGTTTCCTCAAGCGCGCTGGCCTGCTGCTCGCTGCGGCCCGAAAGGTCGGCGGAGCCGGCCGCCACCTCGCTGGCGGCGGCGCCGATCTGGGAGGCGGCGGCATTGATGTTGGCGACGGTGTCGGCCAGCTTCTCGGCGGTGGTGTTGACGTCGGCCTTGAGGCGGCCGAACACGCCCGCGTAATCGGCATTGATGCGCCGGGTCAGGTCGCCCTTGGCCACCGCGGACAGGACTCCGGCGACATCTTCGAGCGCCACGCCGGTCAGGTGGACGAGGCTGTTGACGCCTTCGCACAGGCCCAGCAGGAACCCGTCCTTGCCGGCGAGGTCGATGCGCTGGCCGAGATCGCCCTGGGTGGCGGCCCTGGCCACGTCCGCCACTTCGGCGACGATGGCCGCTTCGCGGGCGTGCTGCGCCTCCTCCTGCCGGCGCCGCGCCTCGTCCGCCGCCGTCTGCTCGGCCTCCAGCCGGGCCTTGTCGATGGCGTTGCGCTTGAAGACCTGCACCGCCTCGGCCATGCGGCCGATCTCGTCCCTCCGCCCGCGGGCGGGGATTTCGACCTCCATCCGTCCTTCCGCCAACGCCTTCATCGCCGAGGTCATGGCGACGATGGGCTGCGAAATCACCCGGCGCAGCACCAGGCCGAAAAACAGCGTCAGGCCCGAGAGGACGGCGCCGAATGCGATGAGGGCCATGCGGCTGTCGGCGTAAAGGCGCTCGCCCAGGGCGTCGGCATCCGCCGCGCCCTTCAGATTGAGCCGGATGTCCTGGCCCAGCGCCGCCTTCGCGGCGTCGAAGGCGGTGGCGCACTGCGATTGCAGCATGTCGCGCGCCTCGGTCTTCTGGTTTTGCCGCGACAGGTCCATGACGTTGGCCGCGCAACGCGCATAATCGTCGTAGCCGCGGACGAATTTTTCGTAGAGCGCCCGCTCCTCGGGCGAGTTGATCACCGTCTCGTAGTCCTTCCGGGCCTTGGCCAGGTTTCCATCGGCGGTGGCGACCAGCCCCTCGTATTCGGCGATCTTGGCGTCCGTGGTGGCGAGGATGTGGCCGTTGACGCGCATGCGGTGATCGAAGAGGGCGACGTTCATCTCCCCCAGCCGGCGGACGCTGGGGAGCCAGTTGCCTTCCACGTCGACGGTGGTGGCGTTCACCGCCGCCAGCCGGTTGATGGAAAATACCGCCGCGCTCAGCGACGACAGGACCAGGATGGCGAATACGGCGATCAGCTTGCGGGTGATGCCCATGTCCCGGAAGGCGTTCATCGGGTCTTCCCCTTCCCTGAAGGGCGGTTGGTGGAAAGCGTCATGGCGCCTCTCCGCAGCATCAGGCCGGAGCCGGCTGGATTTCGCCAACCGCGTCGAGGTCGAACAGGTATTCCAGGTCAAGCAGGGCGACCATCCGGCCTTCCACGGTCACGAGCCCGGCGAGGAACGCGGTTTCGTTCCTCTGCTCCAGTTCCGGCACCGGCTGGATGTCGGAATCGGCGACCGCGATGATGTCGGCGACCGCGTCCACCAGCAATCCGACCACCCGCTTCAGCACCGAGACGACGATGACGACATGGCGCGGCGTCGGTTCGGTCGGCTTGCCGCCGAAACGGGCGCGCAGGTCGAAGATCGGCACGATGGACCCGCGCAGGTTGATAACTCCGCGGACATGGGCCGGGGTGTTCGGCAGTTCGGTGGTGGCGGTCCAGCCCTTGATCTCGCGGATCGCCATGATATCGACCCCGTATTCCTCGGCGCCGATGGTGAACGAGATGAATTGGCGGGCCTCGCCGCTGGCGATTGCGGCCGGTGGAGGCGTGCCTTGAACGTTCTGCATGTCGGTCCCGGGTCCCCTGAGCGTCGGCCGCGACATCGAAAGGATATCCCAATGTCTTACCATGGGCAAATTCGGGCTTCCCGAGCGGCAGTTCTCATTCTGGTTTTTCCGCTGTCCTCCCGAGCGAGGTCCAGTTCCAGCGCTTCTACACCACTCGGGGGGACTGGACCCGCGCATGGACCGGTCCGAGGCCGTGGATCACATGACGACTGGGCAGGTTGGCCGCTGCCGAATTCGGCGCGATCATCGCCCCGCCCGTTCCGCTGTTTTATTTTCGGCCTGGGTCACCCAGTGGTTAACGTCCGCGCTGCTGGTGGAAATTCGGTGATCGCCGGGGGCGGGGCATGCCCCGCCCCCGGCGGCGCGCACGCAAAAGAGGTGGTCATTGGGTCAGTCGGTTAGAGTGGAGTTACCACGCT
>JAJZVW010000018.1 GCA_021847015.1 Pseudomonadota bacterium | reverse complement strand
AGGGTGTGGTGGCTCAGGTGACCAACCCCACCCACGGCTCGATGCCGTCCTGGGGCCGGCGTCTGGATCCGACCACCATCAAGATGCTGACCGTCTACGTCCACTCGCTGGGCGGCGGCCAGTAAGGCTGCTCCGCGCCGGGGGAGGGGTTCCTCACCCGGCGCGTTTCTTTTTCCTCACATCCCAGGATATCCATGCAGGCCCTTAGCGAGATCCGCAGTGCCCGCCCTGCCGTGCGTGGGCGCCTGTGCGCCTGTCTCGACGCTTCGGCGACAGGACGAATTCAGGCTGCGGCCGGCGACCTTCGCCTGAACGGTGGCGAGACCGTCTATGCCGCCGGGACGGCGGCCGACGCCGTGTTCGGCATCCGCCAGGGCGCGGTGGCGCTGACCAACCGGCTTGCCGATGGCCGCCGACAGGTGTTGGCCTTTCTTTTCGGTGGCGACACCTTCGGCTTCTCCGCCGACGGCACCCATGGGGATTCGGCCGAAACCCTGGGAGGCACCAGCCTGTGCCGGATTCCCTGTTCGGTTATCGACCAGGACCGGGCGTTGCTTGCCAATTTGCGCGCCGCGGCCCAGGCGATGCTGGCGGCCGCCTGGCAACATCAGGTGCTGCTCGGCCGGATGACGGCTTTCGAGCGGGTGTACCGTTTCCTGTCGGATTTGTGGGTGCGCCTTGGGCGTCCCACCGAACTGCACATGCCCATGAAGGTCGCCGATATCGGCGATCATCTCGGTCTGAGGCCGGAAACCGTCAGCCGGGGATTGGCCCGCCTGCGCCGCGACGGCACGATCGGCCCCTGGAACGCCGACGGATTCATCCCGGTCATCGACCCGGGACGCCTGTTCCCCCCGCGCGCCGCCGCCTGACGGTTTCCAGACGAATCCGCGAAAAGAAAAGGGAGAGGGGGCATCCCCTCTCCCTTCGATCACGGCCGCGTCGCCGCGACGACCGGCTTAGTGCCAGTGGTCGTGGGTCTGCTGCACCAGATGGGCGTCCACCGCCGGCGCCGCGGCAGCGGCCGGGGCCGCGGCAACCTGCTGGGCCGCCGGATGGATGGCGGCGTCCATCTGCGCCACGATGTGGTCGATGTTGGCGAGATGCAGCATGTCGCTGGCGGCATGCGTCCCCATGGCCTTGACGTCGGCCTTGATCTGACTGAGCAGATTGGACAGGTCGATCGTCCCGCTATGGGTGGCTTGGGTGCCCAGCGCCTTCTCCAGGTTGACGACATCGGCCTTTATGGCCGCCAGCAGGTGCGGGACATCCGTGCCGGCCGCCGGGGCCTTGGTGGCGTCGGCCGTGGAGGCCGGCGTCGCCGGATTGGCCGAGCTGCCCTGTCCGGCGGGAGCCGGGGTGACCGTCGCCGACGCGGTTGACGGAGCCGGGGCGGTGGCGGGCGCCGGGCTTGCTGAGGCGTCCGTATGGCTCCCATCGGTCGCCGCGGGCGCCGTCGGGGTGGCGGTTCCGCTGTGGTCGGCCGTGGTCGGGGTGACCGCCGCGGTCGGTGCGGCCGTGCCTGCCGATGCCGTGTGGCCGTCCGCGGTGCCGGTGGCGGGCGCCGCCGGGGCGACGGTTCCGCTATGGTCGGACGTGGCTGGAGTGCCCGTCACGGTCGGTGCGGCGGTGTCGGCCGAAGCCGTGTGGCTGGCCGAAGTGCCGGTGGCGGGTGCCGCCGGGGCAGCGGTGCTGGTGCTGCTGCTGTCGGCAGGCGTCGGCGAGGTCGGCGCGGCCGTGGCCGGGGTCGAGGCCGCCGAGCCGGTCGTCGTGCCGGGGTCGGTGGCGGTGGTTGCGGAGGCGCTGCCGGCCGGGCCGCTCGAACCGCCCGAGGTTGCGACCGACGTCCCGCTGGAGGAAGCGTCGATGATGGCCTGGGTGTCGGCGAAGTGCACCCCGATCTTCGAAGTGTCGGCGAACGAGGCGTGATCGCCGACCGTGACGCTGCCCTTATAGGGCAGGTTGGGCCAGCTGATCTGGTCGCCGTTCTGGACGGCGCCGCCTTCCGCCTTGGGCCACACGGCCGATTCGATGGCCTGCTGGCCGGCGCGTGGCTGCACGTAGACGTTGTCGAACGTGATCGGGTAAGGCTTCTCGTTCCCGCCGTCGAGCGTCCAGAGCAGGTAGGTGGTGTGCGACCCGTCGTTCGCCGCCGCGCTGGTGTAGTGCAGATCGACGTTGCTGAACGTCGCCGAGGACGGCGCGGTGCTGTATTGCGGCGCGAGGAAGAGGCCCTCGTAGTTCGTGGTGATGTGGACGTTGGACAGGTTGAGGGCGCCGCCGACCGGGCCCTGCATTTGAATCCCGTCCGCATGTCCGTTGCTGTTGGAGGCCTGGCCTCCCGAGTACGCGCCGTTGACGTTCTCGATGCTGGTGTTCTGGACGATCAGACTGACGCCTTTGCCGTTGTTGCCGCCGGCGATGTCGATGCCGTCCGTTCCCGACGCCTTGCTGTTGTCGATATGCACGCCGTCGACGAAGGCCGTACCGGTGATGCCGTCGAACTGGATGGCGCCCGTCTGGCCGGGAGCCGTCTGCATGTCGATGCCGAGAACCTCGATGTTATGCCCGCCCTGGAACTGGATTTTGGGCAGGTTCACGGTCGTGTGCGCCGAGTCGATGACGATGACGTCCTGATTGTTGGCGAAGTTCCAGTAGGTCTGGCTGCCGGTCTTGGCCAGATCGACGATCGTCGGATTGTTCATCGTCGGCGGCGCCCACTTGAGCGGCATCTCGGCGGTGTGGGAGGCAGACGTCGTTGCGGCCGCCGTGCCCGTGTGGGTGGTATCGGCTGAGGCCGGGGACGCGGCTGTGGACGGAGCCGTGGCGCCGGCCGAATGAGTGGCGGACGACGATCCGGTGCCGGCGGCGGGGGCCGTGGCCGACGTGCCGGTGTGGGTGGTGTCGGCCGAGGCGGTGGATGCGGGCGCGGACGGAGCCGTGGGGCTCGGCGCGTGAGTGGCGGACGACGAGCCGGTGCTGGCGGCGGGATCCGTGGCCGACGTGCCGGTGTGGGTGGTGTCGGTCGAGGTCGCGGGCGCGGATGCGGACGTGGCGCTTGGCGGCGGAGTGGCCGGGGACGACGCGCTGGCACCGCCGTTGGTCGCAACCGGCGTCCCCTTGGTGGAGGCGTCGAGGATGGCCTGGGTGTCGGCGAAGTTCGTGCCGATCTTCGACGAATCCGTGAAGGACGCGTGATCGCCGACCGTCACCGAGCCCGTGTAGGGAAGGCCCGGCCACGTGATGGAGTTGCCGCTTTCGTGGGCCGCCATCTTGCTGTTGGTCTGGCCCGCGTTCGTCGTCGGCCAGACCGCGAGGGTTCCGGCGTCCTGTCCCGCACGCGGTGCGACATAGACGTTGTTGAACGTCACGGGATAGGCGTTTTCGCTCGGCCCATCGACGGTCCAGAGCAGGTAGCTGTGCGAATTGCCGTTGTTGTCGGTCGGACCCGTATAGTGCAGATCGACGTTCGTCAGGTTGAGAGCGGACGGCTCGTTGGTGCCAGGGGTGCTGCCGTATTGCGGCGCGAGGAAGATGCCCTGGTAGTTCGTGCTCATATGCACGTTGTAGAGATTGATCTCCCCGCCGACGGGGCCGTGCGTCTGAAGCGCGTCGGCGTGACCGTTGCCGCCCGCGGCCTGTCCGCCCGTCTTGGCGCCGTTGACGTTCTCGATGCTGGAGTTCTGGATCACCAGGCTGGTTTTCGCACCGCCGGCGATGTCGATTCCGTCGGTGCCCGAGGCCTTGCTGTTGTCGATGTGCACGCCATCAACATAAGCCGTGCCGGTCACGCCATAGAACATCAGGGCGCCCGTCTTGCCGGGAGCCGTCTTCATGTCGATGCCGAGGACTTCGATGTTGTGGCCGCCCTGGATCTTGATGCTCGGCAGATTCAGCGCCGTATGGGCCGAATCGATGAAGACGACATCCTGGGTGGAGGAAAAATTCCACGTCGTCTGGCCGCCCGTTTTCGCCAGGTCGACGATCGTCGGGCTGTTCATCGTCGGCGGCGCATACATTAGCGGCGCTTGCGTCGTAACGGTGGTTGAAGTGCTGCTCGTCGCCATAGAAACTCTCTTATCTGTTGCTGTTTGGGGGGGCTGGAGGCGAGGAAAGAATTGCGCAGGAACGATTAACCGAAGGTAAAGCGCAGTAAAACATCTTTAGTGTTAGTTTATGATGGCATAATGAAATGTGGCGAAAACATGAACGCAACGTGGCGTGTGGCCATTTGTGGTAGTCGTCAGCATCGTTTTTGATAGCGGTATTATCGAACGATTGTTTCGATCCTCAGCTTTGCGCCAAGGGCCAACCGCCGTTGACAGCCCGGCCGCGTCGGCGAAGAATGCGCCGCCCAGTTGCGCGTCCGCCAACCGGCCCGGTCCATCCGCAGTTCGCCAGAGGTGTCCATGATCCCCCGCTACAGCCGCCCCCAGATGGCCGCCATTTGGGAGCCCGCCAACAAGTTCCGCATCTGGTTCGAGATCGAGGCCCATGCCTGCGACGCCCTGGCCGAGCGGGGAGTGATTCCCAAGGCGGCGGCAGAGGCGGTCTGGCGCAACGGGAACAAGCCCTACACGGCCGAACGTATCGCCCGCATCGACGACATCGAGCGGGAGACCAGGCACGACGTCATCGCCTTCCTTACCGAACTGGCCGAACAGGTCGGCGCCGAGGCGCGGTTCATCCATCAGGGCATGACATCGTCGGACGTGCTCGACACCTGCCTCGCGGTGCAACTGGCGCAGGCGTCGGACATCCTTCTCGCCGACATCGACCGTCTGCTGGCCAATCTGGAGCGGCGCGCGTTCGAGACCAAGGATCTGGTGTGCATGGGGCGCAGCCACGGCATCCATGCCGAGCCGGTGACCATGGGCCTGAAATTCGCCTCGTTCCACGCCGAATTCCAGCGCAACCGCGAGCGCCTTAGGGCGGCGCGGGCCGACATCGCCACCTGCGCCATTTCGGGTGCGGTCGGCACCTTCGCCAACATCGACCCCTTCGTCGAGGAATGGGTGGCGGGCAAGCTGGGGTTGAGGCCCGAGCCGGTGTCCACCCAGGTCATCCCCCGCGACCGCCACGCCCAGTTCTTCGCCACCCTGGGGGTGATCGCCAGCTCCATCGAGCGGGTCGCCACCGAGTTCCGCCATTTGCAGCGCACCGAGGTGCGCGAGGCCGAGGAATATTTCTCGCCCGGCCAGAAAGGCAGCTCGGCCATGCCCCACAAGCGCAACCCGATCCTGACCGAAAATCTCACCGGCCTCGCCCGGCTGGTGCGCGGCATGGTGATGCCGGCCCTGGAAAACGTCGCCCTGTGGCACGAGCGCGACATCTCCCATTCCTCGGTCGAGCGCATGATCGGCCCCGATTCCACCGTGACCCTGGATTTCGCCCTGGCCCGCCTCGCCGGTGTGGTCGATAAGCTGGTGGTCTATCCCGAGGCGTGCGAGCGCAACCTCAACCAGTTGGGCGGCCTCGTCTTTTCCCAGCGGGTGCTGCTGGCGCTGACCCAGGCGGGCATGAGCCGCGAGGACGCCTACAGGGCGGTCCAGCGCAACGCCATGGAGGTGTGGGGCAAGGGGGCGAGCTTCCTCGACCTGCTGAAGGCCGATGCCGATGTGTCCCGGCACCTGCCCTCCGCCCAGTTGGAGGAGCTGTTCGACCTCGGCTACCACACCAAGAACGTGGACACCATTTTCAAGCGCGTGTTCGGCCGGGGATGATCGTCCGCTATTCGGACCGTGGACCGCCGGGCGGCACGATGGTCCGCCGCAATTCCCGGCCCAGGCGCAGGTCCCGGATATCGACGATGCATCCCCGCGCCCGCGCGCGGGCGACCACGCCCGCGATGTCGCGAGCCAGCCGTTCGGCCTCCGCCTGATCGGCGATATCGCCCATGATGGTGGCGAGAACGTCAAACGACATGGCGATAGCCCCCTTCACTTGCGGCCCGAGGAGCACGGTGCGTGAAAGATCCCTCCGCGCGCTGCGCTTGGTCGGGATGACAAAAGGGATTTGTCGCCCCGAGCGCAGCCGAGGGGCCTTTCGGGCAGGGTGCCTGAGAGATTGGGAATGACATTCGCGGAAACCGGAAAATCCCGGCCGGAGGCGAGGGCGGCGCCGCTTCTCACACCCCGCCCATGCACAGGTACTTGATCTCCAGGAACGCCTCCACCCCGTATTTCGAGCCCTCGCGGCCGATGCCGGATTCCTTCATGCCGCCGAAAGGGGCGATTTCGGTGGAGATGATGCCCTCGTTGATGCCGACGATGCCGTATTCCAGGGCGCGGGACACCCGCCACACCCGGCCGACGTCGCGGCTGTAGAAATAGGCGGCGAGGCCGTAGGGGGTGTCGTTGGCCGTGCGGATCGCCTCGTCCTCGGTGCCGAAGCGGAACAGGGGGGCGACCGGGCCGAAGGTCTCCTCGCGGGCGCACAGCATGGCCGGCGTGACGTCGGCCAGGATGGTCGGCTCGAAGAAGGTGCCGCCCAGCGCGTGGCGCTTGCCGCCGGTGATGACCCGCGCGCCCTTGGCCAGGGCGTCGGCGATGTGGGCCTCCACCTTTTCCACCGCCTGGGCGTTGATCAGCGGCCCCTGCTGGGTCTCTCCCGACAGGCCGGGGCCCACCGTCAGCTTGGCCACCGCCGCCGCCAGCTTTTCGGCGAAGGCGTCGTAGACGCCGGCCTGCACCAGAAGCCGGTTGGCGCACACGCAGGTCTGGCCGGTGTTGCGGTATTTCGAGGCGATGGCCCCG
Source organism: Pseudomonadota bacterium (assembly GCA_021847015.1). Lineage (GTDB taxonomy): Bacteria > Pseudomonadota > Alphaproteobacteria > Rhodospirillales > Magnetospirillaceae > JAJZVW01. The sequence continues at coordinate 61,833 of JAJZVW010000018.1, read as the reverse complement.
GTCACCGCCGCGTCCAGGTCGGCATCGTCGAAGACGATGAAGGGCGCGTTGCCGCCCAGTTCCAGGCTGACCTTCTTCACCGTGTCGGCGCATTGCCTCATCAAGAGCTTGCCGATCTCGGTCGAGCCGGTGAAGGACAGCTTGCGCACCGCCGGGTTGCCCGTCAGTTCGGCGCCCACGGTGGCCGGGTCGTCGGTGGTCACCACATTGAGGACACCGGCCGGCATGCCCGCCCGCCCGGCCAAATCCGCCAAGGCCAGCGCCGACAGCGGCGTGTCCTCGGCCGGTTTGATCACCACCGTGCAACCGACCGCGAGCGCCGGGGCGCATTTGCGGGTGATCATGGCGTTGGGGAAGTTCCAGGGCGTGATCGCCGCCACCACGCCCACCGGTTCCTTGGTCACCACGATGCGCCGGCCGGGGGCGTTTTCGGGGATGACATCGCCGTAGGTGCGCTTGGCCTCCTCGGCGAACCATTCGATGAAGGCCGCGCCATAGGCCACTTCGCCCATGGCCTCGGCCAAGGGCTTGCCCTGCTCGGCGGTCATCAGCACCGCCAAGTCCTTCTGCGCGGCCATGATCAGCTCGTACCAGCGTCTGAGGATGGCGGCCCGCTCCTTGGCGGTCTTGGAGCGCCAGGCCGGCCAAGCCCGTTCCGCCGCCTCGATGGCGCGGCGGGTTTCGGCGGCGCCCATGGCCGGCACCCGCCCCAGAACGGCGCCGTCGGCCGGGTTGGTCACGGCGAAGGTGCGGCCGCTCTCGGCCGCCACCCATTCTCCGCCGATATAGGCCTGCGAGCGCAAGAGCTTGGGATCGCTGAGGTCGGGCATGGCATCCGTCCGGGGTTGGGGCGTCATCCTCCGCGGGATGACACGGGGAAGCGTGGCGCAGATATACTCCCGGTGGCTCCTCCCGGAAAGGCTGCGCTCATGATCGGTTTCCGCTCGCTCTATTTCTCCCTCGCCGGCCACGAGATCCATGTGACCGAATGGGGCGATCCGGCATCCCCGGCGCTGGTGATGGCGCACGGCCTGGTGCGCCAGGGGCGCGACTTCGATACCGCGGCCGCCCGGCTGGCGGAGCGCTTCCGCGTGCTGTGCCCCGACACCATCGGCCGCGGCCTGTCCAGCTGGTCGGCCGCGCCCGAGCGCGACTACACCCTGTCCGGCTACGTGCACCTGGCGGCTTCCCTGCTCGACGCGCTGGGGGTGGCGATCTGCGCCTGGGTGGGGACGTCGATGGGCGGCCTGATCGGCATGGCCGCCGCCGCCGGGCCATTGCGTGGGCGCATCGCGCGGCTGGTGCTCAACGACATCGGGCCGGTGATCGATCCGGCGGCGGTCGAACGCATCCGGACCTATGGCGGCCACATTCCCGATTTCGACGGCGTCGTCGCCTACGAGGCGTTCCTGCGCCGCGTCTACGCCCCCTTCGGAGCCTTGACCGACGCCGAATGGCGGCGGATGGCCGAGACCTCGGCGCGGCGGCGCGACGACGGGCGCATCACCGTCCATTACGATCCCAGGATCGTCCAGGTCTTCGCCCAAGCCGGCCAGACCCCCGACCTGTGGGAGGCGTACGACGGCCTGGCCTGCCCGGTGCTGGTGCTGCGGGGGGCCGAATCGGACATGCTGACGCCCGAGGTCGCCGGGGCCATGACCCGGCGCGGGCCCCGGGCCGGTCTGGTGACGGTGCCCGGCTGCGGCCACGCGCCGGCCCTGAACGTGCCGTCCCAGCTCGACGTGGTGGAACGCTTCCTGGAGGGGGGATGGTAGGATGGCTCTTTCAACAGGTACGGCATCCGCCATTGCCGTCATGCCCGTGCCGGACAGCCGTGGATCAAGTCCGGCCATGACGAAAGGAAATTTCGGGTTTGCGCCGGCCCACAAAATCAATGAATTGTGTGCCGACACATTCGGAAGGTCGGTGCACTAGCAGGCTGTTGAAAAAGCATTTTTCACCCCCGCTTTTTCGTCACCCCCGCGAAAGCGGGGGTCAATGTTGGGCCGAAAGAGCAGGCTTATCCGCTATATTTTGTATTCGCGGAGGCATGGCCCCCCGCTTTCGCGGGGGTGACGGTTGAAAAGACCGACTTTTTCAACAGCCTGCTAGCGGCCGGCGGTCTCCGCGACGACTTGCTGCTGGGCGATTTCGTGGATGGTGGAAATCCGCGTCCTCAGGTCATCCTCTTCAATGGCGACATCGCGGGCCCGAAGATCTTCGAGGACCTTGTGGCCGACGTCGTGGGCGCCCGCACTCATTTCGGTCTCGATCAGGGATTTGGCGTAGGCCGTGGCCTCGTCGGCCGTCAGACCCATCTTCTCGGCGGCCCACAGGCCCAGCAATTTGTCGCGGCGGACGGTGACCTTGAAGGCGGTTTCCTGATCCAACCGGTATTTCGCCTCGAACGCCTTTTCACGCTCATCGAACAAAGTCATGGCGTCCCACATCCCCGTGCTTTCGGCATATAAGGTGGTAGTCCCCGGCGCAGGCCCCAACTCTCGCCGAGGTGTTATAACTGTCTTTCCCGGCTCCGAGGAAAGGGATTTTGGCCGATGTGCACGCTTGTCCTTCTGCGGCGTCCGACGGAACGTTGGCCTGTCCTGATCGCCGCCAACCGCGACGAAATGGCCGCCCGCCCGTGGTCGTCCCCCGCGCGCCATTGGCCGGACCGGCCCGAGGTGGTCGCCGGCCGGGATGACCTGGCCGGGGGTAGCTGGTTGGGGATGAACGATTACGGGGTCGTCGCCGCGATCCTCAATCGGATGGGCAGTCTCGGTCCGGCGGCCGGCAAGCGCTCGCGCGGGGAATTGGTGCTGGAAGCCCTCGATCACGCCGATGCCGCGGTGGCGGCCGACGCGCTGGCGCATCTCGACGGGCGGGCGTGGCGGCCGTTCAATCTGGTGGTCGCCGACAACAGGGACGCGTACTGGATCAGGGGCGCGGGCGGGGCGAGGGTGGAGGTGCGGCCGATCGGGGCGGGCCTGCACATGCTCACCGCCCTCGACATCGACGACACCGCCAGCCCGCGTGTGAGCGCCTATCTGCCCCGCTTCCGCGCCGCCGCCATCCCCGATCCCGGCGCGGGCCAGTGGACGGCGTGGCAAGACCTGATGGCCGATGCCGGCACGTCCGCCGATGGCGAGGAGGTGGCGGCCATGACCTTTGTCCGCCCGGACGGCTTCGGCACGGTGTCTTCGGCCCTCATCGGGCTGCCGGCGCCCGAGGCGGAGGGGGCGGAGCCGGTCTGGCTGTTCGCCGCCGGCCGGCCGGGAGCGGTTCCCTACCTCCCGGTCGCAACCGGATTGCCGGGGTGACCTGCGGCAATTCATCTTGAGGTGTCTTGGTGCCGTCCCGAGCCGCAGGCGAGGGATCCTTCAGGCACCCCGCCCGAAAGATCCCTCCGTCGCTTACGCTCCTCGGGATGACAATGTTCCCCGATGCCGCATAATGAGAACGGCCGGCACGATCCGCAGCGGTTCTCATTATGCATTTTTCGCTGTCATCCCGAGCCGACGGCGAGGGATCTTTCAGGCACTTTCGCGTGAAGGATCCCGCAGTCGCTCCGCTCCCTCGGGATGACAACATGCCCTGATGCCGCATAATGAGAACCGCTGCACGATCCGTGCGCACGTTGTCACCCCCGGTCTTCCCTGCTATATCAAATCTGTTCGATCCGGCGGGGCGTGCTCGTGCGGACTGTTTCCGCGCCTTCCGCGCATCCCGCCCACTCCCCCCGCGCGCCATGCGCGCTTTCTCATCCGGTGCACCCCATGGCCAGACGCAGGCAGATATACGAAGGCAAGGCCAAGGTCCTGTTCGAAGGCCCCGAGCCCGGCACCCTGGTCCAGTACTTCAAGGACGATGCCTCGGCCTTCAGCAACAAGAAGAAGGGCACCATCACCGGCAAGGGCGTGCTGAACAACCGGATCAGCGAATATCTCATGCTGAAGCTGGGCGAGATGGGCATTCCCACCCATCTCGTGCGCCGCCTCAACATGCGCGAGCAATTGGTTCGCGAGGTGGAGATCATCCCGCTGGAGGTGATGGTGCGCAACGTCGCCGCGGGGTCCCTGGCCCAGCGGTTCGGCCTGTCGGAAGGCACGCCGCTGCCGCGCTCCATCGTCGAGTACTATTTCAAGTCCGACGCGCTGGACGACCCCATGGTCAGCGAAGAGCACATCACCGCCTTCGGCTGGGCGACCACCCAGGATCTCGACGAGATCATGTCGCTTGCCTTGCGCATCAACGATTTCCTGTCGGGCCTGTTCCTGGGCACCGGATTGCGGCTGGTCGATTTCCGTGTCGAGTTCGGGCGCCTTTACACGGGCGACGACATGCAGATCATCCTGGCCGACGAGATCAGCCCCGACAATTGCCGCCTGTGGGACATCAAGACCGGCGAGCGGATGGACAAGGACCGCTTCCGCCGCGACCTCGGCAACGTCGAGGAAGCCTACCAGGAAGTTGCCCGCCGCCTCGGCATCCTGCCCGAGGGCGGCCCCAGGGACCTCAAAGGTCCCCAGACCATGCAGTGAGGATGAGGAGCGACGACGTGAAGGCCAAGGTCCACATCACTTTGAAGAACGGCGTGCTTGATCCCCAGGGCAAGGCGGTCGGGCACGCTCTGGCTTCGCTGGGGTTCTCCGGCGTCGGCGACGTTCGGCAAGGCAAGTACATCGAGATGACGCTGGACGAGACCGACCGCGACAAGGCGCGCGCGTCGGTCGAGCAGATGTGCAAGTCGCTGCTCGCCAACACCGTGATCGAGAATTACTCCATCGAACTGGAATAGGGAGTGTCGCGGCGGTAGGGGCCGGCGGCCGCCTGTTCGGCCATGTCCTCCGCCACCAGCGGCCGCTCGTCGGCGAGAAAGTGGGCGATTCGCGTCCGGAACGCCGGGTCGGCGATCCAGTGGGCGGACCAGGTGGCGGCGGGCCGGTAGCCGCGGCTGACCTTGTGTTCGCCCTGGGCGCCGGCCTCGACGCGCTTGAGGCCGTGGGCGATGGCGAAATCCAGCGCCCGGTAGTAGCACAGCTCGAAATGCAGGAACGGCACCTCGCCGGCCGCGCCCCAGTTGCGGCCGAACAGGGTGTCGCCGCCCAGCATGCTGAAGGCGGCGGCGATCGGCGTGCCGCCGTCATAGGCCATCATCAGCACCACCCTGTCTCCCAGGGCCGATGCCGACAGCCGTTCGAAGAACGGGCGTGTCAGATAGGCCTCGCCCCATTTGCGGCCGGTTGTGGCGCGATAAAGGCGGTGGAAGGCGTCCCAGTGCCGCGCCGTCACCTCGCCGCCGGCCAGGGTGGTCAGGCGCAACCCGCCGGCCGCTACCGCGTCGCGCTCGCGGCGCACCTGCTTGCGCTTGCGCGACGACAGGGCGGCGAGGAAATCGTCGAAGCTTCCGTAGCCCCGGTTCTCCCAGTGGTACTGGTAGCCGAGGCGCAGCAGGAAACCGGCCCTCTCCAGCCGCAGGGCCTCGGCGCCGGTGGGGAAGGTGACGTGCAGGGACGACACCGCCATGTCCCGCGCCAGCGCGAGCAGGCCGCCGGTCAGGGCCTGCACGACCGGCTCCGGCGCTTCGCCGGCCCGCACCATCAGCCGCGGGCCGGTGACGGGGGTGAAGGGGACGGCGCATTGCAGCTTGGGATAATAGCTACCCCCCGCGCGCTCATAGGCATCGGCCCAGCCCCAATCGAACACGTATTCACCCAGGGAATGGCTCTTGAGATACAATGGCGCGCAGCCCACCACCTTGCCGCCGGAGTCGCGCACCACCAAATGCCGAGGAAGCCAGCCGGTCTTTGCGGCCGCCGAGCCGGAGCTTTCGAGCGCCTCGAGAAAGGCGTGCGTGACGAATGGGGTGTCGGTTCCCGCGCAGGCGTCCCACTCCGCCGACGCGATGTCGGCGATGCGGTTGAGCACCGCGATGCTCCTGCGGCCGTTGCCGTCGCGCATGATGGTCCGGAACCGGCGTTGACGATCTTTCCCAGAGGATGATATGGCGGCGCCATTGGGCAAATCCAAGGAGGTGGCGCGGCTGCTCGATGCAGCCGCGGTCAACGAGCGGACGCGCCAGCGGCTCATGGAACTGGGGCGCATGCGCGCCCTGGCCACGGGCCTGCTGGTGGCCATGCTGGCGGTGTTCGTGGCGACCACGATGCTGATGGCGCGCTGGCCCGGCCTGGCTTTCGTGCGCGCCTTCGCCGAGGCGGGGATGGTGGGCGCGTGCGCCGACTGGTTCGCGGTGGTCGCGCTGTTCCGCCATCCGTTCGGGGTGCCGATCCCGCACACCGCCATCATTCCCAAGAACAAGGAGCGCATCGGCGATTCGCTGGGCTCGTTCATCTGCAACAACTTCCTGGCGCCCGAGGTGGTGGCGCACCGGATCGACAGCATGGAAGCGGCCACCAAGGTCGCCGACTGGCTGTGCGACCGCGCCAACGCGGCGTTCCTCGCCAAGCGCCTGGCCGGTGTTCTTCCTCCGATGCTGGCGGCGCTCGAAGAGGACGACGTCCGCTATTTCGTGCGCGGGGTCATGCGCCGCGGGGTCGAATCGGTGGCGGTGTCGCCGCTGGCGGCGCGCGTGCTGTCGGTGCTGGTCGCCCATGGCCACCATCAGGCCCTGTTCGACCAAGGCATCGCCGCCGCCGAGGACTTCCTGATCCGCAACGAGGGGGTGATTCGGGCCAAGGTGTCCACCCGGAGCTGGAAATGGCTTCCCAAGTGGGTCGATGAGAAGCTGGCCGACAAGGTGATGAACGGTCTGCTGGAGACGGTCCATGAACTCCGCGCCCCCGATCACGCTTGGCGGGGCGAGTTCCAGTCGGCCGTCGAGGAGTTCATCCGCCGGCTCGCCACCGACGAGGCGCTTCGCGCCCGCGGCGAGGCCATCAAGGCGGAGGTCCTCGCCAATCCCCTGTTGGAGGACTACCTCGATTCCCTGTGGGCCGAGATAAAGGCGCGGCTGGTACGGGACATCAACGACGACGGCGGCGTGCTGCGCCGCGGGCTGGAGGAGGCGCTGCTGGCGCTGGGCGGCCGGCTCAGGGAGGATGCGCGGATGCAGTCCATTCTCAACCGATGGGTGCGGCGCGGGGTGGATCGCTACATCATCCCCAACCGCGGCGAGATCGGCGCCTTCATCGCCGGCGTGGTCGCCCGCTGGGATTCCCGGACCCTGGTGTCGAAGCTGGAAGTGCAGGTCGGCAAGGACCTCCAGTACATCCGCATCAACGGCACGCTGGTGGGCGGGGTGGTGGGGGTGATCATCTACGCCCTCGACGGCCTCTTGCGCTGAGGTTGGCTCCGGCGCCGCCGAAGGACCGTTCCGGCACCCTGCGTGAACGATCCCTCCTCCCGCTCGCGCTCGGTCGGAATGAGAGCGTGAGCGAGGGCGCATCGAGGGTTTTTCCCGGCCCATCGTTGGTGCTATTGTCGGCGCCTTCCCGTTGGACCAAGCCGGCCCCATGACCTCGGTATCCACGCAAGCCATTGATTTCGCTAGCCTTCACCGTGCCGAACTGGTCGATGACGGGGGGCGCCGGCTCGATGCCCTGCTGCTGGTGACCGCCGACATCGCCTCGGCGGTGGCGGATGCCGTACGCCAGGGCTACGCGGTGATGCCGGCCGGCGGGCTGACCAGCGCCATCGGGTCGTTCGACTATGCGCCCGACCGCGTGGCCGGCTTCCGCGACGTGGTTGCCGTCCGTCCCAAGGGCGCGCTGGCCGCCGAAATAATCGATCCGGCCACTCCCCCGCACCTCCTGGCCAGCCACCAGGTGGCCATCGACGCCGAACGCGGGCTGGTGGCCGCGGGCGCCGGCCTCACTTTCGCCCAGGTCGATGCCGCGCTGGCGGAGGTCCTGGGGCCGGGCGCCCGCGTCATGGTGGACCTCACCAGCGTGGGGTCGGCCTACGTTGGCGGCGTGGTGGCCACCGGCGGCATGGGACCGTTGCGCCTGCGGCCGTCGGCGACGCTGGAGGCGGTCGTGGTGGCGGACGGCGGCGAGCCCCGTCTGGTTGGCGGCGATGCCATCGACACCGTCGAGGGAATGCAGGGCTGGACCGGCATGGTGGCGGCGGCGGTGCTGCGCTTCTTCCGCGTGCCCGCCAACGAGTTCGGGCTGGTGCTGCCGATCCAGGGCAGCGACGTGGACACCATGGCCGGCCTGCTGGCCTATATCGAGCCGTGGACCAGGATCGCGCTTCCGGCCGCGGGCGCCGGCCTGGACGGCGAGACCGTGGTGAACGGCATCGAGCTGGTCAGCCGGGATTCCCTTGAGGCGTTCATCGCCCAGGCGCAGGAGCCGGCCCGCACCAAGGCCCAGGGCCTGTTGCAGTCCTGCGAATACGCCGGGGCGGACATGCTCGCCTGCCTGACCGGCTGGTCCGGACTGTCGGTGGACGACGTGCTGTTCAGCCTGATGGACCCCGAAACGGAGACCATTGGCGGCGTGACCATCGAATTCGGCGTCGGGTTTTCGTCGGGTGCCGAAATGGACACCTTCCGGGCGATCCGCGAAGCCGCGCCGGATTTGGCGCGCACCCGCGCCCGCGTTCAGCCCGAGGGGCGGCTCAAACCCTGGACGGCCTCGACCGACGTGAACGTGCGGGCGCCGGCCGAGACGGGAACCATCGCCGACATCCTGGGCGCCTATGCCGAGTATCGCGAGACCATCGGCGCGCTGGCCAGCCGGTTCGCGGGCTCCGTCGACGTCGAGATTTCCGCTTACGGCCACCTGTCGCCCCACGGCATCGACCCGCACCACCGGGTGACGCTGTTCGCGGACGCCGGGAAGGACGAGGCCCTGGATGCGGCCCGCAAGGAGGTGGTGGCGGCCAAGCAGGCGCTGGTCCGGGCGCTGCTGCAAGCGGCCGAGCGGGGCGGGGCCGAGGTCGACGGGGGCGAGAAGGGGATGCCGTCCCTGCTGGAGATCGCGCGCGCGGCGGGCGGGACCTCCCACCTTCCGGACGGCCTCCGCGCCCGCTTCGCGCGGGCCCGCGCCTCGGTCATGGCCGCTCCCGCAGCCTTTTCCTTCCGCGCCCCGCCCGAGATGCGGGAGGCGTGACGCAGAGGCCCCACCGCCCACGGTCGCCGGGCGGCGGGGACTCTGTCGCCGCGTTCAGTGGCTCTGGCCGACTCCTTTGAAGACATCCGCCATGCTGGTGTACTCGGCTTCCGGCATATGCCGGATGGTCTCCAGCACTTCCGGGTCGGCGTTGTTCTTCCGGGCGTAATCGACCAGTTTCTGCTTGTTGGCGGGGAAGTCGATGCCCGACAAAACCTGGGCGATGGTCGCGGTCGAATGGCTGGCGAGAGGCATGTCTGCTCCTCCTGTCGACGCTTTCGGGGGGAACGGCGGGTGCGGAAGTGCTACCCGACTCGCCGCTCGTCGAAAGGCCAAACGCCCTGGTCGGGGGAAGGTTCCGGCCGGCGACGGGGCATCCGTTCCCATTCGTGGGGCTTGCCCACCTTCGGACGCGGCGCTACCCCTCCGACGGCATGCGCGGTGCGCCGGCCAGGCGGTTGCCCAGCTTCTGGGGACCGCCGCCTCTCTCGAAAAGGGCGAAAAGGTAGGCGCCTTCCCCCTTCTCCGGGCCCCACGCGAGGCGGAAATGCTTGATCATCTGCCGAACGGAAGGGTGGCGGCCTTTGCGCTTGAGGTGGTCGCGGATGAAGGCGATCACCTGCCAATGCTCGTCGGTGAGCGCGATGCCCTCATGCGCGGCCAGCGCCCGGGCGAAGTCCTCGGACCATTCGGCGCGGTCGACAAGATAGCCCTCGCTGTCGGTTAGGACGGACCGGCCGTTCACCGCGATGGAGCGTACATGGCTGGGGTGAACGGGCCGGGTCCAGGCCAATTCCTCGGTCATCGCCGTCCTCAGCCCGTGCTCCAGGCCCGCGGGCGCTTCATGCCGGCGATCTTGCAGGCCTGCTGGACGTAGCCGTAAGGAAACAATTCGAATATGCGGTTGCGGCCGGTGCCGCGGAAATCGGCCAAGTGCTTCATGACGTGGCGGACGTCGGGCGCGATCTGATGCTCGTCGAGATAGGCGCGCATGAACTTCAACGCTTCCCAGTGCTCGTCCGTCAGGGTGATCCCCTCGCGTCCCGCCAACTCGCGCGCGACGTCCTCGCTCCATTCGGCCGGATCGATGAGATAGCCTTCGGTGTCGGTGCGGACCATAATCCTCCTCCATCGGCTCATTTTTAATGAGTCCTATTATGGACTTCTGATATTGATTTTGATTGACGATGGTCAACCCCCCTTGCGGCGCCCGTTCCGTACTGGCTTTGCATAGGGGGTTAGCCGAATTATAGTGAAGTCCGTCCGGCTCTGATGGAGCAGCGTCATTGAACCGCACCATTCCCGACGCCTTTGACATTCTTCTGGTCGAGGACAATCCCGGCGATGCCCGGCTGGCGCAGGAGGCCCTGAAAGAGGGTCGTTTTCCTACCAGACTCGACGTGGTGGTGGACGGCGTCGAGGCGATGAGCTTTCTGCGGCAGGAGGGTGAGTACGCGTCCGCGCGCCGCCCGCATCTGGTCCTGCTCGACCTTAACCTTCCACGCAAGGACGGGCGCCAGGTCCTGAAGGAAATGAAGTCGGACCCCGGTCTGTGCCGTATCCCGGTCGTGGTGCTGACGACGTCGCAGGCCGAGCAGGACGTCGTGCACAGCTACGAACTCCATGCCAATTGCTATATCACCAAGCCGGTCGATCTCGACCGTTTCATCGACGTGGTTCAGTCCATCGAGGAATATTGGTGTTCGATCGTCACGCTGCCGCCGCGGTAAGCCATGGTCCGCGGTAGCGCCCCAGGCGCGAAGACCGTCCTCATCGTGGAGGACAATCCGGGTGATTCCCGGCTGGTCCAGCATTATCTGCGCGAAGGCGCCCGGCCCGTCCAGGCGCGGATAGCCGACACCCTCGCCGCGGCCTTGGGGATTTTGGCCGCGGAGCACATCGACGCCGTCCTCCTCGACCTCTCGCTGCCGGATTCCTTCGGCATCGAAACCCTGGAGCGCTTGCGCTCGGCCCATCCGCTGGTGCCGGTGGTCGTGCTGACCGGAACCAACGACGAGGGTTTGGCGCTGGAGGCTCTGCGCAGGGGGGCGCAGGATTACCTGGTCAAGGGCGTGGGGGACAGCGACCTGGTGTGCCGCTCCGTCCACTATGCGATCGAGCGTTCGCGCGTGGATCAGGAACTGCGCCGCAGCGAGGCGCGGTTCCGCGCCGTCTTCGCCAACGCCGGGGTGGGCGTGGTGCTGATCCAGCCCGACGGCCATTTCGTCGAGGTCAACCGGGCGTTTTCCGCCACCCTCGGCTACGGCGAGGCGGAACTCAAGGCCATGACGATCCGCGATCTGGTCCATCCCGAAGACGTGGCCCGCGAGGACGAAGCCGCGGCGGAAATGGCGGATGGGAAACGCGACAGCTACACGTTGCAGCAACGCTATCGGACCAGGGACGGGCGCATCGTCTGGGGACGGATCACCGTCACCGCGGTTCGCGACGAGGAAACCCAGGACATCCGCTTCCTCGTGGGCGTGATGGAGGACGTCACCGACCGCAAGCGGCTCGAGGATCACCTGCGCCTGTCGGCCACGGTCTTCGAGAACACGGGCGAGGGGCTGTTCATCACCGACGCGGAACGGCGCATCATCCATGTCAACCGCGCCTTCACCGAAATCACCGGCTATCAGCCCGAAGACGTTCTGGGACGGAATCCCAGCATCCTGGCGTCGGGGCGGCACGGTCCCGACTTCTATGCCCGCATGTGGCAGGCCTTGGACGCCAAGGGCAAATGGCAGGGCGAAATCTGGGACCGCCGCAAGTCGGGCGAGATGTTCGCCGGCTGGCAGAACATCGCCGCCGTCCGCGGCGGCGGAGGGGGAGTGGTCAATTACGTTGCCGTCATCAGCGACATCACCTCGCGCAAGGAGGTCGAGGAGCGGCTGTCCTACGCCGCCAATCACGACCCCCTGACGCGCCTGCCGAACCGGACGCTGTTCCAGGAGCGTCTCAGCCGCGCGCTGGCGCGGGCCGGCCGCAGCCGCAACATCGTCGCCCTGCTGTTCATCGATCTCGACCGTTTCAAGCTGGTCAACGACACCTTCGGGCACCTGGCCGGCGACATGCTGCTGCAACAGGTGGCGGAACGGGTCAACCGCGCCATCCGCCAGGGGGATACCGTGGCCCGCCTGTCCGGGGACGAGTTCGTGGTCATTCTCGAAGATCTCGCCGATCCGCGGGATTCGGCGATGGTGGCGCAGAAGATACTGCGCCTGCTGGCCGAGCCGTTCGATCTCGACGGGCGCTCGGCCACCATCAGCTCCTCGATCGGCGTCGCGCTCTATCCCGCCGACGCGGGCGATGCCCAGAGCCTGGTCAAGCTGGCGGACGAGGCCATGTACAAGGCCAAGCGAATCGGCCGCAACAACTGCCAGTTCCATTCCGAAATCGTCAGCGCCCAGGCCTTCGAGCGCATGGCCCTCGAAAGCGCCCTGCGCGGCGCGCTGGAACGGCGCGAGTTCGAATTGTACTACCAGCCGGTCTTCGATGCCCGCTCCGGCGCGACGGTGGCGGTCGAGGCGCTGCTGCGGTGGCGGCACCCCGCCGTGGGCATGGTGGTGCCGAGCCAGTTCCTGCCGCTCGCCGAGGAAACGGGGCTGATCGTCCCCATCGGCCGCTGGGTTCTGGAAGAGGGCTGCCGCCAGGCGAACGCTTGGCGGGCGGGGGGGAACGCCGGCCTCAAGCTTGCCGTTAATCTTTCCGCCCGCCAGCTGCACGAGCCCGAGGTGGTGGAATGGGTGGCCGCCGCCCTTGAGGCGAGCGGGCTGCCGCCGGAAAATCTCATCATCGAGATTCCCGAAAGCAGCGTCGTGGACATGGCGGGCGAATCCGGCGGGGCGTTCGCCCGGCTTGCCGCGTTGGGGATCAACCTCACCATCGACGAGTTCGGCTCGGGGTATTCGTCCTTCACCTTCCTGCGCCGGCTGCCCGCCAACGCACTCAAGATCAGCCAGACGTTCGTGCACAACCTCGCCGCCAATACCGACGACGCCGAGATCGTCAGTGCTATCGTCGCCGTGGCGCGCGGGCTTCACATGGCGGTGGTGGGCACCGGAATCGAAACCGAGGAACAATTCGCCGCCCTGACCGCCCATGGCGCCGCCTGGGTGCAGGGCTTCCTGTTCGCTTACCCCATGCCGGCCGACCGCCTGACCGAATTTCTGGCCGGCGGCCAAGTCCCGGAAGCGCTGGCCGGGAGGGCTCCGGCATGAAGCTGGTGCGCTGGGGCGAGAAGGGCGCCGAGCGGCCCGGCATGCTCGACGGGGCGGGACACGTCCGCGACCTGTCGTCCCATTGCGGCGATCTCACGCCCGAGATGCTTTCGCCCCAGCGGCTGGCGCGGCTGGCCCGTCTCGATCCCGCGGCCCTTCCCATGGCTCCGTCCGGCTGCCGTCTCGGCGTGCCGGTGGCCAACATCGCCAACCTGATCGGCATCGGCCTCAATTACCGCGATCATGCCGCCGAGACCGGCTTGGCGCTGCCGTCCGAACCCGTCGTGTTTTCCAAGCATACCGGGGCGCTCGCCGGCCCCGCCGATCCGCTGCCGTTCCCGGACGGGACGGCGAAGCTCGACTGGGAGGTCGAACTGGCCGTGGTGATCGGCCGTCCCGCCTGGCAGGTCGCGGAGGCCGACGCCCTGGCCCATGTCGCCGGCTACATGACCGCCAACGACGTGTCGGCGCGGGACTGGCAGATGGAGCGCGGCGGTCAATGGGTGAAGGGCAAGTCGGCTCCCGGTTTCTGTCCGCTGGGCCCGTGGCTGGTCACCGCCAACGAGGTCGCCGATCCCCAGGCGCTCAGGCTGTGGTGCGAGGTCGATGGCCGGCGGACGCAGGACGGCACCACCGCGGACATGGTGTTCGGCGTCGCCTTCCTGGTCGGCTACCTGTCGCGCTTCATGGCCCTCGGGCCGGGCGACGTCATCCTTACCGGCACGCCGGCCGGCGTCGGCCTCGGGCGCGGCCAGTTTCTGAGCCGTGGCGCGCTCGTGGAAGTCGCGGTCGAGGGGCTGGGGCGGCAAAGCGTGCGGGTGGCGTGACGGCCCGGCGGGCCGCCTTGACAAGGAAAAGCCCCTCAAGCGCCGGGCGCCCGCCTCCGGCGGGCTTGGCTCACGCTCCGCCGGCGCTTCGCGGGCGCTCAACGCGCCAGCGCCGCCCACGGTTCACCCACCGCGGGTCGGTAACGCCGGTGGGCGGCAATCAGAAATAGGGCGCCAGGTTCCGCCGTATCCGGTCTTTCACCGCCTCGCCCGCGGGTGGCGCCTGGAAAGGCTGGCCTGTCACGGTTTCGTAGAGCGCGATGTATTTCTGGCTGAACGCGACCAGCGTGTCGTCGGGGATGGGCGGCACGGGCTCCCTGTAGGGATCGCAGCGGCTGGCGATCCACAGGCGCAGGAACTCCTTGTCCAGGCTTTCGGGCTCCTGGCCGTGGGCGTGGCGCTCGGCGTAGGTGGCCGCCTTCCAGTAGCGGCTGCTGTCGGGGGTGAGGATCTCGTCGGCCAGCGTGATGCGGCCCTCGGGGTCGAGTCCGAACTCGAATTTGGTATCGACCAGCATCAGGCCGTTCCTGGCCGCCAACTCCCGCCCGCGGGCGAACAGCGCCAGCGACAGGCGGGCCAGCTCGTCCCATTGCGCCTGGGTCAGCAGACCCTGGGCGACGATCTCGGCCGGGGCGATGGGCGCGTCGTGCCCGCCCACGGCGGCTTTGGTGGTGGGGGTGAGGATGGTTTCGGGCAGGCGGTCGTTCTTGGCGAGGCCGTCGGGCAGCGTGATCCCGTACATGCTCCGCCGCCCGTCCCGGTACATGGGCCAGATGGAGGTTTCGGTCGAACCGGTCAGGTAATCGCGGACCACCATCTCCACCGGCAGCATGTCCAGCCGGCGGCCGACCACCACGTTGGGGTCGGGATAGGCCAGAACGTGGTTGGGGCAGATGTCGGCGGTGGCCTCGAACCAGTAGCGGGCCGTCTGGGTCAGCACCTGGCCCTTGAAGGGCACGGCGGCCAGGACCTGATCGAAGGCGCTCTGGCGGTCGGTGGAGATCAGGATGCGCCGTCCGTCGGCGAGGTCGTAATTGTCCCGCACCTTGCCGCGGTAGTAATTGGGCAGTCCGGGGAAGTGGGCCTCGGTAAGAACGCCGGGGATGGCGGCGCGGATGACGTCGGCGGCGAGCATGGTCGGCTTCCGAAGAATTGGGCGGTGAGTTATCGCACCACTGCACCGCCTCAGATCAAGCGAAATCAGAACGGCACCCGCACCGTGGCGATCAGGTTGTTGCGGTAGGTGGGCATCGTGGGCGTCACCGCGATCTGGTAGCCGAGCCCGGCGACCAGCTTCAGGCGGCCGTAGATGGGGAAGCGGCCGACGATCACGCCGGGGGTCAAAAGTACCTGGTGGAGGCCGACTCGCTCGCCCTCGTACCAGTAGCTGTAGTTGACCTCGAACTCCGGCCAGAAGTATTGGCCGAGATGGTACTGGAAGGCGGTGTTCGAGGCGACGGCCGGCGCCACCGGGGCCACGGAGGCGCCGCGGCCGGTCAGGACGTTGTAGGACAGCGTCGATTGGACGTCGAAATTCCCCCATCCCTTGCCGGCGGCGATGGTCGGGGTGACGACGTACTGGTGGTTGGTGAAGGCATCGTTGCCGGTGGGCGCGCTGGCCCCCAGGAAGGCGGTGACGATGTAATTGCCGTTCTGCTCGTTTTCCGCCGCGATGCGGTACTTGACGGTAAGGAATGGCCAATCGCCGAAGCCGTTGACCTGCGGGCTGGTCTTTCCGTTCCAGCTCCGATCCTGGTAGGGCGGCGCGTTGATCAGCACCTCGACCCTCTCGGCCGGAATCAGCTCAAGGCCCTTGCCGCCGTCGAAATTGGTGAGCGTGGCGCCGTTGTGCGGCAGCCGCTGCCAGTTCTGGTCATAACGCACCTCTTCCTCAAGGCGGGGCGTGACGGTGACCATCGGCGTCATCCAGTGCGGCTGTTCGGCCTGGGTCTTGTCCACCCGGTCGAACCATTGGCTGAGATAATCGCCGTCGGTGCCGTCGTCGGCCGCCTCGGCCGGCGGCGACGCCCCGAACAGGATTGCGGCGAACAGCGCCGCCGCGCCGGGCAGGCGCGCGACGCGGGGCCGTGGCGCGGCCCATGGGAAGAGATCGTTCGTTTTGACAGGCAAGACCATCGGTGACCCCCTTGATGTCGGTTCGTCCAGCACGGTCCCTCCCGCCCGTGCTTATATCCGGCAGAATATAGCGACTCGCCGAAAGGGGCAAGGATTTGTGGAGAACGGGCGTCGATTCGGCCATCCATACCTGTTCGGGTGCATGGTGCCGACACCATCGGGAGGTTCCGGCCCATCCATTGGGCTAGGTGAAGTTCCCATCATCCCGGAGCGGTGTGGCGACGGCCCCACTCTGCTATGGTGCGCCATCTGCGATGGAAGGAAACGCGATGAGAAGAACAAGAAAAGCCAAGATCATCGCCACGCTCGGGCCGGCCACGTCGACCCCGCAGGCGATCGAGGCCCTTTTCGTTGCGGGCGCCGACGTGTTCCGCCTCAACTTCAGCCACGGCTCCCACGCCGAGCACAAGGCGCGCTACGACGCCATCCGCGAGCTGGAAAAGAAGGTGCATCGCCCCATCGGCGTGCTGGCGGACCTTCAGGGGCCGAAGCTGCGGGTCGGCAATTTCGACGGCGGCAAGGTTCGGCTGGAAACCGGGGCGTCCTTCCGGCTCGATCTCTCGCCCGAGCCGGGCTCTCTCCGGCGGGCGCCTTTGCTGCATCCCGAAGTGTTCGCGGCGCTCGAAATAGGCACCGAATTGCTGCTCGACGACGGCCGCATCCGCCTGGCGGTCGAGCGCTGCGGGCCCGATTACGCCGACACCCGCGTGCGGACCGGCGGCGAGCTGTCCAACCACAAGGGCGTCAACGTGCCCAACGTGGTGCTGCCCATCTCGCCGCTGACCGAGAAGGACCTCGGCGATCTGGAGTTCGCGGTCGACATGGGCGCGGACTGGATCGCGCTCAGCTTCGTGCAGCGCGCCTCGGACGTTCTCGAAGCCCGCAAGCGCATAACCTCCAAGGTCGGCAGCCGTGTGCGCCTGCTGTCGAAGCTGGAGAAGCCTTCGGCCATCGAGCATCTCCAGGACATCATCGAGTTGTCCGACGCCGTCATGGTGGCGCGCGGCGATCTCGGCGTCGAATGTCCGCCGGAGACGGTGCCGATCCTGCAAAAGCGCATCGTGCGGGCCTGCCGCGCGGCGGGCAAACCGGTGGTGGTCGCCACCCAGATGCTGGATTCCATGGTGCACGCCCCGTCGCCGACCCGCGCCGAAGCCTCGGACGTCGCCACCGCGGTCTACGACGGCGCCGACGCGGTGATGCTGTCCGCCGAAACCGCCACCGGCGATTATCCCATCGACGCGGTCACCATGATGGACCGCATCGTCACCCGCGTGGAGCAGGACGAGCAGTACCGCGTCATCGCCGACGCCTCGCGGTCGCAGCCGGAAAACACCTCGCAGGACGCCATTTCGGCGGCGGCCCGCCAGGTGGCGCACACCTTGGGGGCGGCTGCCATCGTCACCTATACCTCGTCGGGCTCGACCACCCTGCGGGCGGCTCGCGAGCGGCCCGAGCAGCCGATCATCAGCCTGACCTCGGACATCGAGGTGGCCCGCCAGCTCGCCCTGGTATGGGGGGCCCATTCGGTCCAGACCAAGGACGTCCGCAGCTTCCCCGAGATGGTCAGCAAGGCCGCGCTGATGGCCCAGCGCGAAGGGTTCGCCAATGTCGGCGACCGGATCGTCATCACCGCCGGCGTGCCGTTCGGCTGTTCGGGGACCACCAACATCCTGCGGGTGGCCGAAATCGAAGAGGATGGGGACAACCACGGCTAGGCGGCGTCGGCGGGGCGATACCCGCCGGGCGCCTATCCGTCCGCTTGACGTGGGTGGAACATTGCCCACCTGCGGAAAGGTGAACGCCATGCGCATCGGTTTCGCCATCTCGCTGGGGTTGGCCGTGCTGGCCGGGTCTATCCTGTCCGGCTGCGCCGGGCCGACATCGGTGGGCGTCCCGTACCGCCGGGCGGCCACATGGAGCGTGATGACCTATGCCGCCAGCCGGGGGCCAATGCTGGTGGAGGTGATCGGCGACCCGTTCGGCATCGGAGAAGGCGCGCTGGCCGGCATTACCGCCGCCGCGATGACCGATCAGGTGCCGACCTACCCGTTCCCGCTCACCGCCGACCGTGCCCGCGCGCCCGAACCCAATATCCGGGTGGTGGTGGCCTTCGATCCCGGCATCACGGCCTCGGGTGCCGAGCTTTGCCAAGGCAAGCGGCCCATGGCGGCCGGTTCCCAGGCGGGGTGGGTCCAGGTGCTGGCGGCCTTCTGCGACCGCGGTGTGGAGATGTCCTCGGTACAGGGACAAACCCCGGCCGATGGTCCGCGGGATCCGCGTTTGCGTTTCCTTCTGGCGCAAATGACCCGGCAATTGTTCGGCGACAACACCGAAATGCTGAAGAGCGGACCCAACGGCGGCTTTCACTGAAGATGGCCGATCGAGAACAGGGCGACGAATTCAGGTTTCGAACCGGTTAATCTTATTGTTACCCCCTGTCATTCCGATGGAGCGACAGCGACGAGGAATCTTTCAGCCACCGGCGGCCGCCGGCTGTGCCTGAAAGTTCCCTCGCTCCGCTCGGGATGACACCATCCTCCAGGGGTACCTTAAGGATTTGGTTATCTGAGTTCGGAGCCGCGATCGAGCAACCCTGTATTGCAAAGTGCCGCCACCTTGCGGATAATCGCACGCGGGTGGGCTTGTACGAGGTCTTGACAACATGGACGTCGTCGAAGGGGGACTGGCCCGCTTCGAACTGTTCGCCGGCCTGCCGGAAGAAGCCGTCCGCGATATCGAACGCGGATGTCGGTGGTGCAGCTTCCATTCGGGCGATCAGGTCTTTGACAGCGAAAGCGATACCCTCGAAGTCTATTTCGTGGTCGAGGGGGCGGTGCGAATCCTTACCCAGGCCGAAGACCGCGAGGTCGCCCTGGCGGATGTGCTCGCCGGAAACTATTTCGGCGAGCTTGCCGCCATCGACGGACGCAAGCGGTCGGCGCGGGTGGTCGCCACCCACGATACCGTCCTCGCCTCGCTCGACCGGCCGGCCTTCCTCGACACGATGCGCCGCTACCCCGAGATCGCCTTGCGGGTGCTGGAGCGGCTTGCCCGCATCATCCGCAATCTGGATCAGCGGGTCACCCAGCTTTCGACCCAGAACGAAGCCCAGCGCATATACGGCGAACTGGTGCGGCTGGCCCAGCCCGATGCCGCGCGTCCCGACGCATGGCACATACCCGATCTTCCCAATCACAAGGAAATCGCCTCGTGGGCGGGAACCTCGCGCGAGGTGGTGGCGCAGGCCATCGGCGAGCTTGCCCGCGACGGGGTGGTGCGCCGCAAGACCATGGGCCTGGTCATCTGCGATTGGCCGCGGCTGCAATTAATGGCCAAGGAAGCCTCGCCCTGATTGCCTGTAGCGGTCATGAAGATCATCGCTGCTTCAAACCCCATCGAATTTTATTTTTTTCTTGGCAAATTCCACAGCGAGGAAGGGCATATCAATCCCTCGAAATATTCCGGGTGGCAGTGCTGAGGTTTTTCGGCATTGATGTTTGTCTTGCATACCCCGTGGCATTGGTGGTATGAGTCGCATCATTGGGAATCGGTGCGAGAAGGCGCTTGGCCCATTCGCCGCTCCTGTTTCCCTGTGTTTGGCACAACACCCCCCGTCGGGAGGGGGCATGGACAGGAGTTCAAGACCATGTTGACGTCCATTCTCAGCATGATCCGTCGCGACGAGAAGGGGGCCACCGCCATCGAATACGGTCTTATCGCCGCCCTGATCGCCGTTGTAATCATCGCCGCCATCAAGTTGGTGGGCACCAACCTTACGGCCACGTTTACCTCGATCAGCGGCGCTCTGTGAATTCGGCCGACGCCGGATAGAGCACGGTGGGGCGTCCCCGGGCGATATCTGGGGGCGCCTTCATTTTGATGGGGCGGCGGATGGTGGGTTTCGCGTCGAGCGCGGTCTTTCTGTTGGCTCTGTCGGATGCCGCGGTCTCGGACGTTCGCTCGTTCCGCATCCCCAATCGCGCGTCCGTGACGCTGCTGGCGGCTTTCGTGGTCTTCGCCCTTGCGTCGGGGGTGGGAATGGATGTGGCGCTCCGCCACGGTGCCGCATGCGTTCTGGTGTTCATCGCGGGCGCAGCCCTGTTCGCCCTCGGAATCTGGGGCGGGGGCGACGTCAAGCTCTTGGCCGCCGCGTCCTTGTGGACCGGGTTCGCCGGGTTGCCGAGGCTGCTGGCGGTGATGTCCGTGGCGGGCGGGCTGCTGGCCGTATCGGTTCTTCTTCTGCGCCGTTTACCGGCCGCTAACGAGGGATGGCTTACCCTGTGGCAGCGGCGTGTCACCGCCAGCGGACATGTGCCCTATGGGGTGGCGATCGCGGCCGGCGGCCTGGACTGGTGGCTGAAAGCGGGTTTGCGCGGCGTTGGGTTGTGACGGATCGCTTTATTGGTTTGTCGCTCTAATCGGGGCCAGGGGGGAACAGTTCCATGCGGCCTATTGCGGTCATCCTGGTGGTGGTCGCGGCACTCGCCGCCGGTCTTGCCGCGTTTCTCGCCAAACGCTGGGTGGACACCGCTTCCACCGCGAAGCAGGGCGAACCGGTAGCGACGATCGACGTGCTGGTGGCGGCCCATGAGATCGCGCCCGGCACGGTTCTGAAGGACGGCGACCTTCGCTACGACAGGTGGCCGCAGGCCGTGCTGTCCCCGCGCCTCGCCGTCAAGACGCCCGCCAGCGATCCCAAGACCAACTTCATCGGCACCGTGGCGCGCTTCGCCTTCGCCGACGGTGAGCCCATGACTCAGGACGGGGTGTTCAAGCAGGATTCCGGCGGCGTGGTGTCGGCAATGCTCGCTCCGGGCATGCGGGCGGTCAGCATCGCGGTCAACCCCGTGAGCGGCGTTTCCGGCTTGGTGGCGCCCGGCGACCATGTGGACGTCCTGTTGGCGGAGGATGTGAACAAGGCGGACAACGCCGGCTCGGCGGGTTCGGCCGGGCCGATCGTGCGCTACGCGGCGGAGACGGTTTTGGAGGACGTGCGCGTGCTGGCCATCGACCAGCAGGTGGCCCGCAGCCGGGACGGCGCGGCCATCCAGGGCAAGACCGCCACCGTCGAGGTCACCCCCAAGCAGGCCGAAATCCTGGCCACCGCCAACATGCTCGGCCAGTTGTCGCTGGTGCTGCGCAGTGCCGCGCACCCCGAAGGCGGCGCTTCGGACGTCGCCGCCAAGGAACCGTTCACCGCCGATACCGAGGCGAGCCGGGCGCTGAAGTCGATCCGCGGCAAGGGACTCAATTCGTCCTCGGGCGCGAGGGGCGGGGCGTCCGTCCAGATCAACCGTGCCGGCGCAATATCGAGCAAGAGCTTCTGACATGGGCACGCCGGCAAGACGACTCATCATCGCAATGGTTGCGGCACTCGCGTCGATCGCGACGGCAATGGCGCAAAACCCGCCGACCAGCCTCACGGTTCCGACGGCCGGCGGGAAGGCGGCCGCGCCGCCGCGAGAGCTCAATCTGCGGACGGCGGACGTGCCGGTGGGCGAACCGCTCGGCGTCGCCGTCAACAAATCCACGGAACTGCACCTTCCGGCCGCCGCCCGCGACGTCATCGTCGGCAACCCGGACATCGCCGACGTGGTGATCCGCTCGCCGACCGAACTCTACGTGGTCGGCCGCGCGCCGGGACAGACCAACATCATTTTCCGCGACGATGCCGGCCGCACCATCGGCCGGGCGGAAGTGGACGTGCATGTGGATTCCGAAGCCCTGGCGGACACCTTGCGGCAACTGATGCCGGACGAGACCGCCGTGAAGGTGTCGGCCATCGGCGACAGCATCTTCCTCACCGGCACCGCGCGCTCCGACAACGCCGTGGCCACCGCCCGCGCGGTCGCCCGCCGGTTCGTCAAGGACGACGCCAACATCGTCAACCTTCTCCGCGTCGCCAACGAGCAGCAGGTCCTGCTGCACGTGAAGGTCGCCGAAATGAAGAAGACGGCGTTGAAGGAGCTTGGGTTCAGCGATTCCATGATGACCCCGCACGGCGTGCCGGCGCCTCTCGGCGGCAATCTGAACGTCGGTCCCAACAGCTTCGCCACCGGCAATAACGTCCTGGGCGGTGCCATCGGCACCATGCCGAGCACCACGACGTCCGCGCTGGCGCTGACGTCGATAAATCCCTATGGCGCCCTCAACATAACGGGCATCGGCCCGCTGGCGAGCACGTTCACCATGCTGGAACAGCAGGGGCTGGTGAAAACCCTGGTGGAACCGAACCTCACCGCGGTCTCGGGCGAGACGGCCAGCATGCTGGCCGGCGGCGAATTCCCGATCCCGGTCTCGGCCGTGAACGGCTCCCTGTCGATCGAATTCAAGCAATTCGGCATCGGCCTCAACTTCACGCCGGTCGTCGTCGACAGCGGACGGATCAGCCTGAAATTGCAGACCGAGGTGAGCGCCATCGACAAGACCATCAGCATCCCCGTGGGGCAAGGCGTGACCGTGCCGGGTCTCACCGTGCGCCGCGCCAGCAGCGTGGTCGAGATGCCCTCGGGCGGCGCCGTCATGATCGCCGGCTTGCTCCAGAACGACATTACCCAGGCGCTGGCCGGCCTGCCGGGCCTGATGGACGTGCCGGTGCTCGGCACGCTGTTCCGCTCCAGTTCCTTCCAGCATAACGAGAGCGAGCTGGTGGTGATCGTGTCGAGCTACGTCGTGCAGCCCGTCAACGCGCCGCAGATGTCGCTTCCGACCGACGGCTTCGCTCCGTCGTCGGATTTCGACCGCTATGTGCTCGGCCGGCTCCAGGCGACCTATATCCATTCCCGCGAGCTGCCGGCGACACCCGCCCAACTCCAGGGCCCCATCGGCTACATCGTTCATTAGAGGGATCGCCGCCATGTCGAGACGCCGCGTTCCTACGCTCTTCCGCCGGCATCCCAAGCGCAAGCAGGGGGTGGTTGAGGCACGGTGTGTGGACGATCGGTCTGCGTGTTCGCGCCGGGCCCGGATGGCGGCAGGGGCGCTGGCGGTCGCCGCGCTTCTGGTGGGAGTCGCGGCCTGTTCCAGCGCCGATCTCGCCGAGCAGGACTACCGGCAACATTATCCGGTGGGTGTCGCCAATCACACGGCCGTCGCCGTGGTCACGCAGCCCGAAGCGGGCAGGCCGTTCTCGGCCCAGGACGCCATGGCGCTTGAGCAGATCGGCAAGGACCATCTGCGGCGGGGGTCGGGCCCGGTTACCGTCACGGTGGCGCCGTCGTCGGGCGGTGCCGATGCCAAGGCGGCCGCGCAGGCGTTCGGGGAACGGGTGGCCGCCGCCATCCGCGTGCCGCCGGCCGACGTGAAGGTCGTGGTGGCGGCGGGCACCGCGCAACGGCCGGACACCGCCCTGGTCGAGGCCCCGGTCTGGGTGGCGGAAATCCCGGAATGCGGCAATTTCGACACCCAGCCCACCCCGGATTGGCAGAACGGCAGCAGCCCCAATTTCGGCTGCGCGACCCAGCGCAATATCGGCCTGATGGTTCAGGACCCCGCGGATCTGGTGCGCATGCGGGAATCCTCCGGGCGCGAGGGCAGCCGATCCGCGGACGTGCTGGACAAGTACGGCAGGGGCGTCGCGACCGGCTCGGCGAAAGAGGCGGGCGGCTCATCGAACATTTCGAACGTCGGCAGCGGCAGCGGACAGTGACGGAGAAGGCTGGTGATCTACGGTGTCTCCATCGATGCCTTCGCATTGACGCCGGATGTGGCGGACGTCTTCAAGGCTATCCGCGACGACCGGGTCTTTGCCAAATCGCGCGTCAATGTCTTTCCCGGCGGTTTGGCCGCCGCCGTCGGGCATTACGCGGACAAGCCTACCCCCCAGGTCATCCTCGTCGAGGAAGAGGATGACGACGCCACCCTGCTCGCGCGGATCGACCATCTGGCCGAGGTCTGCGAACCGGGAACCCGGGTGGTGGTGGTCGGCAAGCTCAACGACATCGGCCTTTATCGGACTCTCCTGGCGCGGGGCGTGAGCGATTACCTGCTGTCCCCGGTGACGCCGCGCCAGGTGGCGTCGGTGCTGGGCGCGATCTTCGACGATCCCTCGGCTCCCAGGAAGGGCAGGCTGGTGGCCGTGTGGGGGGTGCGCGGCGGGGTGGGGGCATCCACGCTGGCTCAGAACATCGCCTGGGAAACGGCGCGGGCGACGCGGGAAGACGTCATCTATATCGATCTCGACATCGCCTTCGGGACATCGGGGCTGGCCTTCAACATCGACACCAAGCAGACCGTCGCCGATGCCCTGGGCAATCCCGAGCGGCTCGATCAGGTGCTGCTGGAGCGGTTCCTGGTGGCCTACGACGACCATTTGCAGGTGCTGAGTTCGCCCGGAAACCCGCGCGCGGCCCAGCCCATCGGCGTCGAGGCGCTGGACAAGCTCCTGGAACTGGCGTTGCGCATGGCTCCGGCGGTGGTCGTCGATCTGCCGCATCTGTGGGACGTCTGGACAGGACATCTGCTGGCGGCGGCCGACGAAGTGCTGGCGGTTGCCGTTCCCGACCTCGTCTGCCTGCGCGACACCAAGGCTCTGGTCGAGGCGTTGGCCGGAAAGCGCGGCGACGCCATCCGGCTGGTGCTCAACCGGTGCGACGCGTCCCGGAAGACCGAATTGTCGCCCCGGGATTTCGCGGAGCACCTCGGTCTTCCGCCCGCCCTGAAGCTTCCGTTCGATCCGGCGCTGTTCGGATTGGCGGCCAACAATGGGCAGATGCTGGGCGAGACGGCCAAGACCCATAAGGTCGTCGAGTTGCTGGGCGAGTTCGCCGTCCAACTCCTGGGACGCGCTCCGGCGGCGAAGAAGCCGGCCGCCAAGTCGGGCTTTGGGGCGTCGATCAACGCCCAGAGCCTGTTGGCGTGGTTGAAGAAATAAGGCCGGCGGAGGCGAACCCGGAATGTTCGGCCGTCGAAGCGCTCCCCCGCCGCCCGCCGCCCCCAAACCGCCGATGCGCCCGTCCGCGGGCGGGCAAGGCGGGACGCCGGAAATGCCCGCGGCAGCACCGGCGCCATCCGCCGAGAGCGGGGTGAACGCTGCCGATGACCGCCTGTCGGACATCAAGGTCTCAATCTTCAACGACCTGATCGATTCGGTCGATCCCACCGAATTGGGCAAACTCGACGCCGCCCAGGTGCGCGAGGAAATCTCGGACATCGTCGCCGAGATCATCAGCATGCGGAACATCGTGCTGTCGGCGGCCGAGCAGCAGGTGGTCATCGCCGACATCTGCAACGATGTTCTGGGCCTGGGACCGCTGGAGCCCCTGGTCGCCCGCGACGACATCGCCGACATCATGGTCAACGGCGCCGAGAAGGTCTACATCGAGACCGACGGCAAGATCCTCCTCACGGACATCAAGTTCCGGGACAATGCGCAACTGATGAACATCTGCCAGCGCATCGTTTCGGCGGTCGGCCGGCGGGTGGACGAGGCGAGCCCCATCTGCGACGCGCGCCTCGGCGACGGATCGCGCGTCAACGTCATCGCTCCGCCGCTGGCACTGGACGGCCCGACCCTTACCATCCGCAAGTTCAAGCGGGAAAAGCTGACCTTGGGGAAGCTGGTGGAGTTCGGCTCGATCACGCCGGCGGGCGCGAAGGTGCTGGAGGTGATCGGCGCCTGCCGGATCAACGTCCTCATCTCGGGCGGCACCGGTTCGGGCAAGACGACGCTTCTCAACTGCCTCACCCGCTACATCGATTCCGGCGAACGCATCATCACCTGCGAGGATGCCGCCGAACTGCAATTGCAGCAGCCCCATGTTGTGCGCCTCGAAACCCGCCCGCCCAATCTGGAAGGCGCTGGGTCGGTGACCATGCGCGACCTCGTCCGCAACTGCCTGCGCATGCGTCCCGAGCGGATCATCGTCGGCGAGGTGCGCGGCCCGGAGGCGTTCGACCTTCTGCAAGCCATGAACACCGGCCACGACGGTTCCATGGGCACCATCCACGCCAACACTCCGCGCGACGCCCTATCGCGTGTCGAGAACATGGTGGCGATGGGCGGATATAACCTTCCGGCCAAGGCCGTGCGCGAGCAGATCGCGTCGGCGGTGAATGTGATCGTCCAGGCATCGCGCCTGCGCGACGGCAGCCGCAAGATCACCCACATCACCGAGGTGGTGGGGATGGAAGGGGACGTCATCACCCTGCAGGACCTGTTCGTCTTCGAATTTCAGGGAGAGGATCCCGCGGGCCGCATCATCGGCCGCCATCGCTCCACGGGCTTGCGCCCCGGCTTCTGGGACAGGGCGCGCTATTTCGGCCTCGAACGCGAACTGGCCGAGGCCTTGGCGGAAAGCCATGCTTGACGCACTCTCCCGTCTGCCGGCCGGGGTCGTGGCGTTCGTGCTGGTGCTGTTCGCCGCCCTCGGCCTGTTCGGATGGACGCTTTACGCCCTTCTTCACGGTCCGCGCGCCCGATTGAAGCGGCGGCTGGCGAGTGTCGCCGGCGCCGGACCGGACAGGTCCAAGCCGGTGCGGGCGGGCGCCATGCTGAAGCGCCGCGCCATCCAGAACCGCCTCAAGCAGGTGGACGAAAGCCGGGCCAAGAAAGGCCGGTCGCGGCTGCGCGACGAATTGATGCAGGCGGGCCTGCGCATCGAGGTGCCCCATTACCTGGCCGGCAACGCCGTGGGCACGCTGCTGGCGGGTCTGCTCTACGCCTTGAGCCCGCTTCCCCCCGTCGGCATTCCGCTGGCGGCGGTCCTGATCGGGATCGGGCTGCCGAAACTGGTGGTGTCGATCCTGGCCAAACGGCGGCTGGCGAAGTTCACCGGCCTGTTCGCGGACGCGCTGGACGTGGTGGTGCGCGGCATCCGTTCGGGTTTGCCGCTGGGCGAATGCATCAACATCATCGGCCGTGAGATGGACGACCCGCTGGGGGCCGAATTCCGTCTCATCGCCGAAGGGCAGAAGCTGGGGCTTACCCTCCAGGATGCCTTGGAGCGCGCGGTCGAACGCATGCCCACGGCCGAACTGAGATTCTTCGCCATCGTGCTCACCATCCAGCAGCAGACGGGCGGCAATCTCGCCGAGACCTTGGCCAAGCTCTCCGAGGTCCTGCGCGCGCGCAAGCGCATGCGCGACAAGGTCAAAGCCTATTCCAGCGAGGCCAAGGCATCCGCGGGCATCATCGGGTCCCTGCCGATCGCCGTCGCCCTGTTGCTGTCCGTGGTCGCACCCGATTACATCGGCCTCCTCTTCACCACCAGCACCGGCCATTTGATGGTGGGCATCGGAATTTCGGTGATGGGGGCCGGAATCCTGGTCATGCGCCAGATGATCAACTTCGATATGTGAGGGAAGGGGCGGCCGTGAATCTCTCCTCGCTGATTGTCGTCATTGCCGCAGTCGCCGCGTTCGCGTCGGTGTTGGCGCTTGGCCTGCCGTTGATGCAGCGCAATCACCTGGCCAGCCGCATGAAAGCCGTGTCCGCGCGTCGCGAGGAATTGTCGGCGCGCCAGCGGGAAAACCTGAAGCCCGCGCGCCGCAGCCAGCCGCAGCGGCATGTCGGTCTGATGCGCGCGGCCCTAAACCGGTTGAACCTCCAGGCCCTGCTGGAGGCCAAGGAACTGAAGGTGAAGCTGGCGCAGGCCGGATGGCGCCACCAGAGCGCGGCCGTGACCTACACCTTCGCCCGCGTGGCCTCCCCGGTGGTGCTGTTGGCGCTGGCGCTGGTGTATGCCTCGTCGGTGCTGGAGACGTTGTCTTTCACCACGAAGGTCCTGCTGGTGGTGATTGGGTTGGTGCTGGGGACCTATCTTCCCCAGATTTTGTTGACCAACGCGGTCCAGAAGCGCCAGAAGGCCCTGGCACGCGCCTTTCCCGATACGCTCGACCTGATGGTCATCTGCGTGGAAGCGGGACTTTCGGTCGAGGCGGCGCTGGTCCGCGTGACCGAGGAAATCGGCGAGAGTTCTCCGGAGATGGCCGAGGAGATCGGATTGACCGCCGCCGAACTCGCCTTCTTGAGCGAGCGCCGGCTGGCCTGGGACAATTTCGCCGATCGCACCGGCCTGCCCCAGGTCAAGTCCCTGGCCACGGCACTGGTCCAGGCGGAAAAATACGGCACCCCGGTCAGTCAGGCGCTGCGCGTGCTGGCCACCGAAAATCGCGAAAGCCGGATGGCGGCGGCGGAAAAGAAGGCGGCGGCGCTTCCCGCCAAGTTGACCGTGCCGATGATCATTTTTTTCCTGCCGGTGCTGTTCATCGTCATCATCACGCCGGCAGCGCTGCAAATCTCCCATATGAAGTGAAAACGCTGGAGGGACAATGTCCCGCCTGTTTTCTTCTTCAGCCGGTCACGCCGTTCATCCCCCAGGGCTGTTCAGTTCCGGCGCTGTCATCCCGAGCGAAGTCGAGGGATCTTTCCGGCGAAGGCGTCTGAACGATTCTTCGCCCTCGGCCCGGAATGACAACGAGGGATGCGACGCGAGCCGAGCATTGAACAGCTCTGGGTCATCCCCCGTCGGCCGGGGGGGCGGGATGGCCGACCGCCTTGGCCAGGTCGTGGAAGATTTGGCTGTTGGCGCGCGCCAGGTCGGGCGGCAGGTCGTGGCGCGCCAGAGCTTCGGCATCCTCGGCATCGCCCTTCAAGGCCAACAGCATGGCCAGGTTCTGCCGGACCTGGGCGTCGGCCGCCGGTTGGTCGTTGGCATGGCGCAGCGTGGCGATGCCGTCGTCGAGCTTGCCCGACAGCGCCTGGGAAAGACCGAGATTGTTGAGGATTTCGGGGTTGTCGGGCGACAGCGTCAGTGCCTGCGCGTAGGCGGCGGCCGCGTCGGCGAACCGGCGCTGGCTGTCCAGGCTTACGCCGATGGCCGAGGGAATGTCCCAGCGCGTGGGCGCCAAGGTGCGCGCTTCGTCCAGGTATTTGAGCGCCAGCGGGATGCGCTGGTCGGCAAGGTAGTCCTTGCCCAGTTCGGTGAGGACGTCGGCGTCGCGGCCGAACCGCACCAGGCTTGCCTGCATGACGTCGGCGCCCTGCGCGGGCGACCCCCCGTACCGCAACGCCCGCGCCAGGGACAGGGCGATGCCTTTGTCCTCGGGATGGTGCTGGTAAAGAGTCTGCCAATGTTGGGCGGCGCCCTTGTAGTCGTTGGATGCCTCGGCGGTCAACGCCGCCATCCGCAAGGACGGCTCCACCGCCTTGGCCACGTCGGCGTCGTTCGCAGCGGCGCAGCCGCACAAGGATGCCGCCAGGATCGTGGCGGCGAAAGCGGAGCGCGGGAACTTCATTTACGGACTCCATAAAAACCGCTTAAAAACATTTGTAATTCCCTGCCGATACTTACGCAAGCGGTGTCTGGGATCAGGTTGCTTTTATACGCTCTTTCATAGTATCGTCCAAATCATGAATTGCCCGTTATTCCCCGGGGGTAGGCATGGCGTTGAATGCGGCACTTCACTTCGTTCGTCTCCGGTTTCTTGATCGGCCCGCAGCCGGGGTCCTCCTGCTGGCGGCGCTGGTCTTGGCCGTATCCGCCGGTGTTTCGGCCGAAGCGGCGAGCGGGGCCATCGACGTCAGGGTGGGTGGGGCGACGGTGATCCGGCTGAGCCACCCGGCCAAGCGCGTGATCGTCGGCGATCCCTCGGTGGCCGACGTCTCGGTTGAGAGCCCAAGGGTTCTCATCGTCTTCGGCAAGCAAACGGGCGGAACATCGCTGTCGGTCATGGACGGCGACGGCAATTTCCTCGTGGATGTGCCCGTAGTGGTCGGGGTCAGCGGGGACCGCGCGGTGTCGGTGACCTTCGCCGGGGGCAAGCAGGCCAAGAACGGCGGCGTCAGCCAGACCTACCTGTGCGGCGCGGTCACGTGCGAAAAAGTGGCCGACGCGGTCGCCGACAAGGGCGGCGGCAACGGAAAATAGGGGACGATCATGGGACGTCGCGCCGGCGTGATTCGGTTTCTGGCACGGCTTCGGGACGACCGTCGGGGGGTGGTGGCGGTCATTCTCGCCCTCACCCTGCCGATAGTGATCGGCATGGTGTCGCTCGGCGTCGAAACCGGATTGTGGTTCGCGGCCCGGCGGGCCATGCAGACCGCCGCCGATGCCGGGGCCCTTTCGGGCGCCAGGGAGATCATGGACGGGTTGACGGATTACAAGGCGGCGGCGGTCTACGACGCCCAGCGCAACGGTTATTCGACGGCCAGCGGCGCCACGGTGACCGTCTACAATCCGCCGATATCGGGGGCCTATACGGGGGACTCCAACGCCGTCGAGGTCGATATCTCGCAGCCTCAGGGTCTCTTGTTCTCCCGTCTCTTCCTCGGGTCTCTGACGGTGCATGCGCGGGCGGTGGCGACGCAGGCGCAGGGGAACGGCCAGTATTGCGTGTTGGGCCTGGACACGTCGGCGCCCGACACGGTCTATCTCAACAACAATGCCACCCTGCCCAACGCCAATTGCGGCGCCGCCTCGCGTTCAACGGACCCCAACGGCCTGGTCGTCGACAACAACGCCCACATTTCGGGGGCGGTGGGCGTGGGAGGATCCAGTTATTACATGGGCAACAACGGCGAGATCGATAGTCCCGTCACGACGCACGCCGTTTTTGACGACCCGTATGCGGCGGTGACCACCCCGACCCTTCCCTCCTGCACGGGCCAAACGTCGTCGGGCAAGAACAACGTGACGATCAACCTTACCCCGGGGAATTTCTGTAGCGGTCTTAATTTCTCGAATAACGCCACCGTCAACATGGCGCCGGGAACCTATTACGTTCAGAACCAGTTTTCGTTTCAGAACAATGCCGTGCTGAACGCCACCAGTGGGGTGACGATCGTCGTCGTCGGGAATTACGCCATCGATGTCGGCAACAACGCCGTTATGAACATCACGGCGCCGACATCGGGAAATTATCAAGGTCTTGCGTTCTGCGGCGATAGAAACGGCGATTCGTCGGTGACCCAGGTCTTTTCCAACAACGCCGTTCTGAATATCACCGGCGCGGTCTATTTCCCAAACCAAGCCGTGGAAATGGACAATAATGGTACAAGCAACGCCAACGGCTGCGTCCAGGTGATTGGCCGTCGTGTGATCTTCAACAACAACGCCAATTTGCCGAACAATTGCAGCGGGAGCGGGACAAGACCGATCACGAACATGAGCCTGGCCCTGGTGGAATAGGAGGTGCAGTTCCGATGGAGTCATCCCGAGAGAGCGGAGCGATAGAGGAGTCTTTCACACGAAGGTGCCTGAAAGATTCCTCACCTTCGGCTCGGAATGACAATCAGGGGCGTGTCATGAGGTGGGCACGGAGCAGCCAGGGATCGAAGAGGGTGCAATCGTGAGTCGAGCCCCTCTTGTCCGGTTGGCGGCCTGCCGGCGCGGCGTGGCGGCGGTGGAATTCGCGCTGGCGGCACCGATTCTTTTGGTGCTTGTCCTGGGCCTCGCCGATTTCGGCATGGCGACCAACGAGCGTATGCGCCTGACCAGCGCGGCACGGGCCGGCGCCCAATACGCCATGGGGAACCCGACCGATTCCGCGGGCACGCGCCAAGCCACCCTTGCCGCGGCCAACGGGCTGAATTCCGGGACCGTCTCCGTGACGCTGAGTTGCGGCTGCAACGACGGATCGACCATCACCTGCGGTGGCACCTGCCCGACATCCGCGCCGTGGACCTATGTCACCGTGACCGTCGCCGAAAACTACGCCTTGCTCGTGACATATCCGGGTATCGGCAATTCCGTGGCGCTCAGCGCCAGCGCCAGCCTGCGGACGCAATAGGAGGGCAGGGTGGGGGTGAGCGAAGGCCGAAACCTCAGCCGGTGCGACCGTGGAAACGTCGCGGTCGAGTTCGCGCTGCTGTTGCCGGTGTTCCTTCTGTTCATCCTCGGTACCGTCGAGTTCGGGCGCGCGATGTGGGACAGGTCCATGCTGCAATTCGCCTGCGAGGAAGCGACGCGTTATGCGCTCGCCCATTCCACGGCAAGCAACAGCGTCGTCATCGCGCAAGCCCAAGCCGAACTGATCGGGATTCCTCCGGCCAACGTCGCATTCACCGTCGCTTCCACCGCCTCCCAGGTGTCGGTGTCGGCGACCTATACCTTCGACTTCCTGGTGCCGTCGCTGCTTCCTTTCGGTCCCATCACCCTTTCGGCCCTTTCGGAATTTCCCCGGTAACCGGCCGCCTCATCCGCACGTCCTCTCGCCGCCAGGGGCCTCTCGGGCCATATGGCCGGCGGAGGGCCGCCGATGACCGCACGCTTCGCCATCCCCGCCGCATGCATGCTGACGCTGACCGCCGCCGCCGCTGGGGCGCCGCCCGAGGCGGGAGACCGTCCGCCACCCGCCTGCCAGATGAAATGGCCGTTTCCGAAGTTGAAAAACCCGACGATTATCGACCTCGACAAGACCGGGGACCGCGACTGGTGGCACTTCGAGCCCGATCAGGACGTGGTGTTCCTGGGGGCCTCCACGCCGCGAACACTGCGGCGGCTGCAAACCGAGGGCGGGCGTAACATCGTCGTGCTGGGGGGGGAATACCGGCCGCAGGGACCGGCCACAGGGACACTGTATTTCGCCGGCGTTTCCGGCGCGGTCCACGTCGAAGGAGCGCTGATCGACAACGCGGATGCCGGCGAGCGGGACGGAATCGACATTTACAGCGCCCCGGGCCGCCACGCCGACCTTACCGTGCAGAATACGCGGATCGTCAACATCTCGGGCCACAGGATGGGCGTTCACGGCGACATGGTGCAGACCCAGGGGGATGTCGGGCGCCTGCGCTTCTACAACGTCAGCGGCACCACAGGTTACGAGGGGCTCTTCATTCCACCGCAGCACGCCACCCGGTCGGCCGATCTCGAAAACGTCAACATCCGCTACACCGACGGCCAGCCCGTGGACCGCTATACCTACCAGTACTGGTTCCTGGATTCGATTTTGGAGAAGCCGTTCCCGATCGCCCTCGATCACGTCTACGCCACCGAGCGACCGGGCCAGGCGGCGCAGGAATACACCGTCTGGCCCAAGGCGTCGCTGCTGCGCATCGGCGCGGTTCGGCGGGGAAACGGCATAAGCTGGCCGCACCTGCCCTATCGTGGAAGCATCACCGTCGGCGATCCGCCGGGGGGCGATTTCGCGCCAAGCGAAACG
The DNA here is from genome assembly GCA_021847015.1 of Pseudomonadota bacterium. Lineage (GTDB taxonomy): Bacteria > Pseudomonadota > Alphaproteobacteria > Rhodospirillales > Magnetospirillaceae > JAJZVW01. Next base: position 28,476 of record JAJZVW010000018.1, on the reverse strand, counting down.
GTCGGGATCGGTTACCGCAACGCCTGTCCCGACAACACGCCGATCACGGGGCCCGGGGCCGTCCGTAGTGAATGAAGTCGGTCCAGGTGCGTTCCAGCCGCTGCATGGTGGCGACCGTGCTTTCCAACTGACCGTTCATCTCGGCGCCGATGGTGGCCGCCAGTTCGTCCTGAAGGGCGCGGATGGCGTTGCACAGGTCCATTCCCTTATCGGTGAGCTTGAGGCGCACCGACCGGCGGTCGTGGGGGGAACGTTCCTGCATGAGGTAGCCCGACTCGGTGAGGGACTTGATGTTGTAGGAAACATTCGATCCCTGGTAATAGCCGCGGTCCTTCAAATCGCGGATCACGACTTCGTTTTCGCCGATATTGTAAAGAAGAAGGGCCTGGACGGCGTTGACCTCCTCGGTCCCGCGGTGTCGAAGCTCGGCCCGGAGGACGTCGAGGAAGTGCCGGTGCAGGCGCTCGATCAGTCTGACGATGTCGAAGTATGACTTGCTCACGGCCAGGATTATATGGGCTCGTCAGTTCAACGACAACGGGGATTCTGGGGCAAAAGTCAAATTTGGGAAACGACCAAGTTGAACAGATTCGAAACGTTGCCGCCCAAAGCAGTGACGGCGCCGATGATGGCGACCGCTATCAGCACGGCGATCAGCGCGTATTCGATGGCGACGGCGCCTTGCCGGTCGTGCCGGAACCGCCACACGATATTTCGGGCGTCGTTTTCCATGATGTTTCCCCCCGTGCCATGTCCGTTCAGTTCTGATGCCGTCATTCCGAGAGAGCGGGGCGATCTTTCACAAAAGGTGCCTGAAAGATTCCTCGCTTCGGCTCGGAATGACAAGGAGGGACACGTCCTGAGCCGAGCACTGAACAGCCATGCCCGTGTGCCATGTCCGTTTCCGGTCACATCAATTCCCCACGCACGGCCGCGCCGACGATGACGCCGAGAATGGCGCCGATCGAAAACGCCAATCCCAGCATCAGGCGGCTGGCGGACCGGGACCGCCCGGGCGCCGCTGCCGCCGACGGCGCCGACGGCGAGGCGGACGGCTCGGCGTCGATCCAGCCGAGTCGCTGTTTGGGGATGCGCTCCTGGGAAATCCACTCCGCGCGCCACTCCCGCAACGTGTTGAGCGTGGCATCCGTGGCGGAATCGTCCGCGTGCCCATCGTCTCCATGCAAGCGCGCCAGCAGTTCGGCGGTAACGGCCACGTAGGCGCGTCCCGCGCCGCCATCGGGGTCCAGGACGACGACGGGCAGGGAAAGCTGCGCCGCTTCCGCCACGGCGACATCGCCGGGAATGTGGGTGGGGTAAACCTGCTGGCCGAATTCGGCTCGGATGGCTTGGGCTCCGTCGGCCAGGGGGCCCCGCTCCTCGGTCATGGTCAGAAGGATGCCGGCCACATGCACGTCGGCCTCGGCCTCCTGCCGGAGCCGTTTGATTTCGTACCAGCTGTTCAGCAATCCGTCGTGGGCATAAGGGTCGGGCCGGGTGGGGAGCAGTACCGCCGTCGCGGCGTACAGGGCGTTCAGGGTCACCATGCCGAAGGACGGCGGGCAATCGATCACCACCATGTCGGCCAGACCGATGGCCTCTCCCTCGCGCAGGTGGTCGCGCAGCAATTGGACGGCGGTTTCGTCGCCGGCCAGCTCCAGTTCGGCCATGCGCAGGGCCTCGGTCGCGGGCAGAAGCCGAAGGTCGGCGAAAGGTGTGGGCAGAAGGCATTCCGCGAACCCGCAGCGTCCGGCGACCACGTCCAGCGCCCCGACCGGGGGCAGCCGCGTGTGGCCGAATCCCGCCGTGGCGTTGCCCTGCGGGTCGAGGTCGATCAGCACCACGCGCCAACCGCGGGCGGCGAGACAGACCGCGATGTTGGTGGCGGTGGTGGTCTTGGCCACTCCGCCCTTGTGGTTGAAGACCGCCACCACCGCCGGCGGCCGGATGCTTTCGTTCGACATCATCTTCCCCGGAGGACAAGGATAGCAGCGCGTCCCCCCGGCGGAAAGGCCAGCCGAGATCCCGAACGGCGCGTTTCGTCAACGTTCCGGAAGGTTCCGGTCTTTCGGCCGAAACGCCAGTGACAACGGCATTTCATGAACTCTTGAACAGTCATGGCGAAAACGACCCTTGACGGTTGCGCACAGTGTCAGAATTATGACGCCCTAGGGTGTTCACCTGAGGGTGGACGCGCCACAGGTTCCCCAATCACGGATGGGGGCCGGCATGGCCGGCGGTGAAAGGAAGAGACAGATGGCGGTTCTGCGTCAACGGCTCGCTGATATCGGGATCGCCGTCAAAGTGTTCGTTTCTCCCCTTCTGCTGATCGCGTCGATGTGCCTTCTGGGCGTTATTTTCTGGTCGGGCATGGCTCGCCAGCACGCCGCCCTCGACGATCTGTACAAAGTCTCCTTCAAAAAAAGCCGGCTGTCGGGACGAATGGAAACCGAGGTCGCCTCTCTTCAGGCCGACCTCTATCGCCTCCTCAATCGGGATATGAACGGGGCCGACCCGGCGAAAGCCGCCGAACTGGGCAAGCAGATCCGCGACGACGCCGAGACGCTGCGCGAGGATTACCAGAGCCTGGAGACTTCGATCGCGTGGAACGACGACGAGAAGGGCCTGGTTGGCGACATCCGGACCGGGATGCAGGATTACCAGAAGCTGGTCGGCGACGTTCTGTCGGCCACCGCATCCGATCCGTCTTCGGCGGCGAAGCTGATGGCACGGTCGGAGGACCTCTACGGCAACCTGACGATCAATCTTCAGGGCCTCAACGACTATTCGACCCAGCGCACGCAGATGACCTATGACGAGGCCCTCGACGTGGCCGGAACTGCCAAACTGCGGTTCTACGGCCTGCTCGCCGGGTGTCTGGTGGGCGGAGCCTTGGTGATGGTGGTGATGGCGCGGCTGATTTCCCGTCCGGTGGCGGAGATCACCACCGTCATGCGCCGGCTGGCCGATGGCGATTTGGCGAGCGAGGTGCCGTCCCTGACGAACCGCGACGAGATTGGCGCCATGGCCCGGGCGGTGGCGGTTTTCCGCGAGAATATGCAGCGCAACCGCGAGTTCGAGGAACGCGAGGCGGCCGAGCGCGACCGCCAGGCTGCGGTGATGGTCGCACGGGACCGCCTGACGGAGGATTTCAACGTGTCCATGGCGCGGATGCTGGACGCGGTGATGGAGACCGTCCGTCACGTCCATTCCGCGTCCGACAGGCTGTCGGCCAACGCGGCCTGCACCAGCGAGCAGGGCGCGGCCGTCGCCGCCGCCGCCAACCAGGCCGCCTCCAACGTGGACAGCGTCGCCACTTCGGTGCGGATGCTCTCCGATTCCGCCGATGACATCAGCCGCCGCCTCGGCCAATCGACGGCGATCACCTCGGCGGCGGTGGACGGCATCCAGACCGCCAATGCCACCATGACCGGCCTTGCCGAGGCGGCCAAAAGGATCGGCGAAATCGTCACCATCATCAACGACATCGCCGCGCAAACCAATCTGTTGGCGCTGAACGCCACCATCGAGGCGGCGCGCGCGGGCGAGGCGGGCAAAGGCTTCGCCGTGGTGGCGGGCGAAGTCAAGCACCTGGCCAACCAGACCGCCAAGGCGACCGACGAGATCGCCGCGCAGATCGCCGGCATCCAGGCCATCAGCCAGGACGCGGTCGAGACGATCCGCAAGGTCGGGGCCACCATCGGCCAGGTGGACGAAGTGGTATCGGGGATCACCCTGGCCGTGGAGCGGCAAAACGGCGCTACCGAGGATATCGTCCAGTCCGTGCAGCAGGCCGCCAACGGAAACGCCGAGATCACCCGCAGCATCGCCCAGGTGTCGCAGGCGGCGTCCGCCACCGGCGGCATGGCCTCGGACATGTTCAAGGCCGCCGACGAACTGGTCGAGGAGGCCGAGACCCTGCGCGATCAGGTGGCGGGTTTCCTGGACGCCATGCGGGCCGCCTGACGGGCGCCCGGCATCTGCTTAGAGCAGCGCCATCGCCTTGAAGCTGACATGGCCCTTGCGGCCGATCACCAGATGGTCGTGCAGGCGGATGCCGACGGCCTCCAGGGCGTCGCGCACGGCCCGGGTCATCTCGATGTCGGCTTTCGAGGGCGCCGGGTCGCCCGAGGGGTGGTTGTGGACCAGTCTCCGTCCAGAAAGCAGTGCATTGAATTGAATAGCGTTTTCGACATCTGGAGAAATCGTTGGGGTATGAGTCTGGGATCGGTAATCCGTGATCCAGCGTGATCTTCACCCTCCCTCATTATCAGCCACGCTGAGTTTGCGCGAAGCACGGCAGATCACGAGATTCTTTTTATCCCATTCATCGAGGCCTTGCACGGGATACAGAACCGACTTGCCGATTTTTATAAACGGCGGTCCCACTCGCTGCGCGCGCCAATTCCGGAGTGTTCCCGCGGAGATTTCACCGCGATAGCGTTCGCAAACTTCCTCGGTCGTTAGAAACTTACTTTCGGCCATACGACCCTCCATCAGCCGATCGCGTCCGTCTTTGCGACGGGCGGCGAAGGAGCGCTCGCAGACTGCGATGCGAAGCTCGTTGAACGCTGCGATCACGTTCGAGGACGACTGGCAACGCGCGGTCACGATGGCGCATGGCGAATAGATGCCGTGCCCGGCGACAGGTGAAAAGCCAATCTGATTGGCGGGCGGTGTGCGGGTCACTGTCGGTTAGAAATCGGACGCCCTAGTCCGACGCTCAATGAGGCCGGCGCAATTGGGGCGATCGTCTGGACACGACCTTGCCAAGGCTGGGCGTTGGCGGAACGGCACTATGCGAGCCAAGCGCGTCCCTACCGCGTTTGCCTGTGTTGGGTCCCAACGATCGAGCGGGGCGCACCACGAAACATATGGGCAGTAGATAAGTCGTGCCCGACACGGCGATCTGATGTTCGAGATGCGCTTGAGCAGCACGAGCGTCTATTTTCGAATCGACTCGATGTCTTCGTGCAACTCATCAACCATATCACTGATGGTGGATTTGATCTCAGTAGCAGGAGCTTTCTTCTTCATCTGGTCGCCGAGCGCATCGAAAAGAGTCTGAACCTCATGCGCTTCGCTCTTCGAAATAGCCGCTGAGACTTGGTTCCAGCGAGATTTCGCCTGATTGTATTTTGCCTGGGCTTCGGCATTGTTGCCCGCTGCGTAGGCGCTATCAGCAGCCTGAAGAGACAGAATAATGTTGTTGAATTCTTGCTTCGTTTGAGAGGACGCAGCAACAGCCTTGCTGGCCCAAGGGGGCAACTGCCCCACCGTCAGAAACAGAGCTGCGACCACGATCATGTTGCTAAGCTTCTTTGCGGGTGCCATAGAACCTCCATTGTCGTGATGCTGCGAGCTTAATCTTTAGTTCCTGCTACGAGGTGGTAATCGGTCCGGGCTCTGCCGTCGCCGGACCAGCGAGCGTATCTATATCGGCCGTAGCTGGTACGAAATTCCCGTAACGGAGCGCGAGAATCGGGAGCACGAGAAGGTTGAGTGCGGTCGAGGTGAAAAGACCGCCAAGGATTACAAGTGCCATCGGCCCTTCGATTTCATGCCCGGCGGTGCCGCTGGAAATGGCGATTGGCAGCAGGCCCAATGCCGTGACGAGAGCGGTCATCAAGATCGGGAGCAAGCGTTCGGCGGCGCCACGTAGCGCAGCCTCGATGCCCCAGTTCATCCCTTCAAACTGCACGAGGTGCTCATAGTGCGACACGAGAAGGATCGAATTGCGGATCGTGAGGCCGAATAGAGTGACAAAGCCTACCAAAGATCCGATCGACAGCGACCCCCCGCCGAGCGCAACCGCCACGACGCCCCCCACCAGCGCAAAGGGCACGTTCGCCATGACCAGGAGCAAGTTGCGAGCGTTGCCGATGACGGTGGCGAGGAGCAGGAGGATTCCGATGGCGGCTATCGACGAGTGGACCAGAAGCTGCTGCTGAGCAGTGGCACGCGCTTCGGCTTCGCCAGCAAACACGGCATATGTTCCCGCTGGAAATTTTACCTCCGCAGCGATCTTCTGCTTCGCCTCGGCGACAAAGGAGGACACATCTCGGCCTGCGACATTGCTGGTCACGATCTGCAGACGGTTGCCGCCATCGTGCTGCACGACATACCGCCCCGTTGCGGAATAGACGCCGGCGATGTCTTGAAGCGGGATGCGCGTCCCATCAGCACGGCGAAGCATGAGCTGTCCCACACGTTCGGGATCCCGCCGCGCGTTCGGATCGAGAATGACGGTCACGTCGAACACGCGATCTCCATCATAGGTCTGAGCGACGACGGAGCCCTGAAAGGCGGTCTGCACGGCGTCTAGAACCTCGATGGGTTCGAAGCCGAATTGCTGGAGGCGATTGCGCCGTAGCCGGACAACCATCTGAGGGAGGGTTGGTGTCGATTGCACCTGGACATCGGTTGCCCCGCGGACCGATCCAAGGATGCGCGCGACTTCCTGCGCCTTCTGATCAATGAGGTCGAGATCTTGCCCGAACACCTTGACCACTACCTGTGCGGCGGTGCCGGAGATCGTGTCCTGGATACGATCGGTGAGAAAGCTCTTGACTGAGAAAGTGAACCCCGGAAACCGGGACAGCGTCTGGCGGATCTCTGCTTGAACCTGATCCGATTCCCCGGCAGCTGATGGCGCAAGATCGACGTTGAACTCGCTCCGGTGTGGTCCCTCCGTATCTTCGCTGCTCTCGGCGCGGCCGACCTGTTGCGAGACGGATCGGATATGCGGATTCTTCAGCAAGTCTGCGGTGACGATGTCGCCCACACGCAACGATTCGTCCAGCGAGGTGCCGGGGATCGCGAGCATCTGGACGATGAAGTGGCCCTCTTTGAATTCAGGAAGCAAGGAGCCGCCGAAGAATGGAAGCACGGCTAGGGCGGCCAAACAAAGTGCCGACACGGCGCCTAGAAGAAGGCGTGATCGGCCGCTGAGGGCGACGAGCAGTTGGCGATGGAGCGCCTTCAACCGTTGGATATAGGGCGGCTCCCCCATGTATCTTGCCTTGGGCAGCAGGACGAAGCAGAGCGCCGGTGTGACGGTGAGGGCTACACCAAGGGACGCGAGGACCGCGAGGACCGAAGCGATCGCCAACGGCGCAAAAAAACTTCCTTGGAGGCCGCTCAATGTAAGTACAGGCAGAAAGATCAGGATGACGATGAACGTGGCGTAGACGACCGGGCTTCGTACCTCGAGAGTTGCATCGAGCACGATACGGAAGGCCGGCTGTGGATGATCGGCATGGCGGTTTTCTCGTAGGCGCCGCCACACATTTTCGACGTCGATGATGGCGTCGTCGACCACCAGTCCGATCGCTATCGCGAAGCCTCCGAGCGTAAGCGTGTTCACGGAGATGCCAAACCAGTCGAGGACGATGAGCGCGGCAAGCAGCGATAGAGGTATCGCCGTAAATGAGATGAACGCCGTTCGGAGATTGAGGAGGAAAAGGAACAAGATGACGGCGACGAGTGCTCCGCCGGTGACGAGCGAAATGTCGACGTTATGGATGGCCCGCTCGATAAAGTTGGCGGCGCGGAACAGCGCTGGATAAACCTTGATTCCCTCGCGTTCGAAAACCGGCCGCAATTCGTCAAGGGTGCGCTCAACCGCCTGAGTAACCTCGATCGGATTTGCACCATATTGACTTGAAATTTGGAGCACGACGCCGGGTCGCCCAAGGATTGCGGCATCGCCGGGCTTTGGTTGCGCGGCTTCAACAACACGAGCGACGTCCTTGAGGCGGACGGTGACACCGTTCTGCTGCGTCAGGACGATGTCTCCTATTTGGTCGGGTGTTAGGGATTGGCCTTCGGTCTGGAGGACGATTCGCTGGGCTGGAGTGTCGATGAAGCCGGCGCCGCGCACGCCCGTCGTGCTGCGTGCCGCAGCGATCACATCACCGATCGCCAAGTCGTATTGCACAAGGCGATCTGGATTCACTTGGATCTGTAGCTGGCGCACCTCGCCGCCAAAGATGGCTGCTTTCGCGACGCCCGGCGTTGCTAGCAGGCGGGGCTTCAGCGTCCAGTCGGCGAAGGTGCGCAACGCCATTGGCGATAACTTGTCGGACGTCAATCCGATCGTCAGGAAGATGCTCGTCGTCGAAGTCAGTGGCGCCATCGTCGGTGGCGCTACTCCTAGCGGCAGCTTACCGGCTGTCTGAGCCAGGCGCTCGCCGACGAGCTGGCGAGCGCGATATATGTCGGTGCCGTTGCGGAACACAGCAGTAACAACCGAGATGCCTTGGATCGATTGTGACCGCAGAGAGTCAAGACCATTGGAGCCATTGAGCACGGTCTCGATCGGGCGGGTGACCAAGATCTCGACCTCTTCCGGCGAGAGGCCAGGCGCCTCGGTCTGGATCACCACTCGCGGCGGCGCGAACTCGGGAAAGACGTCGAGCTTTGCGTGCGCCGCTACGAAAACGCCGTACCCGATAAGGACGCAGGCCAGAATAAGGATGACAGCGCGGAAGTGGATGGAAAAGGCAACGAGTCGCCGGAGCATTGGTCAGGATCTCCTCATTGCCGATGCTCGCGTCGTTCTTGTTCTTGCTGTTCAGCAGACTCGCCTTCCTCGGCGGATGGGATTTGTGCCTTCAGTTCTTCTGACAGGACGGTCTCTGCTGCGACAGTGACGATCCGGTCGCCGGGCTTGAAGCCGGTGGCGGCGAACCAGCCGCCATCGACGGGATGGTCGGTGGGCACTTCGCGCTGGACAAATGTTTCGCGGGTAGTCCGCACGTAGACCCACGCTTTTCCTGCGTATCGGACGATGGCAGTGCGGGGGATTACAACGCCGCTGATCGGCGCGCCCGGCGCCGTTAGATAGGCGGTAACTGCCTGACCCGGTCGCAGGGCAAATCCGTCGGCTCGCAATCGGATGAGGACGGTCTGGCCTTGTGTCCTTGGATCGACTGCGATGAGGGCAATGCTCTCCCCTGAGAGCGGGTGATCTTCGTGGCCGATGACGATCACTCGAGCTGACGCGTTGTCAGATACGGGATCAGCCGATGGCACGACGACCTTCGCGAGAATGGTATCGAAGCGTGCTACGCGGAGAACCGGCTGACCGTTCTCGATCGCTTCATCTGGTTGCGCCAGTACGTCGATGACCGTCCCGCCGCGATCTGCAACCAGTGGCATTGGCTGGGTCAGAGATGCGAGTCTGGCCTCCGCCTCCTGGAGCACCTTGTCGGAGACAATCTTGTCGTCGGTATTGAGCGTCTTTGCGCGATCACGCGCGGCCTTGGCGGCGGCGAGCACCGTGGGAGCGACGCGCGGAGTGATCGTTCCGACGACAGCGCCATCCGGAAGCACGACACCGAGATCTGGCCAGCGGCCGTCTTTTCCAGGGTGGACGATCCCGGCTATGGGCGCTCGTATGGTGAAGGTATGCGACGGGTCCTCCTGCAGCACGCCGTAGGCTGTGACTTCGGGATGCAGCGTCGCTGCGGACAATGCCTCAAACTGCAGCCCTATAACTCGTTGAGTAGAACCTTCGAGGTGAATTGCGATCTCGCCATCTGCAGTTCGGAAAACGCCTTTCTGCTCCGCCTCTTCACCTGTCGCTGCTTCAGTGTGGCCTGATCCGTTGGCAGACTGAGCGCCCTTGAAGAGAGCGATACGCACTATCGTGAGCACGGCAACAATACCAATGAACGCGATGAGTGCCCGTACGACATAGCGCCGGTACTGTGGCTGCTTCGTCACGACCTGCTTTCCTCGACTTCAAGATATTGGAGCGACGATTGTGGCAAGGGGACCGGTGGCAGGCTCGGCTCGCCGCCGAGTGGCCGTTGCACTGCGTCCTCCAAGGCTCCCAGCGCATCCTGTGCGCGTCGCAAAGCGTCGAGGCGACCACGCTCTGCCAAAATGCGTTGGATCTGGGCGGCAACAAGCGAAAGCCGGTCGCCTTCACCTGTTTGCAGGAGGCGTCCTGCTGCCGTCTCCTGCTGGCGCGCCAATGAGAGCGCGGTGTCAGCGTCCGCTAGGCTTGCCTTAGCCGTCTTATAGAGCGCGCGCGCTCGGGCCGTGTCACCGATGACTCGTGCCTGAAGCCCAGCGAATCGTATCTCGGCCTGCTCGCGCTTCGCCTCGGCTTCCGCAATTGGTCCCTGGTTCTGATTGAAGACTGGCAGCGTTAGTGAGATGCCGAGCGTCCACTTGTTTGTGTTCTGTTCGAACTGGTAGCCAGGGCCGAGATGAATGTCGGGATATTGTTTTGCAATCTCTAACTGGAGTGCGCTCTCTGACGCTGAGTAGTCGGCAAGCGCTCCGCGCACGTCGAGTCGGTTCAGCAACCCGGCGGCTTGAACCGCTGCCGGTGCGATGGATGCGTCCGTTGGCGGGTGTGCGAGTTCGGGCCAGACAATGTGGGCACCTTCAACGGCGGATAAGGGCACGCCGAGCGCGGTAGCGAGCGCGCTTCGCGCATCGACGACTGTGCTTTCGGCGGCCTGGACTGCTAGATGAGCATCGAGGAGGTTGCTGCGCGCTGTAATCAGTTCTGGCTGCGAAACCTCGCCAGCTGCGAAGCTCTTCTCGAAGATGGTGACAAGTTCGGAGCGCGCACTTTCCTCGGCGCGCCGGAGCTCCAGCATCCGCTCCGCCAAAATATAGGCAACGGCGGCAGCACGAACGTGGCTTCGCACCTGCCAAGCTGTCGACATGAATCCAAACGCGGCTGCTCGCGAAAGATGTCGAACCTCTGCGATCCTGTACGTGCGTTTGCCGGCGGTCTCGATAGGAATGTCGAAGGAGGGACCAAAGAAAGCCCACGGCGTCACACCGGGTGGCAGAGGGGTTTCATAAGTCGGGGGAAAATTGACCGACGGGTTCGGCATTGCGGCGGCGGTCACAACGCCCGCTGATGCCAAATCCAAGCTTGCCCGCGCCGCCTCTAGATCGGGATTATAGTAAAAGGCTATCAGCGTCAGAGTTGAAAGATTGAGGATGGGCTCTTTGGTTGTTGCAACGATTGCGGCTTGGCTTGCGAGGTAGTCGCGAAGACCTGGATCCGACAACGAGCGATCGCGAAACGAAGCTTCAGTGAGAACTGGATCGAGCGGTTTGGGATGATAGGTGGCGCAGCCTGTCAACAGAGTGATGGCCGCGATCGCAGTCAGGCTGAGGATGAGTTTGAGACTAGGGGCCTGCCCGTGGCCGCTGCCGCGCGTACAGGAAGAAACCGCTGACACGGCTTCTGATCCCCCACCGCCGCCGATGTCCTCCTCGCCGAAGTGCTGGAAGTGTTTACAATTGGCCTGACGTTTCATGATTTCCACGGCCTGCCCCCGGCTCGGCAACTGACATGCTTGGCGGCCACCGGAGTGCGTGAAGCAAGCATGTGGCCCGTGCCGCTTGCCGGGCTCTGAACGCCAGCTCGAGAGTGTCCGCACCGGATCCAGCCGCTGGAGCGCGCTCGACGAGCGGCGCGCATGGGCGTGCATGAGGGGTGGGAGGGGGTCATGGAGCGGTTTACCGGAAGCAAGGTGGCTAACTTTTTCTAATACATAGAACTGTGTAAGAGTACAAGACCGCCAGGGCATCCCGCCAGGCCATCACGCAACCAGCGTGCGGAGAATGATAATAATTACAGTATGTTGTAAGCCTATCGGACCTAATGCGATGGCGCTTGCGAGGCGCGCCGGGGCTCAGGCCCGGAATACGCGTGGTGAGTCCCAAGGCCTAGCAGGGCGCATGCTTAAAGAGCCCCGAGCAGTGGGCAAGTTCAATTCGAGTGTGCTTCCGAACTGCCGCTCGTTTTTGGAAAAATGATCAGAAGCCAGGCTGGCTTTCCGCTGACTTTGGGCCTCGCGAATACGCGCTGGCAGCAGTGCGCTGCCCTAGGCGCGTTATCCTCGAGAAATCAGCCGGCGTTTCTCTTCGAATTCGTCTTTCTGGATCTCACCGCGGGCGTAACGCTCATCTAGGATGTCGAGTGCTGTGCGCGCGTGCGGCGCCTGGTGTGGCGGCACCGCTCCCTGCCATGGCCCTCCGATCCAGCGGACGAGAAGGACAACGGCCGCGATCACCGCGGCAAGCACCAGGATCATGACCAACGGACCAAAGATCATGCCGTACCAACCTCCGCCCCACCACATCATATGCGGTCCGCAATCATACGCGTAGGGTGCGGGTTGTTGTGTCTGTGCCCACACCCAGCCAGGCGTAAGCGCGACGGCTACGCTCGCCACGCCACCGATCGGGGTCGAAAGCCTCATCCTCTGGGTGCTCCTTCATCGCTGTCGTAGCCAACGTCATCTCTCGCTCTCAAGCCCCAGAGCACGCGTGAGCGGCCCTTGCGGCTCGCCGCGCGTCACCCTTGCGAAATAAACCGGCGCTTCTCTTCATATTCAGCTTTGTCGATATCGCCGCGGGCGAAGCGCTCGTTGAGGATGTCGAGGGGCGTCCGTTGCGACGACGGAGGCATATTGTGTCCGTGCCACCAAGGCGGCCCCATGCCGAACGAGCGCATCAAGGGGATCACGACGACGAAGGCGACCACGATGAATATCACCATCATCAGCGGGGCCATCATCATACCGAACCACGGCATGGGCCACCATTCACCCGGCGGCATCGCTTGCCCCCTGCGTCGGTGACCGCGCGACGAGCATCACCTTGCCACTCGCCGCGAGCCGCGCGAGGACATAGCGGGCGCTATCCTCTGTGATGTTGAGCGCCGACGCGAGTGCGGCCGCGTCTTTTTCTCCCTGAGCGACTGCGGCTTCCGCTTTGCTCTCAAGGTCTTTCAGCCATTCGCCGAAGGCGTGCTGCAGCTCCGGGGTGGCGAAGACGGCAAGTGCATTGGTCTGCCGAAGGCCAGTGAGCATCTCGGCGCACATGCCCATGCACATGCCCATCATTTTTTCCATGGGCGGCTTGCCCTCGCCGTGGCTCATCTGAGCCATCATCTTCTGCATCATCTCCATGGGACCGCCGCCCTGGCCCATTTGGGCCATCATCTTCTTTGCCATGCCCATGCCCATGGCCATCGGGCCGCCGCTTTCGGCGTCGGCGCTCTTGGCTTGTGAAGCCTGTGGCTCTTCTTTCGCACTTTGAGGATGGCAGCCACAGCCGCCCTTCGTTCCGGAAGCCTGCTCGTTCTGCTTGTCCATGATGCTCTCCAGTGCTCTTTGTGAATTATGTGCCAGAATTCGCGAGGATCGCGCCGTAGTGATAGGGCGGTAGCTCGACGACGCGCGCGAGCCTGAGCCCCGATTGCTCGACCGCTGCCGCCACGTCCTCCGGTTCCATCCGCATGTCGGTCTTCGGTCCGCGTGGCTGGCCGAGAACCGGGGTCTCCTCTCGCGGGCGCCGGTGCCAGTTGACCACGACGAACCAGCCGTTCGGCTTCAGGATTGCCGCCACCCCGCGGGCGAGGCGTTCCTTGTCGGGCACGCCGTGAAAGGTGTTCGCGATGAGAACCAAATCCGCCCGCCACGGTACGAGCGTGGCAATCTCGTAAGCGTCGCCTTCGACGAACGCGCAATTGGTCACGCCCGCCGCACTGACCCTGGCGCGCGCCAGGTCCAACATCCGCGGATCGATGTCGATGGCGAGCACCCGCCGCGCCACGTGCGCGAGCGCCACGGTGAATAGCCCGTCGCCGCAACCCAAGTCTACGACGTCCAACCCAGGCTCGATCCCCAGCTTGGCGACGACCTGCGACGGCTCGGGCCACAGAGCGCCCCACCAGTCGCTATCTGGCATCGCAGTCGCCGGGAAGAAGCCTTCAATCGTCTTTCCACCTGTGTGCACGCTGGATACTCTCGCCATTCGAACTCCGCTTCATTGACTCAGATCAAGCGCGATACGGGCCAGGCGAAGCTATAGCCGCCCGCCGCGTTACGGCTTCCGGGCCCGGAAGAGGGCGCCGATCGTGTTCGCGGCTGTCCTGTAGCCGGTGAGCGCCACCAGCTCCGACCCCATGAAACCTGCGGCGCTGAGCATTTCGAGATAGCGTTGAGGCTCGACCGTTCCCGAAACGCAGTCTGCCCACGAGCCGCAGCTCGACGCTTCGTCTGCACCGTCGCGCACCATGTCGGCGAACTGCAGTCGGCCTCCGGGCTTCAGCACCCGGAAGATTTCCTTGAACACGCAGGGCTTGTGGGCGGAGAGATTGATAGCGCCGTTGGAGATAACGACCTCGACCGAGGCGTCAGCCAACGGCAGCGTTTCCATATCGGCGACGTGCAGCTCAGCATTGTCCAGGCCAACCGCATGGGCGACGTTGCGCGCCTTCGCGATCATCGCCGGCGTGACGTCGATCCCCACCGCTCGGCCAGCATTGCCGACGAGCAGGGCTGCAATGCACAGGTCTGCGCCGGCGCCGCAGCCGAGATCGACGACGGCCTCACTGGATCTCAGTGGCCCGAGCGCGAAAGGATTTCCGACAGCGGCTGCCGACTCCCACGCTATGTCGGGAAGGCTTTCCAGCCATCGCTTATCGTATCCGAGCCGGCGGGCGTTCTCCTTGCCCTTGCCCCAGCCGAAGTCCATTTCGGGGTGAATCGCGAGCTCGGTGTAAAGCGTTCGGATACCGTCAGTCGGTGAACAGGTTGTGTTAACGTCGGCTTCGTTCATTGCTGTGACCCTCCATTGCGTGAGCGGTATGTGTGAGCGCAACGCCGGTTATAGGCTCTCGATGACTTTCCGGAGCTTGGCCCGAATGGTTTGCGCCGCTCGCTTGAGCGCGGGGTTATCGATCGCCTGCATAGACGCGACAGGATCGATCGCCGCAACCTCGACCTCACCTTTGCTGATTTCTTGGACGATCACGTTGCAGGGCAGCATGGTCCCGACCTTGTCTTCGATCTTGAGCGCCTCGTAGGCTGCGCTGGGGTTGCATGCGCCCAAGATCCGGTAATTCCGGAAATCGGCACCGATCTTTTTCTTCAAGGTCTCTTTGACATCGATTTGGGTAATGATGCCGAAGCCTTCCTTGTTGAGAGCTTCGGTTGCGCGCAATACGGCGTCTTCGAAGGGAACCGACAGGGTCTTTGCGTAGTAGTAGCTCATGTTCTTCACCTTGGTATGAGGCTGGCTCGCTCCTGGATTGATCGCGATCAGCGCTGCTGAAGCGTAGTCTCGTCGCGAGAAGCCGGCGGAGCGCCGATCGTGAGGTCGGCCGGAGGAAGGCATATTACGGCGTCGCACGCCTGCGCTGTAAGTGTAGCGCGGAGCGAAAGACTTGGCGCGGAACCCCTGGCAGTGCCTTTCGGCAGGAGCGCGGTGATCGCGACTGTTCCCTCGAAGACATCGAGCGGCATGTCGGCAAACTTTGGTTGAAAATGCGTCGGACGTGGATATGCGATGCTGATCGGTTCGAGACCACTGAAATTCAGACGCGTCGGAATCAAATAGTCGAATGAAGCGGGATTGGCGTTGATGTGGTACCCGTGATCAATGTTAAGTGTGACGACGATCTCGTCACCTTTGATCGTATCAAGGCGGCCGACGGTGAGGATATGGACGTGGTCAGCGGTTCCCTGAAAACGGGGTGCTAATTCTTGCCCAGCGGCCCCAAGTCGGCTGCTCCCGAGTGGCTGCTCCCATGCAAGAAGCAGCACTGCGATCGTTCCGATTGGCACAGCGAGCAGCAGCGCCCAAGGCGCGAAACGTTTCGTCTTCCTGGGAACGACATGCTGCAGCAAGTGGGCCATCTTGTACTGCCCTAGTAGGGTGCAACGTCGAAGAAAGTGCCCGGAGCGAGGCGGGTGCCAGGTTCCGCGCCGGATTTGCCCAGCAGGGCATACAGCCGCTCGGCGTCGGCCCGCCCGGCCGGACCCCAGTGCCGGGGAATGCCGGCGCGGAAGGCGTCACGCACGCTCGCGAGTTCGGCAGGACTATGCATCCCTATCAGGGGTGCGATCCGGTCCCATTCGGTGTCGGAAGTGGCCAATATTGCGTTTGCGTCCTTTGCGGCGTGCAAGAAGCCCTCGAGGCGGGAAGGGTTGGCCCGGGCCCACTTCTCGGAAAACACGTAGCCGAGCAAGGGAACGTCGCTGCTGACGCCGAGTTCGTGGACAACGTCATTCACGCTGAGCGCGCGCCGCATTCCGTCGCCTTCAAGCCGAGCCGCGATCTGCCACAGCGTTAAGGCCGCGTCGATCTCGCCCGCCTTGAGCCGCTCGGTGATGGCGGCCGGTGGCCCGAAGGACGCCGTGGAACCTTCGCTGAGGTCGAACCCATACCGCTGTTGTGCCGCGAGGCGAAGGATGAGCCAGTTCTCGTCGTGACTCGTTCCGACGACGCCGAGCCGGCGGCCCTTTAGATCGGGGAGCGAACGGATCGTCGTACCCGGCGGGGTCACGAGGACGCCGACCGCCGTCGAGAACGGCACGAACGTCCAATCGGCGCCGGCAGCGCGTTGCTGCGAGACCCAGAACCAGTTCGAGAGGATGACATCGACGCGTCCTTCCCGCAGGTCTGTTTCGGTCGCCTCGGCGCGCTGGGTGTCGATCTCGCTGATCTGGATGCCGTTCGTTTGGTCCAGATGATGGCGTACGATCACCTCGAGTTCCCAGCTCAGGGTGCCGGACTTCAAGGCTCCGACCCGCACGACTGGCTTGTCGGCCGCTAGCGCAAGAGATCCCGTCAGTAGCCAGAGGCTCGCCAGGGCCATGATAAAGAGATGGTTGCGGGACCCGGGCCCCGCACGGATCACTCGTGCAATTTTGTCAAGGAGCTTCACTGGCATGCACCTTTACGGACCGACGTATCCGATGGCGGGAAGCGGCTTGCACCTCCACGCTCTCCATATTACATTGTTTTGTGTAGGAGTGAAAGATGCCCGGACGTTCCTCACCTAAGTCTCATGCCACCGCTGAGGCGGCGGCTGGCCGGTCCTGCACCGTTCGGGGAACAAGCTCGAGCGGCGGATGCCGGCCACGCCCGGCGCTAACCGAACGGCCCCTATTGGCCGGGGCGGACGCCGGCGCGATCGAGCGGACGTTTAAGGTCCTGGCCAGCGAGACGCGCCTTCGCATGCTGCATGCGCTGCTGCGGCGGCCGGGGATGGCCGTCACCGAGCTGGCCGAGACCATCGGCATGAAGCCGCAGGCGATTTCGAATCAGCTCCAGCGCCTGGCTGACAAGGGCATTGTCAGCAGTGTGCGTGACGGCACGAGCATCCACTATCGGGTCGTCGACCCCTGCGTTGCTGACCTGATCGATCGGTGCCTGTGTCTTGTCGAGGACACCCGCGACCGCTTTGCACGATTGGATGGCGAGACGGGAGTTCCTACCCAGCGCCGTAGTCGCACCGGAAGCGTCGAATGAGGCGCTCGGTACCAGGTTTCTCTCTTGTGGACTAGGCAACAAAGCATGCCCTCCTCGACTTCTTCCCTTGACCGTGTCCAGTCTGTCTCGTCGTGCGCCGATGAATGCTCTTGCCAGCCCGGCAGCGAGCCGGGCAGCGGCGCGAGCGCGGTGCCGAAAACGTCCAGCGCGGCAACGCTTGCGGGCTTCTCAGGGCGATTGCTGGCGGCCTTCGGAGCGACTCTCGGTGTCGTCGTCTTACTCGTGGTGCTGGCGGAATGGCTCGGCCTCCTGGAGAGGTTGAGCAATCTGGTGCCCTGGCCATTCTGGTTGGCTGGTGTTTTTGCCGGCGGCTATCCGATCTTTTGGACCGTCGTGCGAGCGGCACTTCGACTCAAGGTCACTTCGCACACTTTGATGACAGTGGGGCTCATCGCCGCAATTGCGGTTGGCCAGTGGCCCGCTGCCGTCATCGTCGTCTTCTTTATGCGCCTTGCCGACTACATCGAGCAGTTCACGGCCGTGCGGGCCCGCCGCGCTGTGCAAGATTTGACGGCGATGGCGCCGGAGAGGGCTCGTGTCGAGCGCGACGGGCACGAAGTCGAGGTGCCGGTGGCCGAAGTGCGTGTCGGCGAGACTGTCATTGTCCGACCGGGCGAGAAAATCCCGGTTGATGGCGAGGTCATTGGCGGCCAGGCAACGGTGAACCAAGCCGCGATTACCGGCGAGTCAATGCCGGTCGAAGCGGGGCCGGGCGCACGGGTCTTTGCCGCAAGTTTCACTCACCTCGGGCATTTGCGCGTGCGCACGACCGAGGTCGGGTCTGACACGACGTTTGGCCATGTCATTCGGCTTGTGGAGAACGCTGAGAAGCATCGCGCGCCCGTTCAGCGGATCGCCGACCGCTTCGCGACCTGGTACCTGCCGGTCGTGGCAGCGATCGCCACGGCAACCTTTGTCGTGAGCGGGAACGCGCTCGCCACCGCGGCAGTCTTGATGGTCGCTTGTTCGTGTTCCTTTGCGATTGCCACGCCAGTCGCGATGATCGCCTCGATCGGCTCGGCGGCGCGCCGTGGACTGCTCATCAAGGGCAGCAAGTATGTCGAAGCATTGGCAAAGGCCGACGTCGTCCTGCTCGACAAGACCGGGACGCTTACGCTCGGCCGGCCGCGGATCACCGATGTCGTTCCATTGGACAGCCGGTATGACGGTGGCCAACTCCTGCGGCTTGCCGCGACGGCGGAGCGTTATTCGGAGCACCCACTGGCCGAGGCCGTGCGCGCGGCGGCGGCCGAGCATGGGCAGCGGCTCGGCGAGCCGGAAGGATTTGAGGCGATCCCCGGGCAGGGTGTGCGGGTCCGCATCGACGGCAGCACTGTCGCGGTGGGCAGCCGGCGGCTGCTTGCTGATGCGGCGCTGCCGAGCATGGCTGCTGATCTCGAAGCGCAGGGAAAGACGTTGCTGTTTGTGGGGCGTGACAGCCACGCGATCGGCGTGCTCGCCGCCATGGATACGCTGCGTGAGGAAGTCCCGGCGGCGCTGGCAGAGCTACGCAGTCTCGGCATCAAACAAATCGAATTGCTGACCGGTGATAACGAGCGCACGGCTGGCGCGCTCGCGCGCCAACTCGGCATTGCCTATCGCGCGAACCTTCTGCCAGAAGACAAGATCGCGGTCGTTAAAGAGCACCAGCTTCAAGGCCGAGCCGTGGTGATGGTCGGCGACGGCGTAAACGACGCCCCCGCCCTAGCTCAGGCCGATGTGGGGATCGCCATGGGCGCGGCGGGCAGCGGCGTTGCGATCGAGGCGGCACACATCGCCCTTATGCGCGAAGATTGGTCGCTTGTCCCCGAAGTGATCCGCATTGCCCGGCGGACGATGGGAGTGGTCAAACTCAACCTGGGTTTCACAGCGGTTTACAATCTGACGGGTCTGGCGCTTGCCGCGATCGGCGTGCTGCCACCGGTGATCGCCGCAGCCGCGCAGTCGGGCCCGGACTTCGGCATCCTCGCCAACTCGGCCCGGCTCTTGCCTCGCAGACAGTCCGGTGCGGGCGACGGGTCTGGGTCTGGACGGCTCGAGCGCCGCGAGAATGTCCGCGATGGACGCGAGCTTAGGTCAGCCGAAGCGGGTCTGCGCCCAGCAAACTCTTAGATAACAGGCAAGAACGCCGCCAAGAGGGCGTCAGAGAGGACGAAACGCGTGCATTTCAATGAGCAACGGGAGCGGTCGCTTCCCCCAGTTGGGCTGAGGTGGCGCTGGAGCGCGGCTTGGGCGCTCTGGATCGTGGTGGCCGTCGCGGCAGTCGCGGGCACGAAAATGAGCCTGTGGGACGCCCTAGTGCCAGCCGCCGGGGCTCAGGAAGGGCCGGGCCAGTTCTTTCCGAGCCAGGGTCACTGCCATATGGGCGAGTCCTGCCCTCCCCGCAGCGACAATTATGACCTTTATCCTTACAACAGCGATCCGCCAACGTCGGGACCGCATGAGGAGCGCTTTCCGACCACCTTCATCTCGGATGCCGCGCTGCCGAAGCGCATCCTGGTGCACATCCTCGAGCATGGCAACGTGGAGATCCTCTACAACAAGGACGCCAGCCCGGAATTGATCAAAAAGCTGCGCGACTATGCCATGCAGTACGACTTTCGTTTTTGGATGCTTCAGACTCCGCAGTCCCCTGGGGCTGATGTGGGCGAGCAGCTCGAAGCCGCGCAGGCCGTTTTCGTCGCTCCGTATCCGAACATGACGCACAAGATCGCGCTCGCGGCCTGGACACGGCTCGACGCCTTCGACGCCTACGATCAAGGCCGAATCGACCGCTTTGTCAAAGCATGGGTGGGCAATGCGCAGAATGCTCGTCAATGACGCGAGGCCGTGCCAGTGCTAGAGCTTTCGCGAGCGGGTGTGGTTACGGCGTTTCTCGCTGGGGCGATCAGCTTCCTTTCGCCATGCGTGCTGCCGCTCGTGCCTGGTTATGTGTCGTTCGTCGCGGGGCGATCACTCGACTTCGTGGAAGAGACGACTGACAGGCGGGCGGCCCTGCAGACGCTCGGGCTTGGCGTTTGCTTCGTGCTTGGATTCTCGACAGTCTTCACTCTGCTTGGGGCGAGTGCCACGGCCTTGGGCCGGCTATTCCTGTCATACCGCTACGAGGCCGGGTTGGCCGGTGGCGCGATCGTGCTGCTGTTTGGGCTGTTTACGACAGGCCTGGTACGGGTGCCAGCACTCGAACGGGAGCTGAGGTATCACGGCCTCACCAGCGGCGGCGGGCCAGTTCCCGCTTACTTTCTCGGACTCGCATTCGCATTCGGTTGGACCCCGTGCATCGGGCCGGTACTCGGCTCGATCCTGGCTCTGACGACGGCGACCGCAAGTAGGGATGGCATGGCGCTGCTTGCGATATACTCGCTTGGCCTTGGCGTGCCGTTTTTGATCGCCGCCTTGTTTACCGAGCAGTTCATCAGCCATTCGCGTCGGCTGCGCCCGTTCGGGCGCGCTCTGCACATTGGCGCCGGTGCGGTGATGATCTTGATGGGCATAGCCATGATCGCGGGCCGACTGAACGACTTTTCTATCTGGATGCTCCAGCTATTCCCGTCGCTCGGGAGGATCGGATGAGCGATCGGGCGAAGACGGCGGTTGCGATGTCAAATGCCGCCCAGCGCGCGGGGAACGCCACCGCGGGATGGAAGGCATGGTGCCGTCCTACCGTCGTGGTCCCGCTGCTGTTCGGTCTGGGCGTGGCCGTCTACGTCATCATCGGAATGCTGATGCCTGGCCAAGCGCCGGTACCTGGAGACAGCACGACGGCTGCGAACTCCTCGCAGACGATGGACGAACCAGCGCCTTCTCTATCCGGCTTATCGGCGCTGACAGCGGGCAAACCGACGTTGGCGGACGCCGACCTGCGGGCTGGGCGCGTGACGATCGTCAACTTCTTCGCGTCCTGGTGCGTGCCCTGTCGTGTGGAGGCGCCGGTCCTTATGGAACTGGCCCGATCGCATCAGGTACCCGTACTAGGCGTCGATTTCCGGGACGAACCGGGCGCGGCCGCGCGATGGGTCACGGAGGTGGGTGACCCATACGAGCGCATTGGCGTCGATCGCGATGGCCGAGCTGGGGTCGGCTGGGGCGTTCTTGGTTTGCCAGCGACCTTCGTCGTCGATCAGCATGGCCACATCCGTTATCGGCACCTTGGCTTGATAACTCGGGAGGCAATGGAGACAGAGATCCTGCCGCTGGTCCGCAAGCTCGGTGACGCCGATGCTGCTCGCGCGAAATGATCCGCCGGCCAAGTGGCGGAGGTGCGCGCGCAGCGTGGTGGAGTCGGCAGGAGGTATTTTTTTGAAGTTTAGGGAAGGTCAGCCAACGGAGATGGTCATGAGCAGAGCAACCCGACAGCGCAAGGCGGCAATCACAACGCGGCAATCAAAGCAGCAGACCTCGCTCTCGCTTCGGACGGTCTTGGGTTTGGTCGCCGCCGTGGTCATTGGGGCCGGAGCACTTTCGTGGTGGACACACGCGTCGACGAATTCGGGCGACAATTCGGTGGCGGTGCCGGAGGGCACGCTCCAGGTTCAACAACTCGCCGCGGATATGCTCGACTACAAGGGCACGATCGACCTGCGTGGCGTTGTCGCCCGCGCCGGCATGTCAATCGCTGGCGGAACCGGATTCGTGCTGGTCGACAGCCGCGAGGCGCGGCTCTGCAAGTCAACTGGTTGCGCCGCCTTCTATCTGCCCGTGAAGTGGACGGGCGAGCTGCCGAAGCAATGGGACGAGCTGCACCTGCGTGGCTCCGTCATGATGGGCGACAAGTATCCATTCTTCCAGGTCGAGAGTCTCGACAAGCTCGGCACGATTAGCTGACCAGAACTGAGGGAGCCCACAGCCGTGAACCTTCCGACCCTGGTCTGGCGCAACCTCGTCCGGCGTCGCGGGCGCTTCGCCTTCACCCTTGCCGGTACGGCGATTGGAGTGGCGGCTTTTGTGGCGCTCCTCACGATAGGCCAGGGGCTGACCCGTGATGTGCACCGGCAGGCGCAAGGCCTTGGCGCCGATCTTGTGGTGACGCCGAAGGGGTGGTGCGCTTACGAGCAGATTTCCGTCCTGACCGGGGAGCAGCTTCCGGAGGCGATCCCGGAAGCTGACGTCGCCAAAATCGTCGCGGTCCCTGGTTTGAAGGCCGTCGTGCCGCACCTTAATGAACAGACAGCCTTCCGGAACCGGCCGGTGCCAGTGATCGGCGTCGTGCCCGCTGAGATGCGCGCGCTGCGTGGCTGGACGGTGTCGGAGGGCCGCTATTTCGCTTCTGCAGACGAAGCGGGCGTGGTCCTCGGTTCTGCGATCGCGCAGCAATTCGCTCTCAAGCCTGGCGACGCCTTTACGGTCCGGGGTCGGCCAGTGCCGGTGCTTGGTGTTCTGCGTGAGACCGGTACGAAGGATGATATTGCCACGTTCGTGCCGCTGGCGCTCGCGCAGCAGCTTTACGGCGTTGAGGGTAAGGTTTCGTTTCTCACCGTGCGCGTCGCAGACCTTAGCCAGATCGAACAGGCCAAGCTCGCGATCGAGGAGGCGGCGAACGTCTCCGTAGTGTCAGACCGGCAGCTCGTCTCATCGATCCTCTCGATCGTGGGCGCCGTCGGCTCGGCGATGCAGGCGGTGGCGGCAGTCGGGGTGCTTGCGGCCGCTTTCGGCATCCTCAACACGCTTCTGACTGCAGTCTACGAACGTCGGCGCGAGATCGGCATCCTGCAAGCGATTGGTGGCACGCGCCGCATTCTCTTTGCGGCGTTCATCCTCGAGTCGATGCTGTATGGGCTCCTGGGCGGCGCAGGAGGGGTCGCGCTCGGCGGAGTTGCAGCACGGCTGCTGGGGCCGTATTTCGCCGCGAATAACGGTGTCATGGTAGCATTGCAAGCGGCACCCACAGCCGTGCTGCCAGATGTATCGACGATCTTCGCGATCCTTCTGTCCTCCACGATCGTTGCCATCGTCGCCGGCCTCTACCCGGCGGCCCGAGCGGCGCAGTTGTCACCAGTGGAGGCCATGCGGCATGTCTAGTTTGGCGGCGCAACGAGACGCGACGCTTACCGGCGTCACCTTCACGGCCGACGCTATTCGCCTCGACCGCGTAACCAAGATCTACGGTGAGGGCGAGGCCGCGACGATCGCCGTCGACGAGGTTTCGTGCGGCATTTTGCGCGGGAGCTGGACAGCAGTAATGGGTGCGTCGGGACACGGGAAGTCCACATTGCTCCAGCTCATGGGCGGCCTCGATAGACCCTCGGCGGGAACCGTAGTTCTGGACGGCATTGAAATCACTGCGCTTCGCCCGGTCGAACTCGCGAAGGTCCGGGCGCGCAAGCTTGGCTTCGTCTTTCAGTTCTTCAACCTGCTGCCGCACCTGACGGCTGTTGAGAACGTGGGGCTTGCGCTGTGGTTTGGCGGCCGCAATGGCGGCGCCTCCGCTGCATCCGCAGTGGCACTTCTCGATAGGGTCGGACTTGCCGACAAGGCTCACCACTTGCCGAGCATGCTCTCCGGCGGACAGCAGCAGCGGGTCGCAATCGCGCGCGCTTTGGCAAACGATCCTGCGCTCCTGCTGATGGACGAGCCGACGGGGAACCTCGACTCCACCGCGGAGGCCGAGATGTTAGGGCTGCTCAACGGGCTTCATCGTGACGAAGGGCGTACCATCGTCGTAGTCACACACAGTGACGAAGTAGCGCGCCATGCCGAGCGAGTGATCTACGTCAGGGACGGGCGGATCACATCGGGTGCTTTATGTTGAATCGACGCGCTGCGGCGCTGCGTGTGACCATGGCCCAGGTAGCAGCTGTCCCGATGGGAATCGGAACCATTGCCATTATACAACGGCAGCGTTGATGCAAGGTATTTCAGACGAAATGGTGTTCGGAAGCATCGACGAAAAGTATAAGGCGAGCCTGGATGGGGTGAAGAGGCCGTCGACCACAGTAAAGGGGGACAAGTCACGTTTGATACCCTCTGAGAAATGTGGAGACACTGCATGCATCGCATTTTCCAATCATTCATCGATGGCATCGCGAACAGCACCGACGTGGAGGACCTGCAAAATACGCTGGCCCGGGCAGGAGCCGCGCTCGATCTGAATTGCTTTGCTTATCTTGCACTTCCCTATCGGCGAGGGGACATACCGCACCTTATCTCGACCTATCCGACGAAATGGACGGACCACTATCTGCGGAATCGTTATGAGAAGGTGGATCCGGTTATCGTCGAATCGCTAAAGAATGCCGAGCCGTTCGAATGGGGGATCGGGCTCTCGCCGACGCCTCTCTCTAAGGCGCAGTACGACCTTTTCGCCGAGGCAGCTCAATTCGGAATCCGTTGCGGCTTCACTGTTCCGGTGCACGATCCCCGCGGCCCGATCGCAGCGATAACTTTCGCCGCGGATGAGCGCCGTCCCGCCTTCCAACGCTGTATCGAGCGCAATAGGCATGTGCTCCAGCTCATGGCGCTGTATTTTCATGCGCATGCGCGGAGGAAGCTTGCCCCGGAGCGTGTCATTGATGGTGTGCCCCTGTCGCCGCGCGAGCTCGAATGCCTCGAATGGGCGGCGCAGGGAAAGTCGGCGTGGGAGATCGGACGGCTTCTGAACATCTCGCGCCGAACGGCGGCGTTTCACCTCGACAACGCCAAGACCAAATTCGGTGTCCGCACCATCTGCCAGGCCGTCGCCAAATTGGCGGCCGCTAAATCGACAAGCGAATAGGTTCCCGCCTTCGACCCCTGTGCAACTGCACAGGATGAGAAACCTCCTGGTTATCGCCTTCTATCGCGCAGGTCCAAACCTGCCAGGAGGCGAATATGCTCCAACTCATCACCCCCGATCGCTATGGCGAGTTCATTGACGACCTCGCCGAAATGCATCGGCTCCGCTACCGCGTCTTCAAGGAACGTCTGGGCTGGGACGTCGAGGTCAGCGGCGACATGGAGATCGACGAATTCGATGCCTGCCGGCCTGCGTACCTGCTGCAGACGGATGACCAGGACCGCATTCAAGGGTGCGTGCGTCTGTTGCCGACGACCGGCCCCACAATGCTTCGCGACACGTTCCCGGCGCTCTTGGACGGACAGGCTGCGCCGGCATCCGACGCCATCTGGGAAAGCAGCCGCTTCGGCGTCGATCTGTGCACTAGAGAGGCGAAGACGGCGGGGAGCATCGCACGAGCGACCTATGAACTCTTCGCCGGTATGATCGAATTCGGCTTGATGCGGCGGCTCAGCGATATCGTGACCGTGACGGACGCCCGGATGGAGCGGATTCTTTGCCGCGCCCGCTGGCCTCTGAAACGGCTCGGTGCGCCGCGTGCGATCGGGAAAACGATCGCGGTCGCCGGCTACCTGGAAGTCTCGCGCGAGCGGCTGCGGAGTGTTCGAGAAACAGGAGGTCTCAGCGCGCCAGCGATCTGCGATGGGGGAGTCCGAATCGGACGGTCCAATCCACGCGAAGCGGCGGAGAAGGCGGTCGCGTAAGTCATCGATCGGCAGCCGGTGGAAGCCGACGCCGGCGACCGCCGCCGCCGCAAGCGACTTTGTTTGCTCGGTCCGTCGACCCGCAGATCGCCACACCCCGGCTGCCGATTCCTACATCGGAGGCGCAGAGTAAACTTGCAAAGCCTGTCGGACATGGAGATTCGTGATCTCATGTATCTCGAGGCGTCGGCGGCCGCAGGCAACTTCACGCATGCCGCCAAGGCTCTCGGAATCAACACATCGACGATCAGCCGTCGCGTGGGACGATTCGAGGATGAGCTCGGTCTCGCAATGTTTGAACGTGGGCACGCTGGCGTTCGGTTGACGACGGGCGGCAAGGCGATACTGCCGCACATCCGCCGCGCGTTGGCCGAGCTCGACGCCATTCGTCATGCCGGCGATCAAAATGGCAATGGCATCGTCGGCGAAGTCCGCCTCGCGGTGCGAATGCCGCCGGTCGGTGAACCGCTGCGGAGCCTCTTGTCCGGTTGGCGAGAAAGACATCCGGAGGTCGTGCTTTCGATCGCCGAATTGAACGAGTGGGAGATCCAAAGAGCCGAGCGGGAGCGTCGGATCGATGTTGCTCTGATGACGAGCCACACGTTGTGGCCCGACGCCGTGACGGCGCCGCTCTACCGCGAGCGGATTGTTGCGGCGATCCCGTGTGAACATCCGCTCTCGGAGCATGACGCCGTCGATTGGAAGAGCTTGCGGAGGGAAACCTTCCTTGTTCAGGCCTGGGACAACAGTCACTCCGCCCGCGAGTTCTACTCTTCGTTCATGGGCTGTGGCGTCAGGTTCGAGTCCCACGCCGGCAGCAAGCAGTGCGTGTTCGCACTGGTCGCAGCCGGGTTCGGGATCACGCTCGCTACGACGAGCCAGTCCGAGGTCGTGTTCCCGGGCGTGGTCTATCGGCCGATCCGCGAGGAGAACGCTTGGGTGCAGGTCGAGCTCGTGTGGTGCCCGGGAGCCGAAGACCCGGCGGTCGGACGGTTCGTCGCCTTCATGCGCGACGAGGCCCGCTCACGTCGGCTTTTCTGAGCCGGATTTATCCGAGTGCGCTCGTGGTGTCGCCGACTCCGAGCGGCGTAGTTTCGCGAAGGCGCGGTCGGTCGCCATGAACCGCACGAGCATGGGACCGATCAGTTTTGCCGGATCGACGACGCCTTGGCCGGTTTCGCGGCCGAGCGCGTTGCCGTAGGCCACGAGGTCGCGATGAATGGCGGCCGGCAATTCGATCGTGAGCTTGACCGGCTTGTCGTCCGGAATCGTCCCGAGCTTCAGCTTTGCCATGTTGCTTCCTCATGCGCCGTAGGGTTCGAGGACGAGATCGTGGGTGACCATCACGCGCACGGGGAAGCCCGGCCGGATGGTGATCGTCGGCTGAATGTTGAGAGAGCGCCCGACAACCTGCTCGCCGACCTGACTGAAGCTCTGCGATGCGCCCTGTCGGATCGCCTGCGCCAGATTGTTCTCGCTGTTGCTCGTGCCCGCTTCGGAGCCGACGCTCAAGAGCGTGGAGAGGATCGCCGCCTTGAACAGCATGCCCCAATGGTTGTCGACCTCGTCCTCGAGGCCGGCATAGCCTTCGGTGTCGGCGCCCGGCTGACGTTCCAGGACGATCGAGCGGCCGTTCGGCATGATCAGGCGATTCCAGACGAGCAGCGCGCGCGTCTGCCCAAAGGCGATCCGCGCATCGTACTGCCCGACCAGGCGCGCGCCTTGCGGGATGAGAAGGATTTTTCCCGTCGGGCTGTCATAGACGTCTTCCGTCACCTGAGCGGTAACCTGGCCGGGAAGGTCGGAGCGCAGGCCGGTGATCAGCGCAGCGGGGATCACCGCGCCCGCTTGCAGAATGTATTTGCTGGCGGCGGGCTGGACCCGGTCCGGGCTCGTGGTGCGGCGGTCGACGGCGCCGTTGAGAAACGCGAGCTTGTGATCCTGCGAGGTCAGGTCGCTTGAACCGACGGCCGCGACGGCAGGCGTCGCGCCGGCCGGAGTTGCTGCCGAGGCTGTTGGCGCAGTTTGGCGGGCATTCGTCGTCGTGAAGAGACGGCTCGTGCGCGCGGCCTCTTGCTCTTGCGCGATCCGCTGCTGTTCGGGATCGGCGCCGGCAGGCATGCCGGGGGCTGGGGCTCCGCTATTGAGGATCGGCCGGCCGAGATCGCCGGGAAGCGGCGGCCCGAGCTGCGGCGCGGGCTTGGGCAGCCCCGTGTAATCGCGGGGAAGATTCGCCAGGCCATCGGGCGTGTTGCGATTGTTGGTGTTGTAGAGTTCGGAGCCCGTGGTCTGATGCTGGGGCTTGAGCGCAAAGAACAACGCGCCGCCGATGCCGAGCGCCGCAGCCGTGCATAGGCCGAGGAGCACTCTTCGCGATAGACGGGTGACCGGCGGCCGGCTCGACCGCAACCGCATCTCCTCGGCTGGGCGACTGCCTCCGCTCGGCTCGCCTTTTTGACGGGGTTCATCCGTCACGACTGCGGCCTCCCGTCGGTGCGGACAATCCGCACGAGCTGCTGATGCTTGCCGCCGAGCTTGAGCTCGGCCGCGGCGAACAGCCGATCGACGATCATGTGGTTGCCTTTGACGCGGTAGTTGACGAGCTGGCCGTCGCCTTCGGCGCCGATGACCCAAAGCGGCGGCAACTCGCCCTGGCTGATGCCGCTCGGAAACTCG
>JAJZVW010000047.1 GCA_021847015.1 Pseudomonadota bacterium | reverse complement strand
CCGCGCATGGGAACACAAGAGCGACGCTATCGACGGGTTTACCAAGAAGTATGGCGTTCACCTGTTGGTTTACTACGAGATGCATGCCTCCATGCCTGACGCCATCCTTCGCGAGAAGCGGATGAAGTGGTGGAACAGAGCCTGGAAGATCGAATTGATTGAACGATCGAATCCGCAATGGCGTGATCTTTACGAAGACGTGGGCTGATGGCAGCCGCCCGTTGGATGCCCGCTTTCGCGGGCATGACGAGAGTAATTAAGCATTACGCAACCTGGGTTCGGAGCCCTGATCGTCGGGCGGCGGTTTCCATTATCGGTTTTTCCCTGTCGTCCCGAGCGGAGCCGGGGGGCCTTGGCGGCACCTAGAACCGCGTCCTCACCTCGATCATGCCGGTATGCTCGGAATAGTCCTGGCGGAACTGGCCGTCGTATTCGGCCCGCACCGACAGGGTGTCGGTGGCCGCCAGGGTCAGCCCGGCCCCGATTTCGGCGCCGTCGGCGGTGGGCAGCGCGGTGTCGGTGGCGAAGCTGGCGCCGCCCAATTGCGCGGTGGTGGCGACGTTGCCGTTGATGAGATCGTGCAGCCACGCCGCCTTCACCTCGGGAATCACCCGTCCCACGGGCGTGTCCACCGGATAGGCGATTTTGGCCCCCAGGCTGGTTTCCACCTGATCCTGGGAGGCGGCCGCCACCGACAGGTTCTCGGACGAGCCGGATTCGGAATACGATCCGGTATCCACCCGCAACCAGCGGATTCCCGCCGTCGGCGTCAGCGTCACGCCGCCCAGGGGCATTGCGTAGCCGGCGTCGGACTCGAACGTGTATTGCCGGCCGTAATACTTGGCCTGGGCGGTCTGGTCCAGCACGCCGATGGCCCGGCTTTCCTGATAATCGTTGAGGCCCAATCCGGCCTCGCCGTTGACGGTCCACGGCCCCCGTGCCCAGGTGGCGTAGGCGGTGGCCTGATAGGTGCTGACGTCGCTGCCGGTGCCGGCGGAATTGTCCAGGCCGTTGATCCAGCCCCGTCCCCAGGACAGCGCCCCGCCCACCAGCAGATCGGGCGTGACGTGGGTGTCGGCGCCGAACACCAGCCCCCAGGACGACAGATCGTAGCCGTCGGCCCCGGCGGTGGTGTCGCGGGTCGCCGCGCCGCCCAGAACCTGACCCCACACCGAGGAATCGCGATAGCCCGAACCGGCCGAGGCTCCCGCCTGTCCATCGCCCCCCATGGCGAGCCGGGTGTGCTGGCCGATGGCCTCGCCCACCTGATCGGTCAGCATGCCGGCGCCTTGGACCAGGGTGGCGCCGCTGGCGGATTGGGACGGCGAAAGCTGGGTCAGCGCCTTGGTCCATTGCGACGACGGCAGCGCCATCACCGCGTTGGCGGCGGAGGACAGGCTGGCGGCGCCGTCCTGGTTCAGCAGGGCGGCGATCCCCGCCGTGGCGCCGGTGGCCGACGGCGTGCTCAGCGTCACCACCAGATCCGCGCCCACCGTCCGGGTGGTGGCCGCATAGCCCAGGGCCGACGCCGTGTCTCCGGTGTAGCTGCCGGCGCCGCCGGCGCTGACGATGGTGAGCGTCTCGCCGCCGCCCAGGCCGGCGCCGAACAGGCGGAGTTCGCCCCCGCTTAAGCTGGCGTTGCCGCTGACGCTTAGGCCCCCGTGGCTGGACGCGCTGGTCACCGGCACCACCAGGGCGCCGCCGGTTTGGGCATAATCGCCGGTGATGGTGCGCACGCCGTCCAGTTGCAGGGTCGCGCCGGAATTGACCACCGTATACGGGCCGACATTGACGTTGTCGTCGAGCCGCAGGTTGCCGCTTCCGAACACGAGATTGGATACGGTATTGGTGATGGTCCCCACCGCCCCGCCGTAGCCCGTCAGCGTGCCGAAGGCGGACCCGCTGCCGCCGTCGATGGTGAGGCTGTTGGAGGAAGAGTTGCCGATATTGCCGGCGATCACCCCGCTGTTGACGATGGGACCGATGCTGCCGCCGGTCGAGTTGATGGCGTAGGCGCCGCCCGTGATGGTGCCGCTGTTGGTCAGCGCGCCGATGCTGCCGGAGTCGTTGCTGATGCCGCTGTTGCCGCTGATGGTGCCGCTGTTGGTCAGCGCGCCGATGGTGCCGCCGTTGTTGACGATGCCGACGGCCGTGCCGCCGCTGATGGTGCCGCTGTTGGTCAGCGCGCCGATGGTGCCGGAGTTGTAGATGCCGTTGGCGCCGCCCGTGATGGTGCCGCTGTTGGTCAGCGCGCCGATGCTGTTGTTGTTGTCGTTGGCGATGCCGGTGAGGTTGCTGCTGATGGTGCCGCTGTTGGTCAGCGCGCCGATGCGGCCGTAGTTGACGATGCCGAAGAGGTCGTTGCTGATGGTGCCGCTGTTGGTCAGCGCGCCGATGCTGCCGTAGTCGTTGAGGATGCCGTAGATGCCGCCGCTGATGGTGCCTCTGTTGGTCAGCGCGCCGATGCTGCCGCCGTAGTTGTCGATGCCGCTGTCGTAGCCGCCGAAGCCGCCGCCGATGGTGCCGCTGTTGGTCAGCGCGCCGATGGTGCCGCTGTTGTTGTAGATGCCTTTACCGCCGCCGATGGTGCCGCTGTTGGTCAGCGCGCCGATGCTGCCGCGGTTGTTGTTGATGCCCGTAGCGTCGCTGCTGATGGTGCCGCTGTTGGTCAGCGCGCCGACGCTGCCGCTGTTGTAGATGCCGTTGCCGATGCCGCCGCTGCTGATGGTGCCGCTGTTGGTGATCGACAGATTCCCGCCGGTCCAGTCGTAGGGGCCGGCGCAGGAGGAGGCGATGGTGCTTCCGCCGCCCGACCCGCATGCCGCCGCCCCGGCCGTTCGCGGCACGGCCAGCCCCAATCCCAGCGCCAGCGCCGACGCCCCGGCCAACAGGATTTTCCTGGGCGCCACGGAGTTTTTTCCGACCGACGAGATAACGACTTTCCCCTCCCGCGCATGCCCACCGGATCTATCGCGCCTGACGATGGGAGTCAATCATCGGGCGCAACTACGGATTTCCATGGCAATCGCTCGAAGAATTATTCCCTCGCTTTCGCGGGGGTGACGAAAAGGAAGGACACCGCTTGCCGCCTTGTTCCGCCGTTCCTCCGGCCCCACCCTGATTCCCCATAATCTTGGCGGGTGGATCGCTCCCTTATGGTTGGTTTGCCCACGGCATCGGCATCGGTGGAGCCGGGTTCCGGCGGCGTCGCGGTGGTGGCGCCGGCGCGGCTGCCCGACTATCTCGACCGCTCCGGTCTTCCCAGCCTGGCGGGCATGACGAGAGTAATTAACCATTACGCAACCTGAGTTCGGAGCCCTGATCGTCGGGCGGCGGTTTCTATTATCGGTTTTTCCCCGTCGTCCCGAGCGGAGCCGGGGGGCCTTAGCGGCACCTAGAACCGCGTCCTCACCTCGATCATGCCGGTATGCTCGGAATAGTCCTGGCGGAACTGGCCGTCGTATTCGGCCCGCACCGACAGGGTGTCGGTGGCCGCCAGGGTCAGCCCGGCCCCGATTTCGGCGCCGTCGGCGGTGGGCAGCGCGGTGTCGGTGGCGAAGCTGGCGCCGCCCAATTGCGCGGTGGTGGCGACGTTGCCGTTGATGAGATCGTGCAGCCACGCCGCCTTCACCTCGGGAATCACCCGTCCCACGGGCGTGTCCACCGGATAGGCGATTTTGGCCCCCAGGCTGGTTTCCACCTGATCCTGGGAGGCGGCCGCCACCGACAGGTTCTCGGACGAGCCGGTTTCCGTGTAGGACCCGCTATCCACCCGCAGCCAGCGCAATCCGGCGGTGGGGGTCAGTGTCATGCCCCCCAGCGCCACCCCGTAGCCCGCGTCGGCTTCCGCCAAAGCCGTCATGCGCGGACTTGATCCGCGCATCCACGTGGGTCCGTTCGGCATTCCGTTCGCGGCACTGCGTGGATGGCCGTGACAAGCACGGCCATGACGCTGGCGGGAGACCGCGGTCTATGGGAACCGGAGCCAGAGGGATACGCCATTAGAAGAGATCATTCCCATCGGTGGTATGAACCCCGGCGACGGGGACACGTCGCGACGGGGTGCCGGAACTTTTCCTCGCCTCGAGCATGCGGGATGCCGACGGCGTATCGGAACCGCGTCCTCACCTCGACCATGCTGGTGTGCCGGGCGTCGTCGCGGCGGAACCGGCCGCGTGGCGTCCGGCCCTCCTCCCCCGAATATCCCGATGAAACCGCTTGCCGCCTTGTTCCGCCGTTCCTCCGGCCCCACCCTGATTCCGCATAGTCTTGGCGGGTGGATCGCTCCCTTATGGTTGGTTTGCCCACGGCATCGGCCAATGCGTCGGTCACGGCCTCGGCGTCGCTGGAACCGGGGGCCGGGGGCGTCGTCGTGGTGGCGTTGCGGGGGGATTGGCGGCGCTCCGAGGCGTTGCGCGCGGGCGCGCAGGTGCTCGGCGACCTTCGCGCGGCCAAGCCCGCCGGGGTGAGGGTGGAGGCCGCGGGGCTGGAAGGGTGGGACAGCGGGCTGATCGCCGTGCTGGTGCGCCTGCGCGCGTACTGCGCGGACGGAGGCATTCCCCTGGACATCGCGGCCCTGCCGGCCGGGGCGGCCCGTCTGCTGGCCCTGGCGTCGGCGGTGCCGGAGCGCAAGGCCGCGCACGGCGCGGCGCGGGCGCCGTTGCTCGCCCGGATCGGCGAAGCGTCGCTCGCCCGCGCCGGCCGGCTGGGCGGCACCGTGCGGCTGCTGGGGCAGGTGGTGCTGGCCTTCTCGGCTTTTCTGCGCGGCCGGGCCCGCTACCGGCCCGAGGATTTGTGGCGGACCGTCGAGGAGACAGGCGCCCGGGCGCTTCCCATCGTCGGCATTATCACCCTGCTGATCGGCCTGATCCTGGCCTTCATCGGCGCCGTGCAATTGGAACAGTTCGGAGCATCGATCTATGTCGCCGACCTCGTGGGCCTGGCGATGACGCGGGAAATGGCGGCGGTGATGACCGCCATCGTGCTGGCCGGCCGCACCGGCGCGGCCTTCGCCGCCCAATTGGGCACCATGCAGGGCAACGAAGAGATCGACGCCCTGGAGACGCTCGGCATTCCGCCGGTGGAATTCCTGGTGTTGCCCCGCATGCTGGCGCTGGGGCTGATGATGCCGGTCCTTTACGTCTACGGCTGCTTCATCGGCCTTTTCGGCGGCTTCCTGGTCGGTACGGGGATGCTCCATCTGTCGGTGGCGGCCTATGTGGACCGCACCCAGGCCTCGGTCCACATGGACGATTTCATGATCGGCTTCGTCAAGAGCGTGGTGTTCGGCCTGGTGGTGGCCTTCGCCGGCTGCCAGCGCGGCATCGAGGCCGGGCGCAGCGCCGCCGGCGTGGGGCTGGCCACCACCCAGGCGGTGGTCAGCGCCATCGTCTACATCATCGCCATCGACGCGCTGTTCGCGGTGCTGCTCAACGTGCTGGGGATCTAAGGAGGGAGCCATGGCGGTCCCGCGTATCTCCGTCCGGGCAGTGACGATGCGCTTCGGCGATTATCTGGTGCAAAGGGACATCGGCTTCGACGTCGCCGCCGGCAGCGTGTTCGTCATCATGGGCGATAGCGGCTGCGGCAAGAGCACGCTGCTGCGGCACATGGTCGGCCTGCTGGAGCCCGCGTCCGGCGAAGTCCTCTATGACGGCGAGAGCTTCACCCATGCGGACGAGGATCGGAGGGCCACGATGCGCCGCCGTTTCGGCCTGCTGTTCCAGAGCGGCGCCCTGTGGAGTTCGATGACCCTGGCGGAGAACGTGGCCTTGCCGTTGGCGCAGTACACGCCCCTCGGCCGCGCCGAGATCGCCGAACTGGTGGAGCTCAAGCTCGCCTTGGTGGGGCTGAAGGGCTTCGGCGAGTATTATCCTTCGGAACTCAGCGGGGGGATGCGCAAGCGTGCCGGCCTCGCCCGCGCCATGGCGCTCGACCCCGACATCCTGTTCTTCGACGAGCCGTCGGCCGGCCTCGACCCGCTGTCGTCGCGGCGCCTCGACGACCTGATCCTGGAATTGCGGGACAGCCTCGGCGCCACGGTGGTGGTGGTCACCCACGAGCTGGCCAGCATCTTCGCCATCGCCGATGATTCGATCTTCCTCGATTCCGAGGCGCGCACGGCCACCGCGCGCGGCGATCCCAAGCGTTTGGTGCAAGAATGCCCCGTGCCGAAGGTGCGGGACTTCCTCGCGCGCGGCGAGACCGCAAGCGCGACCGGGTGAAAGGAGACGCGGGTGGCTGTGCGCGGGAACCCGACCGTCATCGGAGGCTTCGTCCTCGGCGGCATCGCGCTGCTGGTGGTCGCCCTGTTCCTGTTCGGCGCCGGCAACATCTTCCGCCAGCGGCCCCTGGCCGTCGCCTATTTCGACAACTCGGTGACCGGCCTCTATGTGGGGGCCCCGGTCACGTTCCGGGGCGTGCCCATCGGGAGCGTCAAGTCGATCAGCCTGGAGGTGGATGTCCACACCCTGGCCGCGAAAATCCCCGTCGTCATGGAACTGGATCCCGAGCGCATCAAGAAGATCGGCGGCAAGGCGGTGGACATGTCGGAGGCGATCCAGAACGGCTTGCGCGCCCAGTTGGTGTCGCAAAGCATCGTCACCGGCCAGGCTATGATCGACCTGGATTTCTTCCCCGGCACGCCGCTCAACCTGGTCGGCGCGCCCAAGGGGATGGTGGAAATCCCGACCGTTCCCTCGCCCTTGGAAAAGGTGAAGCGGACCCTGGAGAGCCTGCCCATCCAGCAATTGGCCGACAACGCCAGCCGCGTGCTGGACAGCCTTCAGAAACTGCTGACCTCGCCGGAAGCGACGCAAGCCTTGGCCGGCACGGCGCAAGGCACGAAGGCCTTCGCCCAGCTGATGGAGGAGCTGCGCGGCCAGGTGAAGCCAACCGCGGAGAATCTCGATAAGACGCTGGAGAGCATCGACCGCAGCATCACCGCGCTGCGCGGCGACCTCGGAACCACCAGCGCCCAGGCCAACGCCACGCTGCGCACCACGCAGCAGGCGCTGCTTGCCGCCCAGGCCGCCCTGAAGCAGGCCCAGGCGACGCTGGCTTCCGTCAACGGCATGCTGTCGCCCAACAGCATGCAACGGGCCAACATAAATCTGATGCTCCGCAATCTCGCCGACGCGAGCCGGTCGCTCAGGGAACTGGCCGCGGAACTGGAGCGCAATCCCAATTCGATCATCCTGGGGAGGAGCAGGCGATGAACAGCGCGCGGTGGGTGGTGCTGGCGTCGTTCGCGGCGGCTTGCAGCCAATTGCCGCCGCCGCGCGAGTACATCATGCGGCCTTTGGCCGGCAACGCCACGTCGCCGATGGCCGGGCAGGGGCTGGCGGTGGTGGTCGCGCCAACCCGGCTGCCCGACTATCTCGACCGCGCCGGCCTTCCGACCCTGGCGGGCGGCTCGGAGATCATGTTCAGCGACGGGGAGCGCTGGGCGGACCGGCCCTCGGACGACATATCCCGGGTCGTCGCCGCCAACATCCAGACGCTCCTGCCGGCGGCGGTGGTGACCGCCCAGCCGTTGCCGGCCGCGGCGCAAGGCCGGCAGGTGATGCTCGTCCTCGACATCGCCGACATGGTCCTCGACCGCGACGGCGTGGCCGTGCTGAAGGGCCGCTGGTCCATCCTCGACGGTGCGGGAAACACCCTGCTGCGCACGGGGATGGTCGATTACAGCGAGCGGGTGGCCGGCGGCCAGGACCGGCAGGATCAATTGGCCGCCATGGACCGCAACCTGCTGCGCCTCGGCCAGGACGTCGCCCGGGCGCTGTCCAGCCTGCCGCGCGGGCAGGGGTCTTGAGGGAGGGAAATGCGCTAAGATCCCTGCGTCAGCGCGTGGTATTCGGCCTTGCCGGGGGGGACCGATTCCGCGCCGTCGCCGCCATGGGCGCGGGCGGAACGGTCGGCGGCGATCATCATGTAGACGGCGGGGACCACGAACAGGGTGAACGGGGTGCCGATCAGCAGACCCGAGCCGATCACCAGGCCCATGTTGAAGCGCGACACCGCGCCCGCGCCCGAGGCGACGATCATCGGCCACACGCCCAGCACCATCGCCGCCGTGGTCATCAGGATCGGCCGCAGGCGGATGCGGGCCGCCTTCTCGATGGCTTCGCGCTTGGTCGCGCCGTGGCTCTGGAGCGTGTTGGCGAACTCCACCATCAGGATGCCGTGCTTGCTGATCAGGCCCATAAGGGTGACGAGGCCGACCTCGGTGTAGATGTTGAGGCTGGCGCCGCCCACGCCCAGGCTGATGAAGATGAGCGCGCCGGCGATCGACATCGGCACCGAGACCAGGATGATGAACGGGTCGCGGAAGCTTTCGAATAGGGCCGCCAACGCCAGGAAGATGATGATCAGCGCGAAGACGAAGGTGGTGGCGAAGCCGCTGGATTCCTGGACGAACTGGCGCGAGGTGCCGCCGTAATCCACGGAATAGCCCTGGGGAAGCTCCTTCGCCGCCAGGTCCTTGAGATAGGCCAGGGCGTCGCCCATGGTCACGCCGGGGGCGGGCACGCCCTGGATGGTGGCGCCGTTGAGCTGCTGGAAGTGGTTGAGGGATTCGGGCACCGTCGTCGTGGTGATGCGGGCCACGGTCGACAGAGGAACCGAGCGCCCGTCGGCGGTGCGGATGTAGTAGTTCAGCAATTGGTCGGTGTTGAGGCGCGACCGCTGCTCGACCTGGGGAATGACCTTGTAGGAGCGTCCGCTGAGGTCGAAGTAGTTGACGTAGCCGCCGCCCAGCATGGACGCCATCGCTCCGCCCACGTCGCTCATCGTCAGGCCGAGCTGGGCGGTCTTGTCGCGGTCGATCTCGACCGTCGCCTGGGGCTGGTCGATCTTCAGGTCGGTGTCCAGGAAGGCGAACATGCCGCTCGCCACCGCGTCCTGGAGGAACTTCTGGGCGACGGTGTTCAACTGGTCGAAGGGTTGGGTGGTGCCGATGACGAATTGGATCGGAAGCCCCCGGCTGCCCGGCAGCGGCGGCGGCTGGAACGCCACCACCCGCACCCCGGCTATGCCGTTCAGCTTCTGCTGGACGATGGGCTGAAGCTCGTTGCTGGTGAGCTTCCGCCGATCCCAGGGCTTCAGCACCTGCCCGGCGATGGTCTGGCCGGGCATGTCGAGCTGGAAGACGTGCGCGGTCTCGGGAAAGGATTCGAAGATGTCGAACACCTGCCGGGCGTACATCTCGCGCTGCTGGAGCGTGGCGTCGGGGGCGGAGGTGGACATGGTGATGATGACGCCCTGGTCCTCCTGCGGCGCCAGTTCGGTCTTGGCGCCCTTGGCGAGGGGATAAATGCTGGCCAGCACGATGACCGCGAACACCGCCGTGACCGGTACGGCGTTCAGGCTGCCGTGCAGCAGGCGCTGATAGCGCCGCGCGACGGCCTCGAAGGCGCGGTCGATCCAGCCCACCACCCGCGCCTCCAGCGCGCGGCGGTCGGTGCCGTGAGGCTTCAGCAGGCGCGAGGACATCATCGGCGAGAGCGTCAGCGCCACCACCGCCGATACCGTCACCGTACCGACCAGGGTGAAGGCGAACTCGGTGAACAGGGCGCCGGTCAGGCCGCTCTGGAAGCCGATGGGCACGTAGACCGCCACCAGCACCACGGTCATGGCGATGATGGGGCCGCCCAGTTCGCGGGCGGCCTGAATGGCCGCGGCCATGGGTTTCGCGCCCTCTTCGAGGTGGCGGTTGACGTTCTCGACCACGATGATGGCGTCGTCCACCACCAGCCCGATGGCCAGGACCATGGCCAGCAGGGTCAGCAGATTGATGGTGAAGCCGAACATCAGCATCATGGTGAAGGTGCCGATCAGCGACAGCGGGATGGCGACCACCGGGATCAGCACCGACCGGGGCGATCCCAGGAAGGCGAATACCACCAGCGTGACGATCGCCAGCGCCTCGATGAGGGTGCGTTCGACCTCGTGGATGGCGCTTTCCACGAACTGGGTGGAATCGTAGACGATCTTGCCGTCGAGGCCCTGCGGGAACTGGGCCTGGATGTCGGGAAAGACCTTGCGCACGCGGCGGATGACATCGAGCAGGTTGGCCGTCGGCGCCACCTGGATGCCGATGTACACGGCGCGCTTGCCGTCGAACGCCACCGCGCTTTCGTAATCCTCGGCCCCCAGGGTGACGTTGGCGACGTCCTCCAGGCGGATGATCGCCCCGTTCACCTGCTTGACGACGAGATGGCGGAATTCCTCGACCGAATGCAGGCTGGTCGAGGCGGTAAGATTGACCTGGACCATCTGGCCCTTGGTATTGCCAAGGCCGGAAATGTAGTCGTTGGCCTGGAGCGCCTGGGCGACGTCGGCGGCGGTGAGCCCGTAGGCGGCGAGCTTGGCCGGGTCCAGCCACGCCCGCAGGGCGAAATTCTTGGCGCCCAGGATTTCGGCCGTCTGCACGCCTTCGACCGCCTGAAGCTTGGGCTGCACCACCCGCAGCAGGTAATCGGTGATGTTGTTGGCCGGCAGCATGTCGCTGCTGAAGCCGATATACATCGCGTCGATGGTCTGGCCGACCGCGACCGTGAGCACCGGCTGCTGCGTGCCGGGCGGCAGCTGGTTGAGGACCGAGTTGACCTTGGTGTTGATCTCGGACAGGGCCTTGTCGGAATCGTAGTTCAGCCGGAGCGTGGCCGTGATGGTGCTGGTGCCGGTCTGGCTGGTCGAGGTCAGGTAGTCGATGCCGTTGGCCTGGGCGATGGCGTTTTCGAGCGGCGTGGTGATGAAGCCGGCCACCACCTGGGGATCGGCGCCGTAATAGGTGGTGGTCACCGTCACCACGGCGTTCTCGGTGCGCGGGTATTGCAGCACCGGCAGCGACATGGCCGCGCGCAGGCCAAGCACCAGGATCATCAGGCTGACCACCGTCGCCAGGACCGGCCGGCGGATGAAGATGTCGGTGAAATTCATCGCGTCACCCCACCGTCACTCGTCGGCCGGTTTGGGATGGGCGTCGTCGGCGGGCCGCACCGCGTTGTCGATCAGCAGCGGCGTGCCGTTGCGCAGCTTGATCTGGCCGGCGACGACGATGGTGTCGCCTTCCCGCAATCCCTTCAGCACGGCGATCTGGTCGCCGCGCGTGGGGCCGGTGGTGACGAAGCTCTGGCGCGCCACCAGCCGTGGCTTTCCGGAGGGCCCGGTGCCCTTCTGCTCGACCAGGAAGATGGTGTCGCCATAAGGATTGAAGGTGATGGCGGTCTGCGGGACGGTCAGGTAGCGGGCGGGGGCGCCGGTATCGACGTCCACGTTGGCGAACATGCCCGGCAGAAGCACATGGCCGGGATTGCGGATCGTCGCCCGGATCTGGACGTTGCGGCTCGACGCGTCCACCTTCGGGTCGATGGCGGTGATCTGGCCGGCGAAGTCGCGGTCGGGATAGGCGTCGACCCGCACGCTCACGGGCTGGCTGACCTTGATGCGGGCGATTTCCCGTTGCGGCAGGTAGAAGTCGGCGAAGATGGGGTCGAGCGACTGAAGGGTGACGACGTTGGTCCCGGCGTTGACGTATTGGCCGAGATCGACGGCCCGCAGTCCCAGATGGCCGGCGAAGGGGGCGCGGATCACCTTCTTGTCGATGAGCGCCTTCTGCTGGGCCACCTGCGCCTCGGCGTTCTGGAGATTGGCGGTGTCGGTGTCCAGCGTCGCCCGGCTGATGGCCTGGGCCTGGAACTGCTTGCTGTCGCGCTCGTAGGTGATCGAGGCCAGCTGCGCCGTCGCCTCCAGGGCCTGGAGCTTGGCGGCGTCGTCGTCGGCGCGCAGGCGCAGCAGCACCGCGCCGGCCGGCACGTCGTCACCCGACTTGAAGGAGATGGCCTCGACGATTCCCGCCACCTCCAGCGACAGGTCGGCGCCCTTCTCGGCGCGCAGGGTGCCCACGGCGGTGATGCGGGATTGCCATTCCTGGAGCCGGGCGGTGGCGGTGGCGACGGTCTGAGGCTGATTGCCCATCGACGCCATGTACTTCTTGATCATGATGCCGCGAAAGGCCTGGAAGCCGAAAATGCCGCCGAGCACCAGCCCCACCGCGATCAGCATGAGCACCATGCGCTTGACCATCCGCGTCCTACTCCTTTTGTGGCGTCCCGGCGGACGCGCTCGTGTCTTCGCCCTTGGCGGCCGGAACGTCGGTCCGGTTCCACCAGCCGCCGCCCAGGGCCTGGAACAGGGCCGCGGTGTCCGACAGCCGCGCCGCCTGCGCCTGGACCAGGGCGATGCGCGCCTGGTTGGACGTGTTCTGGGCGTTCAGAAGGGTCAGATAGCTGATGCCCCCCTCGGCGAATTGCGTGCGCGCCAGTTCGAGGCTTCCGGTGGCGGCGCGGTCGGCGGCGGCCTGCTGGCGCACCGCGTCGGCGTCGGTCTGCAAGGCCCGGAGCGCGTCGGCGACGTTCCGGAAGGCCGTCAGCACCGTGCTGCGGTACTGGGCGGCGGCCTGGTCGAACGCCGCCACGGCCGCACGGCGCTGGTGGAGCAACTGTCCGCCGTGAAACAGCGGCTGTGTCAGTCCCGTTCCCAGGCTCCAGATGCTGGTGCCGGGATAAAACAGGCCGTCTGCGGTCGAGGCCATGCTGCCGTAGCTCGCGCTAAGCGTCAGTTGGGGCAGCATGTTGGCCGTGGCCACGCCAACTTCGGCGCTGGCCTGATGGAGCGAGGCTGCCGCCGCCTGGATGTCGGGGCGCTGGTCGAGCAGATTCGAGGGCAGGCTGACGGGGATCTCCAGCGGCAGTTCCATGGCGGCCAGGTCGAATTTCTGTTCGATCTCCTGGCTGGGAAAACGTCCGGCCAGGGCGGTGAGCAGGTTGCGCTGCTGGGCCAGGCTCTTCTCCAGGGCGGGCAGGGTGGCGCGCGTCTGCGCCACGGTCGCCTCCTGGGCCAGGACGTCCGCCTTCGACGCGCCCCCCAGGGCGAACTGCCGGCGCACCATGTCGAGCTGGGTGGTCTCGGCCGCGACGATGTCCCGGGTCGCGGCGATCTGCGCCCTGAGCGAGGCTTCCTGGACGGCGGCGACGACCACGTTGGAGGTCAGAGTCAGGTACGCCGCCTCAAGCTGGAAGCGCTGGTTTTCCGCCTGGGCTTCCGCCGCCTCGGCGGCGCGGCGGTTGCGCCCGAAGATGTCGAGGTCGTAGGCGACGGAGAGCTGGGCGGTGGCCAGGGAGTACAGGAACGACGTGCCCGGCTGGCCGAAGGTGGCGCCCGATATCCGGTTGCGGCTCATGCTGGCGCTGGCATCGACGGTGGGATAAAGGGGGCCTTCCTGGGCAGTGGCGGTTTCCCTGGCCTGGCGGAGAGCGGCCTGGGCGGCTTGCAGATCGGGGTTGGCGGCCAGGGCCTGGCGCACCAGGGTGTCGAGGGCCGGCGACCGGTAAAGGGTCCACCACTCGCCGGGAATGTCCCGGCCCGTGGCGAAACGCTGGGCGCTGCCGCCGGGCACGGGCGCCGACGCGGTCTTCGGGGCGAGGGGTTCGGGGGTATAGCCGCTCACCTCCGGCGCGGCCGGCTGCTGGTAGTCCGGGCCGACGGTGCAGCCCTCCGAGACCAGGAGCGCGGCACACGCCATCGCCGCGGCGCCTATTCGCAGGGGGCTTCGACCCACTCCAACGCTCCTTTCCGCCGCCTGCGTCCCGACTGGCCATTCCCGAAGGGGTGCCGGACTTGGTACAATTCGGGCT
This sequence comes from Pseudomonadota bacterium, assembly GCA_021847015.1. GTDB lineage: Bacteria > Pseudomonadota > Alphaproteobacteria > Rhodospirillales > Magnetospirillaceae > JAJZVW01. Next base: position 2,651 of record JAJZVW010000047.1, on the reverse strand, counting down.
CGTTTGGTCATGTTGATTAGTTCGAACGTTCGACCTAAATTACCTTCCCCGGGCGCGCTGTCAAGCGCCTTCGGGGCTTATGACCCGGGCGGAAAGGGCCGCCGGGCAGGGAAGGAGAGGGAATGACGGCGAAGACCGCCTTGCCGGCCAAGCCGGGGCGAAGCGAACAGCGGCGCCAGCAGGTGCTCGATGCGGCGGCCGCCTGCTTCCAGCGGGCCGGGTTCCGGGGGGCCAGTATGGCCGATATTTCCGAAGGTGCCGGTATGAGCACTGGACATATCTACCATTACTTCAAGAGCAAGGAGGCGATCGTCGAGGCGATCGTCGAACGCGATCAGAAGCGCGGTCTCGACATCATCGAGGAATTGAAGAACACTGACGACGTGCTGGCGGCCATGATCGACAAGGCCGGGCAGGCGGTCGACAACGTCACCCGCGCCAACGACCCGGCGCTGACTCTGGAAATTTTCGCCGAAGCGGCACGCAATCCGGTGGTGGGCGAGATCGTCAAGGATTGCGCCGGCAAGATCGGCAGGAACCTCCAGGAGGCTCTGGAGATCGGCCAGAAACAGGGCACCCTTCTGGCCGAGGCCGATCCCGAGGCGCTGTCGGTCCTCCTGCACGCCCTGTTCAGCGGGCTCACGGTCCGCGCGGCGCTGGAACCGGATTTTGATCGCGAACCGGTGCTCCGCGTGCTCCGCCTTCTGTTCGAGCGGTTTCTTCGCCCAGGCGCGGGGTGAGCCGGGAAAGGCGCCGGTCGGCGATCCGCTGGCCGAGCGCGAGGGCGAACACCACGCCCTGGCAGGCGAGGCTGGCGGCGCCCACGGCGATCATGGCCCGGTCGCCCGCAACCACCGTCACGTAAAGCTGATTGACCGCCGCCACCGCCAGCCACCCTCCCCAGGTGGCGGGCGACATCGCCCGCCGCGCCTTGGCGCTGGCGAACAGCAGCCGCATTTGCGGCAGGTAGAACGCCGACGCGGCAAGGCCGGAGGCGGCGTAGAGCGGGGTGAGAAGCTCGGCGGTGCCCATGTGAGAAATCCAGGCTAACCGTCCGCCGCTGCCAAGGGTGGGACAAAGCTGTGACGAAAACGCCCCTCCGCCATGCCGTGGAAGAGGGGCGGCGCCGTCAGGACGCCCGGGAATCGAGCGTGGCCCGGAGCGTGGCTTCCTTCGCGTTCAGGGTCTCCCAATCGGCGGCGGTGGGATCGGTGCCGGAATTGTGGACGGCGAGCGCCCACGCGACGAAGGCGGCGATGTCATCGCCGGCCGCGACGACGGTCGGGGTGAGTTGCAGGGCGGCGGCCAGGAAGGTCATCGGCGGCCTCACTTCAGGTTTTGGGTGGCGACGATGGTGCGCGCGGCGGCGACCGCGGCATCGGCGGCGGCGATCGCCGCCGAGGAATCCGTTTGCGGATGGTTGCGCACGGAATCCTCGGCGGCATCCAGCGCCGCCTTGGCGGCCGCATCGGCCTTCCGCAACCGGCCCAGCACCGCCGGATCGGCGCAGGGGGCGTTGTCGGCCTGGGGGCAGGCCGGCAGGGCGGCGTAGTGGCTGACCGGCACCAGCACCGCGGCGTCGTAGCCGGCGCGCAGTTCGAAGACCTCGGCGGCCGGGGTCTGACGGGCGCAGGCCGAGAGGCCGGCCACGATCAGCAGTGCCGCCATCACGGCGGGGCCGACGGTGACGGCCGGCGCGGCGGCGGGGGACGGCGCGCCGGGGGTGGGGCCGGAATCTTTGGCATGGATGACGTTGATCGCCAGGATGTCCAGCACCTTGTAGACCTTGCCCCAAGTGCTGTTGGCAGCGGGCGTGGGCGTGGCGGCGGCCAGGGCCGAGGCGGCGGCGACGATATGGGCCGGATCGGCCAGCAGCCAGTCCAGCAGGTTCTGAAAGAATTGGATGGTGGTCATGATTTCTCCTTGGACATGAAAAAAGCCGCCTCGGAGAACCGGGCGGCGGGAAAAGACGGGCTGACCGGCAAGCGGTCAGGCGGGATCGTGCGGAGGGCCCGAGGCGGCCCGCAACTGCCGCCAGCGCAGCGCTACGCCGAGCGCCAGGAACAGTACGGTCAGGATCAGGATTGCGGCCTGCAACAGCGGCGACAGGAACTGCGCCCACCAGGCGGCAAGCATGGCGGCGGCGGCGGCCAGGGCGTCGGGGATGGATTTGTGCATGGCGTCACGTTCCCGCCGGATAGGCCGGCAGGACAGGCAACGCCTGGGTGGGGTCGCCGGTGGCGGCGCCGATGATGGCGCGCAAGCTTTTGCGGTAGACCGCCCACGCCGCCGGCACCGGCACGCCGGTCTCGAGGCAGCGCAAGAGGGTGATGTCCGACTTGGCGAGCAGCGCCTGCGCCTTGGCCTGATAAGCGGCCCAGGCCTGGGCGAGATTCGGCGGCGGCGGAGTGGCGGACCACGTCGGATCGGGCGCCTGGCCGATGGCGCCGATCCGCACCGGCGTGCCGTCCGGCTCGTAGCCGCTCCAGCCCCGCCAATCCGCCTCCAGCATCCAGGCGCCGTCGGCCCAGACGGCGATCTGGTTGGTGCCGGCGGCGGGGGGAGCGAGGGTGGTCGCGTGTGCCGGGATAAGGTAGCTGCCCAGCGCTTTGGGATCGGCGAACGCGGCGATATCGCCGACATAGGCGCCG
>JAJZVW010000002.1 GCA_021847015.1 Pseudomonadota bacterium | reverse complement strand
CACTTGTCAAAGAACCGGAACCCGAAAGTCCCAACAGCCACCCGGACACCGCCGGATCGCCGCCCCGTCATCGCGGGGAGGCCGGCTTATACCCATGCCCGGCACCCCCAGTCAACCCCATTTTTCCTAACCGCAGAAAAACATGCCCAACACCCAAACCTCGGGGCAGGCACCGTTCGCGGCGGGGAAGAAGGATATGGTGATCCGGGGGCGGCATTCAAGGGCGGCACCGGACGGGGTCTTTCGGCGGCACACCGTCAATAAAATGGAGTTGTTCCAGCTTTACGGGAGCGGACGTCCTTCCGGGCCGCATCTCGTGCAGTCAAACCATGCACCCGCGGGGATAGGCCGTGCATCTCTGCAACAGTCAAGGCGAAAAATGCGCGATTTTGACTTGCCTTTGCCGGGTTGGGCTGCGATAACCCAACGCGAAGTTCGTTTCAGGGGGATGGACGGTTGGGTCGTCGCGTTTCCGCCAAGATCAAACGCAGTGCCAAGGCCGTTGCTATTGTCGGAATCCTCGGCGTCATCGCGATGATCGCAGCGCGGCCTTTCGTGACCTTGGTGGAAGACCCCGCGCCACTTGACCCTTTGCCGCCGGCCTACGCGGATTACGAGAGCGAGCACGTCACTGCGTCCGAACCGACCGCAGCCGACAGCGACATCGACGACCGGTTGAAGCGTCCCGTCGAGCGGGTGGTTACCGCCGGGTCGGGCGACACCATCAAGGATCTGATGCTGCGCGCGGGCGTCGATTCCGGCGATGCGGCCCTAGCGCTCGACTCCCTGGGCACGATCTACGATCCCCGGACCCTGCGGGCCGGGCAGAAAATAACCGTCACCTTCGCCAGGCCGCCGGAAGGGTTTGGCCAGGGGGATTTCCTCACCGTCAGCCTGAACGCCGATCCCATGCGTGAGGTCGCCGCGCGACGCACCACCGGCCGCGGCTTCGAAGCGGTAGAGGCGAAGCGCCAGGTGACGCGCGAAGTGGCTCACTTCTCGGGGACGATCAAGGCCAGCCTGTTCGAGAGCGCGCAGAATGCGGGCGTCCCCCCCCAGGTCATCGTCACCATGATCCACGCGTTGAGCTACGACGTGGACTTCCAGCGCGATATCCAATCGGGCGATTCCTTCGACGTGATGTTCGAAGGGTACTACGACGCCAAGGGAAAGCTGGTCCGCAACGGCAATCTGCTGTACGCCGCCGTCAACCTTTCCGGCAAGCCGATCGCCATGTATCGCTACGAGAACAGCCAGGGCGTCGTCGAATACTTCAACGACAAGGGCGAATCGGTGAAGAAGGCGCTATTGCGCACGCCGGTGGACGGCGCGCGCATCACCTCCGGTTTTGGCATGCGGACACATCCCATCCTCGGCTACACCAAGATGCACAAGGGCGTCGATTTCGGCGTGCCGACCGGGACGCCGATCATGGCCGCAGGCGACGGCACCGTGGAGATGGCGGGATTCAACGGCTCCTACGGGAACTACGTCCGCATTCGCCATGGCAACGGATACGCCACCGCCTACGCCCACATGAGCCGCATCGCCCAGGGAATCCGCACCGGACGGCATGTCGCCCAGGGGCAAGTCATCGGGTTCGTCGGCGCCACCGGACGCGCCACCGGACCGCACCTCCATTATGAGGTGCTGATCGGGATGACCCAGATCAACCCGATGAGCGTCAAGGTTCCCACAGGGACAAAACTGGCCGGCCGCGAGTTGGATCGCTTCCGGGTGGCCAAGGCGCGGCTGGACACGTTGCTGGCGAAGATTCCCCCATCGGGAACCCGGCTGGCTGAAAACCTTGTCAAGACCGGCCCCCTCACCAACTGAGCTCGTTTGACGGCCGCCGGCCCCGATGGGCCCTTCACGGCGGCGTGCCGGACAGCGTCGCGGGTGGGGGCGCCATCGCGGGCGTGAGGGCACGCCCGTCCGCCAGAGCCCGCAGCAGGACCAGTGCCTCGGGACCGTCCCAACGGGCGGCGCCGACATAACGGGCAACCTCGCGTCCCCGCCGGTCCAGCAGCAGCGTGGTCGGCAGGGTCGGCGCCGCCAGGGCCTCGGCCACCTCCCACTTGGCGTCAAGGCGCACCGGCAGATGACGGATGCCGAGGCGCCCATACGCGGCATCCACCGCAGCGGCGCCGCCTTTGTCGAGGGATACGGCCATCACCGCGACGCCGTCGGGAGCGGCGCCGCCGGCCAGGCGATCAAGCGCCGGCAGCTCCGCGAGACACGGCAAACACCAACTCGCCCAAAGATTGAGCACAACCGCCTTTCCCGCGAGCGTATCCAGACCGGCCGCCCGTCCCTGCGCATCGGCGATGGCGAGCGGCGCCACCGGGCGCGGCGCCGGAAGCACGGTCAGGCCCTGAAGGGGCTTTGCCGCGACCGAGCCGGCAAAGCCGATCACCGCGGCCAACAGCAGCAACCGGCGACGCTTTATCGCCTTCACTTCAGGTAGCCGAGGATACGCGCCGCCAAATCGTCCGCCGTCACCAAGTGGCCGAGCTTGGCCAGGAAACGCCCGTCGCGATCCATGATGAAGACACCTGCCGTATGATCGACCGTGTAGTTGTCGGCGGTGCCCTCGGGAGCGTTTACCGTATAACGCACATGGAAATTGCGCGCGGCCGCGGCGACTTCCCCGTCCGTGCCCGTCAGCCCGACCAGGCGTTTGTCGAAGGCGGCGAGGTATTCCTTGAGGTGGCTGGGAGAATCCCGCTTCGGATCGACGCTGACGAAGATAGGAACAACCTGGTCGGCGTCGGCGCCGAGCTTGTCCATCGCCGCGGCGATCGTCGCCAGGGTCGTAGGACAGACATCGGGACAATAGGTGTAGCCGAAGCTCATGACCCGCACTTTGCCGCGGTAGCTGTCCTGATCCACCCGGCGGCCGTCCTGGTCGGTCAGCAGGAATCGCCCGCTAAGTGCCGCCGGCGCGGCGACGTCCTGTCCGTATCCCGCGCGCGGGGCCATGGTGAACCCGAAACCGGCCAGGACCGCCGCAAAGACGGCCATGACCATTCTTCCACCCGTCATTCCCACTCTCCTCCTCTGCGGAGCGCCGGTTCGTCACCGCCGCCGGGCAGGCGGCGTCCCGGGATCGGCGCCGTGTCCGGCGCGGCCGATGCGCAGCCGCACGACACTGCGGCTGGAGAATTCCGCCACCTCCAATTCCTCCAACCGCCGGATACCGCGGGAAACGCCTTCGGGCGACGTGCCGATCATGGCCGCCAGATCGCGCCGCCGCACCGGAACGGCGAACTCGACGGTATCGCCCTCCGCCTCGGATTTATCCGCCAGAGCGCACAACGTGGAATACAGGCGCTCCGAGACCTCCAGCGTCGACAACCGCAGGATATGCTCCTCGTAGGCGCCAACCTGGGCGGCGGCCTGTTGCATCAGCGCCGTTACCAGGCGTTCCTCGTTGCCGAGCGCGGAACGGAAGACGGGGGATGGAATGGACACCACCTCGCACGGCGACAAGGTCTCGGCGCTGTTGCGGTGCATCCCCCCGCCGATCAGATCCTGCCAGGCGAGGACGGCGCCGGTCTTCATGATGCCGAAAATGGCCATGCGGCCGTCCTCGTCGACCCGCTCCAGCGCCACCAGCCCGGACATCACGCACCAGACCGCGCCGACGCGGTCCCCCTGGTGAAAGATGAAATGGCGCTTGCGGCACGACACCGGCTTGGCGGCCTCGCGCGGGAAAATCTCCCGGATCAACCCGGCCAGGGATTCCTCTTGCGGAACACCGGGATCAGGCCTCAGCGCGGCCTGGGAGTTCCTTAAAGGCGATATCTCGGCCATTTCGACACCCCTTGGAAATCAATGACATTGTCGCGACCGCCGCCGAGGGGCAGAAGCACCTCGACGACTGAGCCGTCCCCCGCGAAACGGCGCATCTCAACCCGGCCTCCGCAGCCTTCGGCGACCGCACAGACCATCGCCAGCGAGAACTCGCTTCCCCGTTCCGGCGAAGGCACGGAAACCGCCTGGGCCAAGCCCGGCGGCTCGTGAGCAAGGATGTCTCCACCGCCGCGACCAACCGAAATTTTCAGCGATCCCAAGCCTGTGGAGCCCTCGCCGACGGCCTCGCTGGTCACTGTCAGCCCCCCGTAATCTCCTCCCGATGTCCCGACGGCCCAAGCACACAAATGGGTCACCAGGCGTTCCATGTCCGCCCGGGTGGAGCGCACCATCGTCCCGGCGGCACCGAGGTGAGCCTCGATCACCATGGTCGGAAGCAGCTTGCGGATGGTCTCGACGCGCTCGGCCACGAGCGCCACCACGTCGACAAAGGCCGGGTCGCCTTCCCCGCTCCCGCCCGGATCCGCCAAGCGTTCGCTCACCGCCCGTATCTTCTCGCCAAAGGCGAGGACAGCCAGGACATCCTCGTGCACAGGCTCGCCCGCCGTCAGCGACCGGACGGCCCGCTCGCCGTGGGCGAACAGCGGCTGCAACAGGATCGCCAATTCCTGGCCGATGCCGCGGGTCAATTGCGAGGCCGCGTGCGTGCGGTAGACGCGGCCAAGTTCGGCGGTCATCCGCGCCTGCTCCTCCTCGGCGCGTTTCAGGCCCGTGACGTCCAGCGCGACGCCGTCCCACACCAGCCCGCCGCCGTTCGGGGTGGGCGACGCCAATACCCGCATCCACCGCGGGCGTCCGTTGACCGTCCCCCGCAAACGGAACTCGAAGTCGAGCGGCTGGGCGCCGGCGCGGTGGAGAGCCAGCAGCACCACCGCCCAGTCCTCGGGCCGCAGCAGCTTGCGCAGCAGGGCGCGAACCGGCGTGTCGACGACGTCGGCGGGTGCGAGACCGGTGATCTCCCGCAACTTCCGGCTGACGCAGGTCACCATGCCCACCCGCCCGCCGACCTGATCGACGCGGAAGACGACGCCGGGAAGATTGTCCGTGACCGCGCGCAGGCGTTCCGCGTTCTCGGTCCACCGCCGCGCCTCAAGCAGATCGCCATGCACCAGACGCTCCTTGAGGGCCTGGATGCTGCGGGCCATGTCGCCCAACTCGTCGCCGTCCTCAAGGCCGGGGACGTCGAGCGCCCGTTCCCCTTTTGCCAGCCGCTGAATCACCGTGCCGAGGCGTCGCAGCGGCGGCAAGATGGTCCAGCCCAGCGCCGCGACCATGGCGCCCGACACCAGGAGCAGCATCGCCAGCCCCCCACCCAGCAACAATGCCCGGCGGTAGGCCCCCTGTTGGAGCGTCCCCACGTCGTCGGCCAGCCGCGTCATCAGCCGCGCCTGGACCGAATCCATCACGGCAATACGCCGGCTGGCGGCATCGAACCATTCCTCGGGAGTGATGCTGGAGGTTTCCCCCGCGACCAGCCTGCGGCGCAGGCCCTGGAAGCCCGCTATTTCCGGGCCGTCGGCCGCCTGGAACGCCTTGGCCAGGTCGGGCGGTGCCAATTCGAGGAAACCTGCGGCAAAGGCCTGTTGCTCCGTCGCCAGTTCGCCGACACTCTTGAAGGAATATGCTGGCACCATTTTGCCCAGCGTGGCCAGGCCGGCGACCCGTTCCCTGCCGGCACGCTCCTTGGCTTCGAGAAGGAAGATGTAGGCCAGCGTGTTGGTGGCGAAGTTGGACGGCAGGATGGCGCGGACCACGCCCGGGACGACGGCTCCGAGGTCGTCGATGGCCGTGGTGTAGATATCCATGCTCTCGACGCCGTCGAAACCACCCGATAGGACGTCGTCGCGGATCTCCGGGACGATGTCGAGGGCGACGATGGCGTTGTCCAGAGCATCCCTGGCGGGGCCGGACGGAATCTTGTCGGTGAGGGCGGCGGCCGCCAGATCGAACCGCCCATGAGCCTCGTCCGTGCGCTGGATCTGCTCCAGCAGCCGTTGCGTGCCTACCCCCCGGTCGGCGAGATATAAGGTCGACAGGCCGCGTTCGCGCTGCAATTCGTTGACCAGATCGCCGATCTGGCCATTGAGATCGTTCATCTCCTTCAGCAGTTCCATCGAACTCGCGGACTGCCGAAGCTCCCCGACGACGACGGTGGTCAGACCTGCCAGCGCCACCAGCGGCACCGCCGCCAGCAGCGCGATGCGCCAGCGCAGCTTGACAAGATCGAAGCGGTGCCAGAAAGGACGCCGCCGCGCGGGGGCAGAGTCCTTGCTCCAAAACGCATGCCGATGGGGCATGTCCTGGCGCACGATGTGGTCCATCAGCCACGCCCGGGCATAGGCCGCGATCCGCTCGACCAGCTCCACGTCGTCCGCCTCGAGCAGATGGGCGGAGACAACCGCTTGCGAGGTCAAATGCTCGGAACGCCGCTGAGCCAACAGGTGTGGCTCAAGCCGGCCGAGCAGCGTGATCTCTTTTTCGAAATGGCGGTCGAATTCAGCAAGAAAAAGGCGAAGGAGCCGCGCCGCCGACCGCAAATTGCCGATGGCCCGTGCGGACTCCACTCTCGCGACGAGCGACAACAGGCGTTCGTGCTCCGCGTCGATGGCGGCGACGCCGATCTTCAGTTCATCGCTCCATGTGGTGACCGGCATATCCCACCGCGCCAATTGATCCGTGACCAAGCATAGCCCATTCGATCCCAAAGATCGATAGCAACTTTCAAGAGAAAGACCGCAGCAATTTGACTTTCGTCAAGGTCTTCCAGGATTCATCGGCACAAATTTTTGCAATTCAAAAAATATACCCCAAACATACTACCTTCGAATAAGGGGAAAAATTGACGAATGTCACGGTTACCGATCCTCCCAGGGGGTACCGTCATTGTCGGAAGCGCTGAAACCATCCGACTATTTGATAACGGTAGGAGGGGAATGTGAGAATTTCAACTAAAACGGCGAGTCTGCTCGCCACGGTCGGTATCGGGGTGCTGGCCGGCACACACGCCTGGTCCGCCGAGACCTTGCAAGACGTCATGAAGCGCCGGGGCCTGAACGAGATGGACGTCCTGGCGGCCGCCAAGACCTACACCCCGTCGGGCAAGCGGGACGAGTTCATCGTCTTCAGTTCCGGCGGCCAAAGCGGCCAGGTCATCGTCTACGGCATCCCGTCGATGCGTATCCTCAAATACATCGGCGTGTTCACGCCCGAGCCCTGGCAGGGCTACGGCTACGATGACGAGTCGAAGAAGGTGTTGAACGAGGGAGCGTCCGTCGACGGGCGCGACGTGCTGTTCGGCGACACCCATCACCCGGCCATCTCGGAAACCAACGGCGACTACGATGGACAGTACTTGTTCATCAACGACAAGAACACGCCGCGCATCGCCGTCATCGATCTGAAGGATTTCGAAACCAAGCAGATCGTCAAGAACCCGGTGATCGCCACGGACCACGGCGGCGCCTTCGTCAGTCCGAATACCGACTACATCATCGAGGCGTCCCAATATCCGGCGCCGCTGGGGGGCAAATTCGCCCCTCTGGACCAGTTCAACGAGAAGTACCGCGGCGCCATCACCTATTGGCATTTCAACCGCGAGAAGGGGCGGATCGAGCCGAAAAACTCCTTCGCCATCGAGATGCCGCCCTACAGCCAGGACCTTTCGGATTTCGGCAAGCTGGCCTCCGATGGATGGTCCTTCACCAACTCGTTCTGTGCCGAGCGTTATGTCGGCGGCATCGAAAAGGGCCGCCCGCCGTTCGAAGCGGGCTGCTCGGCCAAGGACACCGACTTCCTGCACGTGGTCAACTGGCGCAAGGCCGAAGAGCTGTTCAAGGCGGGAAAGACCAAGATGGTCAACGGCATGGCGGTGATCCCGCTCGATGTCGCGGCCAAGGAAGGGGTGCTTTACTTCATTCCCGAACCGAAAAGCCCCCACGGCGTCGATGTGACGCCGGATGGGAAATTCATCACGGTGGCCGGAAAACTCGATACCCACGTGTCGGTCTTCAGCTTCGAGAAGATTCAGGCGGCCATCAAGGCGGGCAAATTCACCCGGGACGATTACGGCGTCCCCATCATCGACATGAAGGAGGCCCTTCACACGCAGGTGGAACTCGGCCTCGGCCCGCTCCACACGCAGTATGACTCGAAGCCCTGTATCGCCTACACGTCGCTCTATGTCGATTCCATGGTGGCGAAGTGGGATTACTGCGAGGGCAAGGTCCTCGACAAGATCTCGGTGCAGTACAACATCGGGCACCTGATGGCCATGGAAGGCGACACCGAGCATCCCAAGGGCCATTACCTGGTGGCGCTCAACAAGCTGGCGATCGACCGATTCAATCCGGTCGGCCCCCTGCACCCGCAAAACCATCAGCTGATCGATATCGGCGGCGACAAGATGCAGTTGCTGTACGACATGCCGTTGCCGCTAGGCGAGCCTCACTACGCCGTGGCCATCTCCGCGGACAAGCTGAAGCCGATCGTGCGTTACCCGTTCGGCACCAATAGCCGCGAGGACGCCAAGAGCGCCTCCGCGGTGCGTCCGGGTAGCGAGCACGTCGATCGCACGCCGGGCAAGGTCGAGGTGTTCGGCACGGCCATCCGCTCGCACTTCAACCCCGAGATCGTCGAGGTGACCGAAGGCGACGAGGTCACCTTCCACATGACCAACCTGGAGCGCGCCGAGGACGAAACCCACGGCTTCGCCGTCTCCAAACATAACGTCAACCTGTCGTTGGAGCCGGGCAAGACCAGCTCGGTGACCTTCAAGGCCAACAAGGCGGGCGTGTACCCGTACTACTGCACCGAGTTCTGCTCGGCCCTGCACCTTGAGATGGAAGGCTATCTGATCGTCCAGCCGGCCAACTACAAGGCGGCCTCGGGAAAAATGGAAAGCGGCCAGACCTACACCAAGGCCGACTACGAGACGCGGGTGAAGACCAACGAGGACACCCAAAAGGTGATCGACTCGGTGGTCGGCTACATCACCAGCGTCAACTACAAAGACTTCCCGACCGTGGTCAATCTGGTGGAAGACGCCACCGATCAATTGAACTCGGCCGCACAAGCCAAGCAGAAATCCGAAGACTTCGCCAAGAAGCAGGATTGGAACAACGCCATGCTCTGGGCGGAACAGTGGTTCCAGTACCAGGTCAAGGCCGCCGATATCGGCCTGCGCGCCAAGACCTACCTGGAGCAGAACGGGGCCAAGAAGGTCAACTAACCATCCTTTACGCACTGGTGGCGGGAACGTGTTTCCCGCCACCTCTTCCCTAAGGAATTCGACGATGCCATCCTCATGGACACTCGCCGCCGCGGCCGTCACCGCGTTGGCCATCACCGCCACCCCGGCACTGGCCGCCGACGGCAAGGCGCTGTTCGCCGACAAGGGCTGCACGGCTTGCCATGGCGAGAATGCCAGAACCCCGATCCAGGCCGGCTATCCCGTCCTGGCCGGCCAGAACGCCGCCTATGTGCTTCAGCAATTGAAGGACATCAAGAGCGGCGCCCGCGCCAACGGCCAGATTCCCGACACCATGAAACCCGTGGTGGCCGACATCGCCGAATCCGACCTCGGCGCGCTGGCCGACTATCTCGGCACGCTGGGACGCTTCGCGGATGTCACCGCGCACGGCCCGGCCGACAGTCCCGGCCGGCAGCTCTACCTCACCAAGACCTGCATCGCCTGCCACGGCAAAGAGGGCAACAAGCCGGTCATGGCCAATTACCCGTACCTCGCCGGACAGGACAAGGCGTACCTGCTCCAGCAGATGAAGGACATCAAGGCCGGACTCCGTAAGAACGGCAGCGTCGCCGCCATGCAGCCGGTAATGCACTTGGTCTCCGAACCTGAAATGGAAGCGATCGCCGATTACCTGTCGAACGTCAAGTGATCTGGGGAGCGAAAAACGTAGGATGTGCAGAAAGAAAGTCTGCAAGGAGAAAATCAAAATGAACACTTTCATTCGCGCTTTGTCTGTTGCCGCAACGGCGACCATCGCTTTCGCCGCCGCGGCCTCTGCCGAGGAAGGCCCCCAGAAAGGCAAATCGATCGGTGAGTCCGGCTATGTCTGGAACAGTAACGGCGGTGAGGAGGACGAGGCACTCAAACTGAAGCCCGACCCCAAGGCGGGCCGCGACGTGTTCGAGGTGTGCTCGGCCTGCCATATGCCGGAAGGCTGGGGCATGGAGGACGGCACGTTCCCGCAGCTCGCCGGCCAGCATTACAAGGTGATCATCAAGCAATTGTCGGACATCCGCGCCGGCAACCGCGACAACCCGACCATGTACCCCTTCGCGCTGCCCAGCCAGATCGGCGGTCCCCAGTCGGTGGCCGACGTCGCCGCCTACATCCAGACGCTCAAGATGAATCCGGACAATGGCAAGGGGGACGGCAAGGACCTCGATCTCGGCAAAAAGCTCTATGCCGACAACTGCACCAAGTGCCACGGCGATCAGGGTCAAGGCAACAACGACAAGTTCTATCCGCGCATTCAAGCGCAGCATTATAAATATTTGCTGCGCCAATTCGAGTGGATCAAAGCTGGCAAGCGCCGTAACGCCAATCCCGACATGGTGAAGCAGATTCACGATTTCACCGACCGCGAGACGCATGCCGTTCTCGATTACGTCTCACGCCTTAAGCCGCCAGCGGATATGATTGCCCCAAAGGGATGGAAGAATCCGGACTTCCAATGAGGATTGCCAAGGCCACCGAAGCGAAGGTAATCGGTGGCCTTGTCGCCCCTGAACCGCTATGAGGCTGCAATGAAAATGCAATCCAAAGGCCTGCTTCAGGCGACGCGGTTACTGACTATCGTAGCGATGGTCCTGATCGGCTTCGCTTATGTCTCACCCATTTGGTGGGTGTCGCTGAAGGCTCCGAACTATCCACCCGAAACCTTTCCCGACGGCATACGCATCCACTTCCACGTCAACGGCGTCTTCAATGGCTGCAAGGCCCGGCCGGAGACCAGCGAGGTGGATGAGGAGGAGCCGCTCGACTGCGTGCATGAGATGAACACCATCAACCACTTCATCGGCATGCACCCGATCGAGGAGGGTGCGCGTCTCGAACAGAAGGCGGCCCCCTACCTGTTTGGGTTGCTCGAAGTGATGCTGGCGACATTCCTGTTCTATTCGGGGCGCTTCTGGTGGGTTCTGCCCTCCGCGGGCATCATTGTTCCCGTCGCCTTCGTCATCGACTATTCGGCTTGGCTGTGGTGGTTCGGGCACACTTTGCGCCCCTGGGGCGCCTTCACCATCAAACCCTTCATGCCGACCGTGTTCGGTCAGGGCAAGGTCGCGCAGTTCACGACCTATTCGTACCCGCATTACGGTTTCGGACTGCTGGTGGCGGCGGCGGCGTGCCTGATCTTGGCGGCCCTGTTGCGCCGCAAGCAGTTGAGGGGCGGCTGAGACACGGGAGCCGGAACATGGCGAGGCGGCGGAAGGCTGTTTCATTGGTCGCGGTGCTGGTCGCCGAACTAGCGGCCTTCTCCGCGTCCGGCGCCGTTCCGTCATCGCAGCCGGACCGGGACATGGCGGAGCTCCAGAACGCGATCGCGGCCGCGGCCCCGGATGCGGTGATCGAACCTCGTCCCGGCCGCTACGTGGGCCACCTCGTCATCGACAAGGCGGTCACGCTCGACGGCCATGGCCAGGTGACGCTGGATGGCGGCGGCCAGGGAACCGTGGTGGTGATGAAGACCAACGGTGCGGCGGTGATGAACATGCGCATCACCGGCACCGGCGACAATCACGAGACCGAGGATGCCGCCGTCCGCATCCTCGGCAACGATAATCTCGTGCGGGACAACGTGATCGACGACGCCCTGTTCGGAATCGACCTCAAGCAGGCCGACCACAACGTCGTGCGGCGTAACCGCATCACGTCGAAGCCGCTGGAGTTGGGCCTGCGGGGCGATTCCATCCGGCTTTGGTACTCCAACGACAACAAGCTGGAGGACAACGCCATCCACGACAGCCGGGATTTCATCCTCTGGTATTCGAAGCGCAATCTCGTCAAAGGCAATGAGAACGCCCACGGCCGCTACGGCCTGCATTTCATGTTCGCGTCCGACAATGTGGTCGAGGGCAACACGTTCCGCGACAACTCGGTCGGCATATCCATGATGTACGATCAGGGCGATGTCATCCGCGGCAACTTCATCGGCCATGCCCAGGGATCGACCGGCACCTGCATCTCGATGAAGGAGGCCAGCGCCATCGTCATCGAAAACAACGACATCCAGTATTGCGCCAGCGGCATCGCCCTGGACATCTCGCCCTACCAGCCGGGGATGGTCAACCGCATCGAAGGCAACCGCATCGCCTTCGACGATATCGGCGTCAGCTTCATCAACGAGTGGCATGACAACGAATTCCGCGCCAACGAGTTCAAGGGCAACATGACCGACGTCGCGGTCTACGGACGAGGCAGCGCGAAGAACAACCTGTGGGACGGGAACGCCTGGGACAGTTACGAGGGGTTCGATCGCAACAATGACGGCATCGGCGACACGCCGTTCATCCTGATGGCCTATGCCGGCCAGATGTGGATGGACGTTCCCAACACCCGTTTCTTCAAGGGAACGCCCCTGCTTGAAGTCCTGGATTTCCTCGACCGCCTCGCGCCGTTCAGCCAGCCCGAGATAATCCTCGAGGACAAACATCCCCGTTACCGAATTTCCGACGCCGGACAACGGAGGGCCGCGCAGCCATGACCGAACCCAGACCCGCGCCACCCCCGCTTCTTCCCAACCAGAAGCTCCGTCGCCAGATCCTGCGGTCGGTCGCCATGGGCACCGCGGTCGTCGGGGCGTCCCTGCTGGGCTTCTTCCCGGTATTGCGCAAGTGGATCCCGAGGCTGCGCCCGCCGGGCGCGCTGGCCGAACACGAATTCCTGGCCGCCTGCATCAAGTGCGGCCAATGCGTGCAGGTCTGCCCGGTCAAGGCGATCCACCTGGGCGACATCGACGAAGGCTACGGCCTCGGCGTCCCCCACATCGTTGCGCGCAACCAAGCCTGCGACTTTTCGTGCGACGTCGTGCAATGCGTGCTCGCATGCCCCACCGGCGCCCTTTCCCATACCCTCAACCGCAAGGAGGACGTCCACATGGGCCTGGCACGCCTCGCCCGGCCGGAAGCATGCCTCGCCCGCCAGGGGGTGGGGTTCAAAGGCCAGGCGCGCGGTCCCGCGTACAAGGGCATCCACCGTTACGTCGAGGTCGACCGGTGGAAGCCGATCCGGGTGGCCGACCATCCCTACGACCTTCCGCTCTGCGACCTGTGCGTCCGCGAATGTCCCATCAAGGACGCCATCGCGCTCGCACCGCTGTCCGCCGACCCGGCCGACAAACGGCGCACGCCGGTGGTCACATCGGCCTGCGTGGGCTGCGGCATGTGCGAGATGATCTGCCCGGCCGAACCGGCAGCCATCGTCGTCGATATTCGCCGCCAGAGGGGGAATGCGTCATGAAGCTGCTCGATTCGCTGCGGATCATGCTGGGCGCGGCACCCGTGCGCCCCACCGCCTACACCGAGGCGGCCGCCGCCATCCACGAAGCCAAGCGCCGGGTCAAGGGCGCCGAACGCGCCCGCGCGATCAAGGCCACCCATTCGGAGACGCGGAAGAACACATGGCGCAACCGGCGCTGGGCGGTGCTGATCGCCGTCAACCTGCTTTTCGTCGTCTCGTACCGTTTCGACGTGCAACTGGTCGAGGGAGCGCTCACCGCCTCGCGGGTGATCGGCTTCCATTTCGCCGACCTCAACTCGGCCCTCCAGGTGATGCTCGCCTTCAAGCATGTGCTCGTCAATCTGGTGATCGGCACTGGCACGGTCCTGTTCCTGTGGTGGCTGTTCGGCGGGCGCTCGTTCTGTTCTTGGGTCTGCCCCTACCATCTGCTGGCGGAACTGGCCGAAAAGATCCACCTCAAGCTGGCCGCCAAACGGCTGGTGGTGGATTACCCGCTCCATCGCGGCACCCGGACGGTGCTCTATCTGGTGTTCGCCGCCCTGGCGGCGATCAGCGGCTTCACCGTCTACGAATCCATCTCGCCCACCGGCATCCTGTCGCGGGCTTTGATCTACGGACCTGGGCTTGCCCTGATCTGGGTGGGCGCCTTGCTGGCCTACGAGGTCCTGTTCATCCGCCGCATGTGGTGCCGCTACATTTGCCCGGTGGGGCTGACCTACGGCATCGTCGGCGCGGTCTCGCCGGTGCAGGTGACGTACAATCTCGAAAACTGCCTGCACGAGGGCGATTGCCGGAAGGTCTGCCTCGTTCCCCATGTGCTGGAATGCACCAAGAAAAGCTACGCCGCGGACGTCGATCTGCCCATCGGCGCCGATTGCACCCGTTGCGGCTTGTGCGTGGACGCCTGTCCGACCGGTTCGCTCCGCTTCAGGGTCAAGGGTCTCGACAAGCTGCTGTGACAGGAAGGTTCGAATGATCCGCTTCACCGACGTCTCCAAGACCTTCCGCCGGAACCGCGTGCTCGACGGGGTGACCCTCGACCTGAGCAAGGGCGACCGGATCGCTCTCGTGGGGTCCAACGGCGCGGGCAAGACGACGCTGATCCGCTGCCTCCTTGGGGAATACATCCATGACGGCGCCATCGCCGTGGAGGGCTTGAGCCCGCGCGAGCACCGCGGCCAGGTATTGCGCCGCGTGGGATTCGTGCCGCAGATCCCGCCGCCGCTGGAAATGCCGGTGGGAGAACTGGTGTCCTTCGCCGCCAACGTCTGCGGCAGCCGGCCGGAGCGCATGGCGGACGTGATGGCGGAACTCGGCCTCGACTTCAGCCGCATCCGCCGGCTGCCCTTCATCAAGCTGTCGGGCGGGATGAAACAGAAGGCTTTGATCGGCATCGCGCTCGGTCGGGACAGCGACATCCTGATTCTGGACGAGCCCGCCGCCAATCTCGACCCCGACGCCCGCCACATCTTCTTCCACTTGCTGGCCGAACGGAAAGGGTCGGGGGTGATGCTGATCACCAGCCACCGCCTGGATGAAGTCGCGGCGCTGGTCAACCGCGTCATCGAGATGGACATGGGCCGCGTCGTGCTGGACGACCGCGTCGCCGACGACGCGGACATGACCAGCCGCGTGGCCTGCCTCGTCCGCCTGGTGCGTACCGATCCGGCATTCGCGCGCGCCGCCGCCGAGTGGTGCTTCCATCCGGATGAAAACGGCTTGGTGTGGTCCGGGCGGGTCAATGGCCCCGACCGGCTCCGCTTCATGTGCATGCTGTCGCGCTACACCGGCCTGATCGCCAACCTGTCCATGACCGCGGCTGAGGAGGACATCCCATGTGCGTCCCAAGGGTCTTGAACCGCCGCCATCTGCTGAGTCTCGTGCCGGGCCTGGTGGCCGCCGCAGCCCTGTCCGGCCCCCTGTGCGCATGCGGAGGCGGCCGGACGGGACCGGTCGCCGTGCGGTGGGGCAAGGAAAACTGCGACTATTGCGGCATGATCATCGACGATCCCCACTTCGCCGCCGAAATCCGCGGGCCCGGCGGCAAGCTGTGGAAGTTCGACGATATCGGCTGCGGCGCCATGTTTCTGTGCGACAAGCCCTGGAGCGCCGATCCGCACATGGAGTTCTGGGCCGGCGACGTCGAGCGCGGCACATGGCTGGACGGCCGCTTGGCCTGGTACGTCGCCGGACCGAAATCGCCCATGTCCTACAATTTCGGCGCGGTGGCCGTGGCCCGCGCGGGCGCCCTGTCCTTCGCCGATTTCCGCAAGGCGGTCGCCGCGCACGGCTCCACCGGCCGTTGCGAACATCCCGCCCCGGGAGCATGACCGATGACGCCACTTCTGCATGCCGCCCGCCTCGACATCGCCGCCTCGCTGCGCGCACGCTGGTTCCTGTTCTACGCCCTGGTGTTCGGGGGCGTCGTCACCTTGCTGTTCGTGTTCGGCGTGACCGAATCCCGCGTGCTCGGTTTCGTCGGCCTGTCGCGCCTGCTGGTGACCTACATCCAGCTTTGCGTCGCCATCCTGCCCGTGTTCATCCTCATCACCACCGTGCGCTCGGTGGCGGGCGACCGGGCCGCGGGGGTGTTCGAATACATGCTGGCGCTGCCCGTTCCGCTGTCCGCCTGGTACTGGGGCAAGATGCTGGGCCGCTTCGCGGTAGTGTTCCTGCCGGTCTTCGCCGCCATGGCCGGCGCGGCGGCCTGGGGCCATTACCGGCACCTGGGCGTGCCGTGGGATCTGTTCGCCGTCTACACGCTGCTATTGATGTCCCTGTCCTGGTCGTTTCTCGGGCTGGGCATGCTGATTTCGACGGTGGCGCGCTCGCCCGACGTCGCCCAGACCGGAGCCTTCCTGATCTGGCTGGTGATGCTGCTGTTCCTGGACCTGATCCTGCTCGGCCTCCTGATCCGCGAGCAATTGCCCTTGGAGGCGGTGGTCGGCATCGCGCTGGCCAATCCGCTGCAATCCTTCCGCACCGCCGCCATCCTTCTTTTCGATCCCCAACTGGTCATCCTCGGCCCGGCGTCCTGGGTCATCCTGGACGAGCTGGGCCGCACCGGATACCTCGTCTTCGCGCTGACTTGGCCGTTGCTGCTGGGGACGGGCTGCGCCTGGCTCGGCTACCGGCTGTTCCGCCGCGGCGACGTGCTGTGACGGCCGACATCGACGGCACGTTCGGCTACGCCTCGGTATCGCCCGAGGAGCGGGAGCGGCGCATCCGCCACGTGTTCCGGTCCGTGGCCGGCCGCTACGACCTGATGAACGACGCCATGAGCCTGGGCATCCACCGCCTGTGGAAACGGACCTTGGCCCATGCGGCGGCACCCGTTACGGGGCAGCGCATCGTCGATCTCGCCGGCGGCACCGGCGACGTCGCCCGGCTGATGGCGGCAAGCGACCGCGACGTGGCGGTGTGCGACCCCTCCCCCGAAATGATGGCGGTCGGCCGCACCCGATGCCCTCGGACCGTCCGCTTCGTCGCCGGCACGGCCGAAGCGATGCCCTTCCCCGATTCCTCGGTGGACACCGTCACCATCGCTTTCGGCCTGCGCAACGTCACCCGGCTGGAAACGGCCCTGGCCGAGGTGCTGAGGGTCCTCGTACCCGGCGGCCGGTTTCTATGTCTGGAGTTCTCCCGTCCCTTGGCTCTTCTGCGGCCCTTCTACAATTTGTATTCTTTCGCCGTGATACCGCGCTTGGGGGCCTGGGTCGCGCACGAGCCCGCGGCGTACGAGTACCTGGTGGAATCCATCCGCCGGTTTCCCGACCAGGAGGCGATGGCGGACTTGATGCGGACGGCCGGCTTCGTCAACCTGTCGTGGAGCAATTTGAGTTTCGGTATCGCCTGCCTGCATGTCGGCACCAAACCGGGGGGTCGGGAGGGATGAACATCGACGCGGCATACCGCCGGCCTACCGGCTGGTGGTTGTGGGTGATGGCGGCACGGCCGAAGACCCTGACCATCGCGGTCGCACCGGTCCTGGCCGGCAGCGCCCTGGCGGTGGCGCTCGGCCAAGCCTTCCGGCCGGGCCCGATGGTTGCGGCGCTGGCCGGCGCGATCCTCATCCAGGCGGGAACCAATCTGCACAACGACGTCGCCGACGCTCTCGGTGGCGGCGACCGGCCGTTGCGGCCGGGCCCGCCGCGAATCACCGCCCTGGGTTGGGCTCCCCCCGGTCGCGTCCGGGCCGCCGCCTTCCTCTGCTTCGGGCTGGCGGCGGTGGTGGGCCTTTACCTCGCCGTGGTCGGCGGCTGGCCCATCGTCGCGCTCGGCCTCCTGTCGCTGCTGGCGGGCTGGGCCTATTCGGGCGGCCCAATGCCGATTTCCCACACCATGCTGGGCGAAGTGTTCGTCCTCGCCTTTTTCGGCATCGGCGCCGTGGCGGGCAGCGCCTGGTTGCAGGGCTTGCCGGCCGATTGGAACGCCCTCGTGCTGGGATTGGCGATCGGATTCCCGGCGGCGGCGGTGCTGACCGTCAACAACTACCGGGATGCCGAGGCCGACCGGCTCGCCGGCCGGCACACCTTGGCAATGCGCATCGGCCCGGCGGCAAGCCGCCACGTCTACGGCGCGCTGATGCTGCTCCCGTTCGCGCTGCTGCCGCTGCTGCCGCCCGGCGCGTCGGCGGGCGTATTGGCACTGCCGCTGGCCGTCTTGTGCATCCGCGATTTCCGGCGCCTGCCGCCCGGGCCGGCGTTCAACCGCATCCTGGCCGCCACCGCGCGCACCCAGTTGGCGCTGGCAGCCTCCACCAGCCTCGGCATGTTGGTGCGGGCATGACGTATCCCGCGCCCATTCGCGTCGCGGCCGGATGCCGAATCGCTCCGGAAAGCATCCGCACCGTACGGGCGGCGGCGCTGACCTTCGCGTCCCGGTATCCGACCCTGCCCATAGGCCGGCTCGTCAGCCTGTGCGTGCCCGTGGCACCGTCTTCCCTGCCCGACCCCACCCATATCGAGGGGGACACGCTCTGGGCCGCACCCAGCGCGCAGCGGTGGGCCGTCGGGCGCGGCGAAGCCGTCCTGGTGCCCTCGGACGGTGAATCCGCCCCGGCGCATTTGGCACGCCGGTTCGATGCCCTTCGCAGCACGTGGGATACCGATGGCCCATCCTCCCCGCCGCGTGCCTTCTTCGCCTTCCCGTTCACCGGCGGGGCAGACTCCCCGGCCGTATTATGGGTGCCGCGCGTCCTGGTCCAGCGGGACGGCATGGTGGCGTCCGTCGTCCTCAGCGTCCGTGGCGATGGCGGTCCCACGATGCGGGTGGCGCGCCTGTGGGCGGACGAACTCGACCGGATGATGCTGGGCGGGGCGGCGACCAACCGTCCCTGGGAGCCCATAACGGTGATGCGCCGCAGCGAAACTCCGGCGCCCGCCGAGTGGATGGAACGGGTGCGCGACGCCGCCGCCGCGGTTGCGGGCGGCCAATTGGGAAAGGTCGTGCTGTCCCGCCGCGTCGATCTCGAATTTTCACGTCCCGTGGACGTGCCGCGCATGATGCGCGCCCTGGTCGCACGCTACCCCGACTGCACGGTATTCGCCTTGCCCCACGGCACCGGCAAGGTCGTCGCGGCCAGCCCCGAGCGTCTGGCCGTCAAGCTGGGCAACCGCGTGGTCAGCCACGCCCTGGCCGGGACGGCGCGGCGCGGCGCCGATCCCGAAACGGATGCGGTCCTGGCCGCCGAATTGATGGCCAGCGCCAAAGAGCGCCACGAGCATGCCCTGGTCGTCGATGCCGTCGCCCGCTCCCTTGGGGAGATATGCACCGGCATCGAGCATGCGCGGGAGCCCAGGGTGATGCCGTTGCGCCTCCTCCAGCACCTTTGGACTCCCGTCGCCGGTTGCGTCCGCACCGGCAACCATTTGCTGGACGTGGTGGCCCGCCTCCACCCCACGCCCGCCGTCGCCGGCTGGCCCCGGGGAAAGGCCCTGTCCTGGCTGAATCGCATCGGTGAGCGGCGCGACGGCTGGTACTCCGGCGTGGCCGGCTGGATCGATGCCCTTGGAGACGGTGAGGCGTCGGTGGTGCTGCGCTCGGCCCTGATCGAAAACCGTGCGGCCCGGCTTTGGGCGGGTGCCGGGATCGTCGGCAACTCGCGGCCGGAAAGCGAACTGGCCGAGACGGACATAAAGTTCGCTACCCTTCTCGAACTCCTGGAATAGGGATGACCGGGGGAGCCGACACCAACTTCCGCTGGGCCTGGACGCTCTTGGACGCCCTCGCCGCCCGCGGGCTCCGCCGGGCGGTCCTGTCCCCCGGCTCACGCTCTACCCCCCTGGCCCTGGCAGCGCTTCGCCATCCGGGGATCGACGCCCGCGTGGTGCTCGACGAACGCAGCGCCGCCTTCTTCGCCCTGGGCATGGCCAAGGCTGAAGGCGTGCCCGTGGCGGTGATCGCTACATCGGGTTCGGCGGTGGCCAATTGGTATCCCGCCGTGGTCGAAGCCGACATGGCCCGGGTGCCGCTGCTGCTGCTGTCCGCCGACCGCCCGCCGGAATTGCAGGATTGCGGCGCCAACCAGACCATGAGCCAGGTCGCGCTGTTCGGCGACCATGTCCGCGCCTTCCACCAATTGCCGCCCGCCGACGACAGCCGGGCCTGGCTGCCGGGCTTGGCCGCCCGCCTGCTGATGCGGGCACTGGGACCGCTTCCCGGCCCCGTCCACGTCAACATCCCCTTGCGCGAACCCTTGGTCCCGTCCGCCCCGGTGCCTCCCGACTCGGAACCGCCGCCCATTCGCCTCACCGGGGCCCTGGCGCCCTCCGCCGGGACCGTCACCACCCTGGCCAGCGAGCTTTCAGGACGGCGCGGGATCATCCTTTGCGGCCCCGACAACCTCGGGGACGGGTTCCGCGCGGCGGTGGCGGCCCTGGCCGTCCGCCTGGGCGTGCCGGTGCTGGCGGATGCCCTGTCGGGGCTGCGGTTCTCGGGCAGCGGGCCGGAGCTGATCCTGGCGCACCCCGAATCGACGCTGCGCGACGCGCCCAAGGCCGAATGGGTTCTGCGCTTCGGCGGCATGCCGATCTCCCGCGCAGCCGCCGACTATCTGACACGCTGTCGCGGGCGTCCGCAGATCGTGGTGACCGGCCACGGGCGGCCGGCCGATCCGGTCGGCACGGCCACCCATCTCGCCGAGGTGGATCCCGGCCTTCTCTGCGACGCCCTCACGGGATTGACGCCCGCCCCTTCGGCCTGGAGCGCCGACTGGCTCGCCCGCGACTGCGGCGTCGCCACCCTCGCGGCCCAGGCTTGCGAGGGCGAGGCGCCATTCGAAGGATCGGTCCTGCGCACCCTCGCCGCGGCGCTTCCCGAGGATACCGCCCTGTTCCTGGGGAATTCCCTGACGGTGCGCGCCGCCGATTGGTTTGCGGGACGCGGCCAAAGGCGCCTTGGGCTTTTCGGCAACCGCGGCGTCAGCGGGATCGACGGCAACCTGTCCACGGCCTTCGGCATCGCCGCCATGCGGGGACCGACGGTGGCGGTGGTCGGCGACCTCACCTTTCTCCACGACGTCGGCGGACTGGCCTTGGCGCGGACGGCCGACATGGTCATCCTGGTGCTCGACAATGGCGGCGGGGGAATTTTCGACCACCTCGCCCAGGCGGAGTTGCCGGAATTCGAGGCTGGCTGGCTTACCCCGCAACGGGTCGAGATGGAGGCCATCGCCCGCGGCTACCACCTGGACTATGTCGTCGCCGAAACGGTCGGCGCGGCGGCCGCAGCGGTGCTCGCCGGCCTTGAGAGCGGGCAGACCCTGGTCGTGCGGATGCCGGTGGACCGCACCCTCAGCACGACGCGCATCCGCTCGTTTCTCGCCGCTTGCAAACAAGGAGCTTAACGGGATGGTTTCCCCCGCCGCCTGGTCCCCGGTTCCGGGGACCGCGTTCACCGACATCCTGTTCGACACCTGCGACGGGATAGCCCGCATCGCCATCAACCGTCCCCATGTGCGCAACGCCTTCCGCCCCGAGACGCTGGAGGAGATCATGACGGCGCTGCACATGGCGCGCCTCGACCATGACATCGGAGCGATCATCCTTACCGGCGTCGGCAACGAGGCCTTCTGCGCCGGCGGCGACCAGAAGGTCCGGGGCGACGATGGCGGATATCGGGACAAGGCCGGGGTCAGCCACCTCAACGCGCTCGATCTGCAACGGATGATCCGCACCCTGCCCAAGCCCGTGGTGGCGATGGTGGCGGGCTGGGCCGTCGGCGGCGGCAACGTCCTGCATCTGGTCTGCGACCTCACCATCGCCGCCGACAACGCCCGCTTCGGCCAGACCGGGCCCAAGGTCGGCAGTTTCGATGCGGGCCTGGGCGCCGGCCTGATGGCGCGGACGGTGGGACTGAAGAAGGCGAAGGAGATCTGGTTCCTGTGCCGGCAATACGACGCGCGGCAGGCGTTGGAGATGGGACTGGTGAACACGGTGGTGCCGCTCGACCGGTTGGAGGAGGAGACGGTGGCCTGGTGCCGGGAGATGCTGCAACTGTCGCCGACCGCGCTCCGGGTGCTGAAGGCCGGATTCAACGCCGACACCGACGGGCTGGCCGGCATCCAGGAGCTGGCGGGCAATGCCACCGCGCTCTTCTACATGACCGAGGAAGGCCAGGAGGGCCGCAACGCCTTCAACGAGAAGCGCCCCCCCGATTTCGGCCGGTTTCCCCGCCGTCCCTGAGCGTCCCCGTGATTGCCGCCGCAACGTTCCATCCCTACCGGCTTCCGCTGGTGCGGCCATGGGTGGATGCGGGCCTGACGCTCGCCGAACGGTCCGGCGTGCTGGTGCGGGTCATGGCCGAGGGCGGAACCGCCGGCTGGGGGGATTGCGCACCGCTGCCGGGACGGACCGAAGACTTGACGGCTGCCCTGGCAGCGCTGACCGGCGCCGTGGCGCGACTTCCCGGCCAACCCCTCGGCCGCGCCCTGGCTGGCCTTGCCCTACCCTCCTGTCCGGCCGCCCGCTGCGGCCTTGAGACGGCGCTCTTGGATTTGGACGCGCGCCGCCGTGGACTGCCCCTCGCGGGCCACCTGTCCCCCGGGACCGACGCGACATCCGTGATGGTCAACGCCGTCTTGGGGACGCTCGACGCCCATTGCGCCGCGCGGGCGCGCGGAGCGCAGGACGCCGGTTTCGGCGTGGCCAAGGTCAAGGTCGGCATCGGCGATTGGCGGGAGGAGGCACGCGATCTGCGGCGGCTGGCCGAGGAGGTGACCGCGTTGCGCTTTCGCCTGGACGCGAACCGGGCATGGAGCGAAGACGACGCCGCAGGCTTTCTTGCGGCGGTGGCCGATCTGCCGGTCGAGGCGGTGGAGGACCCCCTGGCGGCCCCCGATTTCGACGCTCTCGGGCGCCTTCAGGCGCGCGTTCCGTTCCCGCTGGCGCTGGACGAGTCCGTGCCATCGGACGCCGATGCGGCTCTTGCTTCCCAGGCGGTCCGCCGGCTGGTGCTGAAACCGACGGCGCTGGGCGGCCCGCTGGCCGCACTGGCGCTGGCGCGGAGAGCGCGGGCGAAAGGCATCGAAACGGTGGTGACCTCCAGCCTGGACAGCGCCATCGGCGTCACCGCCGCCGCCCACCTCGCCGCCGCCCTGGGCGAAGGACCGGCGCACGGGCTCGCCACGCTGGACTGGCTGGGCGCGGACGTAGCGCCGAGGCCGGCGCTGTCAGCCGGCCGGCTGCGGCTCCCCGCCGGAGCCGGAATCGGCCTCGTCCCCTTCCGCCAGACGGCGTAGCGCCTTGCGGTCCAGCTTGCCGCTGGCGGTCAGCGGCAGGGCCGGAATCTTCAGGGCACGCCGTGGGCGCCACGGCGCGGGGATGGACTCCCGGCACCACGCCAACAGGGCATCCGCCGCGACGGCGCCGGTAAAGATGGCGACCAGAACGTCCCCCCAGGCCGGATCGCCGCGGCCGGTGACCGCAACGGCGCCGATATCCGGGCAGCGCGCCAGCATATCCTCGACCATATGCGGGCTGATGGTTTTCCCCCCGCTCACCAGCATGTCGTCGGCACGCCCGTGGACGATCAACTCGCCCGCCTCGGTGAACTCGCCGAGATCGTTGGTGACGAACCACCCGTCCGACAGTCCCTCCCCCGGGCGGAGCGCCGGATTGGCGTAGCCGGCCATCACCATCGGACCGCGCACCATCAGCCGGCCGGCCCCATCGAAGGCGACCTGGGCGCCGGGCAGGGGCGGTCCGACCATCCCCCGCCGCCAGCCGGGGCGCAATTCGGCCAGGGTCGCCAGTTGGGAGGCCGTCTCGGTCATGCCGTAGCTGGGCCGAATCGGCCAGCCGGCGGCCGACGCCCGTTCGGCCAAGGCCTGGGACAGCGCCGCCCCGCCGATCAGGACGTGCCGCAGCGCCGGAGGCGGAGGCGCATCCCCCACCCCATCCAGCAACCGGGCCAGCATCGCCGGAACCAGCGAGACATGGCTCACGGCGTGCCGACTCAGGGTCGCGGCGACGGCCTGGGGATCGAAGCGTTCGTGGAGAACGATGCCGGCGCCGGCGCGGACACAGCGCGACAGGATGGAATACCCGCCGATATGGAACAGCGGCAGACAGGCCAGCCACCTGTCGCCGGGTCCCAGGGGCAGTACCCGCGCCGAAGCGGCGGCGGCGGCGCGCAGGTTATCCTCGGTCAGCATCGCGGCTTTCGGCTGGCCGGTGCTGCCGCTGGTGGCGATCAGAAGGGCGATGTCCGCGCCCGCGAGGCGCGGGGAAACGGGTGGCAGCGCCCGGGCGGCCAACACGTCGGCGACGGGAATCGTGGTGCGGCCGGCCAGCGGGCGCTCGGCCACCACATGGCGGATTGCGGCCGTGTCGAGCAGGTCGCCGACAGCCGCCTCGGGCAGGTCGGGATCAATGGGGAACAGCGCGACCCCCACGGCCGGCGCGGCCCGTGCCAGCAGCGCCAACGCCAACGCCGAGCCGGTCCGGACGGCGACGGGACGTCCCGGGACCACCCCCATCCGCCCCAGCAACGCGGCTACGCCCGCCGCCCGGCCGGCAAGGTCCATGCCCACCTCGCCCGCGGACCCCACATGCACAAGATTCACGCCATCCTCCGCTCGGCCGCTTCCCGTGAGCGCTCCTCCACGTCTTCCCGGCCGATCATAGCGCCAAACCGCCGGACATTCCCGCCCGGCAGCTTCGACGGATGACGCACAGGGGGCGTATGCGGTACACATCCCCAGTGCACTGCCGGATGGACCCCGTGCTTGATCCCAACCCACAACTTGTCGCCCTGCTGATCGCGCTCAATGGCTTCGCCATTTCCGCGGCGATTCTCTTGGCGGCGCACGGCTACCCGCGAACCATCTCGCAGTCCATGCAGATATTCAGTTACGGCAAGGTGATGGTAGCCTTGGCGTTCGCGCTGGTCGCCGCGCGGGGATTTACACTTGGGCCAACCATTGTGCTGGCCGACGGCCTGGGCGTGGCCGGCTTCTACACCAACTACGTCGCGGCACGCATACTCCAGGGCAAGGCGCACGGGCTCGGCCTTCCCACCGCCATCGTGGGGCTGGTCCTGGCCGGCACATCGTATTTCGCGTTCGTCCCCCACGATCTCATGGGCGTGCGCGTCGTCGTCAGCTCCGCCCTCGTCGCGATCCTTGGGATGCTTGTCTTCGAATTGCTGGTGCGCTACCGGCTGCCGGGTTCGGCCCACGTCATCGCGGGCGTCGCCGCCTTGGCCGTGGGCATTGCCCTCCTCGCCCGCCTTGCCCTGTCGCTGAAAGGGATGGGCCAGCCCATCCCCGACGATTCCGCCGGGTGGGTGGAAAAGGGATTCCTGCTGTTGGTGTACGTTGCCGCCACCATGGGAACGGTGGCTTTCGTGCTGATGTGCAACGATGCCTTCAATGGCGAGCTGCGCCACCTGGCAGCCACCGACCCCCTGTCCGGCCTCGCCAACCGCCGCCGGCTGTTCGAACGCGGCGCCGAGGAGGTGAACCGCGCCCACCGCTTCGGCCACCCACTGTCCGTCCTGGTCGCCGACATCGACCACTTCAAGCGGATCAACGATACGTGGGGCCATGCGACGGGGGACCATGTCATCCACGAATTCGCACGCATCATGGCCGCGACAGTGCGTGACGTCGACGTGGTCGGCCGGCTGGGCGGCGAGGAGTTCGCCGTCGTGTTGCCGGAAACCGACCAGGACACCGCCGCCGAGGTCGCCGAACGTCTGCGGCAAGCGGCCTCGGCGTCCGCGGTAGTGTTGGAGAGCGGCGAACCGGTGCGCATCACCGCCAGCATCGGGATGGCGGCCTGGAACGCCGGCGCTTCGTTCCAGGATGTCCTGAACCGCGCCGACGCGGCCATGTACAAGGCAAAAATGGCCGGCCGCAACCGAGTCGCCGTTACGCCCCGCGGCGGATCGCCACTCGCCCTGAACGTTTCGGCGTCCTGACGCGGATCGCGGCGGTCACCGCCTGAACGCCAAGCCCGGCGCACCAAAGAAACGCCCGGGGCCTCTTGCGAGACCCCGGGCGTGGCGACCGGCACCCCATTGGGGGGGAGGGGGATTGGGCTGCCGGCCGTATCCGGTGCGAACGGGTTACCCCGTTATCGCGACCTTCTAACATGGGTGGGGACATCCTGCAATTTCCGAGGCCTCCGCGGCTTTGCATATTAAGAATAGCTAATATGCACCAGCCGCAGGACGGTCAGCGCGCCTCCGTGACTTCCTCGCCGTCAATCACCAATCCCTGCGCGCCCGCGGTAACGGGCACGGTGTCGCCGTCCTTGACCTTGCCGGCCAGGATCAGACCCGCCAGCGGATTTTGCAGACAGCGCTGGATCACCCGTTTGAGCGGACGCGCTCCGTAGACCGGATCATACCCCTTGTCGGCCAGCCATTCCCGGGCCGCCTGGTCCAAATCGAGTCCGATCTTGCGGTCCGCCAGAAGCTTGCGCAGACGCCCGAGCTGGATATCGACGATGCCGGCCATGTGCTGGCGGCTCAAGCGGTGAAACAGCAGGATCTCGTCGAGGCGATTGAGGAATTCCGGCCGGAACGCTATCCGCACCACCTCCATCACCTGGTCGCGGACCTCGCTGGAATCGTGGCCTTCGGCCTGGGACGCCAGAATGTCGGCGCCCAGATTGGAGGTAAGCACGATCAGCGTGTTGCGGAAATCCACCGTCCGCCCCTGCCCATCGGTCAGGCGGCCGTCGTCGAGAACCTGGAGCAGCACGTTGAAGACGTCGGGATGGGCCTTTTCGACCTCGTCGAACAGGATCACCTGATAGGGGCGGCGGCGCACCGCCTCGGTCAGCGCTCCGCCTTCCTCGTATCCCACATAGCCGGGCGGCGCCCCGATCAGGCGGGCCACCGAGTGCTTTTCCATGTATTCCGACATGTCGATGCGGACCATGGCGCTCTCGTCGTCGAACAGGAATTCGGCCAGAGCCTTGGTCAGTTCGGTCTTGCCCACTCCGGTGGGGCCGAGGAACAGGAACGAGCCGATGGGCCGGTTGGGGTCCTGGAGGCCGGCGCGGGCGCGGCGCACGGCGTCGGCGACCGCCGTCAGCGCCTCGTCCTGGCCAACCACGCGCACCTTGAGGCGCTCCTCCATGCCCAGCAGCTTCTCGCGCTCGCCCGCGAGCATCTTGTCGACCGGGATGCCGGTCCAGCGGGAGACCACGCCGGCGATGTGCTCCTCGGTCACCGCCTCGTTCAGCATCCGGTGAGGAGCGCCGTCGGCCTGTTGCAGACGCCGCTCCAGGTCGGGGATGACGCCGTAGCGCAATTCCGAGGCGCGCTGAAGGTCGCCGTTGCGCATGGCGATCTCCATCTCGGTGCGGGCCTGGTCCAGCTTCTCCTTGACCTTGGTGGAGGACGCCAGCTCCTCCTTTTCCGCCTGCCAGCGGGCGGTGAGATCGGCCGACTGGCGTTCCAGACCGTCAAGCTCCTTTTCCAGCCGGCCCAGCCGCTCGCGCGACGCGGCGTCGTTCTCCTTCTTGAGCGCCTCGCGCTCGATCTTGAGCTGGATGATGCGCCGGTCCAGTTCGTCCAAATCCTCGGGCTTGGAATCCACTTCCATGCGCAGGCGGCTGGCCGCCTCGTCCACCAGATCGATGGCCTTGTCGGGAAGGAAGCGGTCGGTGATGTAGCGGTTGGAGAGCGTCGCCGCCGCCACCAGGGCGGTGTCGGTGATCCGCACCCCGTGGTGAAGCTCGTACTTCTCCTTGATCCCGCGCAGGATCGAAACGGTGTCCTCGACGCTGGGTTCGGCCACGAAGACCGGCTGGAAACGCCGCGCCAGGGCGGCATCCTTCTCGACGTGCTTGCGGTACTCGTTGAGCGTGGTGGCGCCGACGCAATGGAGTTCGCCGCGCGCCAGCGCCGGCTTCAGCAGGTTCGAGGCGTCCATCGCCCCTTCCGCGGCACCCGCGCCGACCAGGGTGTGCAACTCGTCGATGAACAGGACGATGTCGCCCTGAGCCGAGGAAATCTCGTTGAGGACGGCCTTGAGGCGTTCCTCGAAATCGCCGCGGAACTTGGCCCCGGCCACCAGGGCGCCGAGGTCGAGAACCATCAGCTTCTTGTTCTTGAGGTTCTCCGGCACGTCGCCGTTGACGATGCGCTGGGCCAGGCCTTCGACGATGGCGGTTTTGCCGACGCCCGGCTCGCCGATCAGCACGGGATTGTTCTTGGTGCGGCGCGACAGCACCTGGATGGTGCGGCGGATTTCCTCATCGCGGCCGATGACCGGATCGATCTTGCCCTCGCGGGCCTGGGCCGTCAGATCGCGCGCATACTTCTTCAGGGCGTCGTACTGGTCCTCGGCGTTGGCCGATGTCGCCTTGCGCCCCTTGCGCACCTCCTCGATGGCCCGGTTGAGCCCCTGCGGAGTGACCCCGGCCGATTTGAGGATGCGCCCCGCCGCCGTCCCCGAAGACATGGCGAGCGCAAGCAGCAGCCGTTCGGCCGTCACATAGGAATCGCCGGCCTTTTCGGCGATCTGTTCGGCCTGTTCGAAAACCCGGGACAATTCGGGGCTGAGATGGACTCCGCCGGCCCCCGGCCCTTCGACCTTGGGCTGCCTGTCGAGTTCCGCGTCGATGTCCTTGAGCGCCTTGGCGGGATCGCCGCCCGACGAGCGGATCAGGTTGGCGGCCAACCCTTCCTTGTCGTCCAGAAGCACCTTCAGCAGGTGCTCGGGGAGCAGACGCTGATGATTGCGGCGCAAAGCCAGGGTCTGCGCCGACTGAACGAACCCCTTGGACCGCTCGGTATACTTTTCGAACTCCATTCAGCCCTCCTTGCGACAAGGCTCTCCCGCCCCTTCGAGGCAGCGGCAAAACCTCTCGTGTGCCGGGCTTAGATATGGAGGCGTCCGCGCGGCGCGCAACTCGCGCGCCGCGCGGAACGTCGTCACGCTCCGACGGCTTCGGAAGCCCCGTCGGCCCCCTGCTCGGGGTCGGACGCACCGGCCGCCTGCTCCTCGTCCTCGTCGGACTCGGCGGGGTCCATCTGGTCCTCGGCCGGGGTTGGGGTGTTCTGCGGACGCCGCTGGCCGTTGCTCTGATTGTAGGCGTTCAGCAGCCGGAAGTAGTGTTCCGCGTGCTGATAATAATTTTCGGCGGCGACGCGGTCGCCCTGGGATGACGCATCGCGCGCCATGGCCAGATAGCGCTCCATCACCTGATGCGCGTTGCCCCGGATGCGGCCTTCGGGACCGTTGGAATCGAAGACTTGATTGCGACCACCGCCGCCGAATTGCCTGGGCCTGCCGCCACCATGGGGATTGCCACCGCCATTAGGGTTGCCACGGCCGCGGGAGCGTTGCTTAGGATTGTTCACGGGTCCTGCCTTTTCCTGCGTGATACGGATCATTCACATCCGATCCCTGGCGACCGGAGACCGGCCGGAACCGCTTCCAACGAAGAGGCGGCGATAGGGGGATCGGTTCGGCGCTCGGAGGGGCGGAGCCGGAAGCTCGACGCGGGCCTCGGACCGATGGCGCTCGACGCCCGTCACCGTAGTGGGTAAGCCGGGACATTCCAACACATTTTTTCGTCCATCGATCGGCGGCCCCGGGCGGCGACCACGCAACGGTCCATGCCCGCCAGATCGCTTCGGACCCCCCCGATGTAGAGGCCGGCCGCACCCAGCACATCGGCCACTGCCGGCGCCTGGTCCTGGCCCACCTCCACCACGGCGATTCCGCCGGGACAAAGGAGGCGGGCGATGTCGGGAGCCAACGCCCGGTAGCACTCCAGTCCGTCGTCGCCGCCCGCCAGGGCGAGGTGTGGGTCGTAAAGCGCCACCTCGGGGGCCAGGCCGGCGATCGCCTGATTGGAGATATAGGGAGGGTTCGAGACGATTACATCGAAGCTTCCGTCGATTCCCCTACCCCAATCGCCGCGAATGAAATTTGCGCGCTCCGCCAGACCGGCGACGGCGGCATTGGCGCGGGCCATGTCCAGCGCTCCGGCGCTCTTGTCCACCCCCAGCCCACGCGCGTTCGGCAGCTCGGACAGCAGCGCCAGCAGCAGGCAGCCCGACCCGGTGCCGAAATCCAGGAGATTGAGCGGAGCGCAGCGGTCGGGAAGCTCCGCCAGGGCCGCCTCGATCACCGTCTCGCTGTCCGGCCGGGGATCGAGGGTGTCGGGGCCGAGCGCAAGCTCAAGCGTCCAGAAGCCGCGGCGGCCGAGAATGCGGCTCACCGGCTCGCGGGCGGCCCGACGCGCGAGCAGGGCATCAAGCCGCCCGGCCTCGGCCGGGGTCAGCCCCCGCCCCGGCCGGCTGAAGATTTCCTGGGGCGTCAGGCCCAGGGCTTCGGCTGCCAGAAGGCGCGCATCCAGGCGCGGTTCGGCCACGCCGGCCGCCGCCAGGCGCTCGGCTCCGGCGCGCAGGGCGTCTCCGACATTCGGCCAAGTTGCGGTCTTGTCATCCCGAGGAAGCGAAGCGACCGAGGAAACTTCCGGCCTGAACGATCCCTCGCTTTCGGCTCGGGATGGCGACGTGGGCGTGGAAGAAATCGCGGGCGGCGCCATCATCCCCCCATGTCCGCCAGGCGCTGGGCCTGGTCGGCGGTGATAAGGGCTTCGATGACCTCATCGAGGGCCTCGCCCTTCATGACGTCCTCGATCTTGTAAAGGGTCAGGTTGATGCGGTGATCGGTCACCCGCCCCTGGGGGAAGTTATAGGTGCGGATGCGCTCCGAGCGATCGCCCGATCCGACCTGGCTGCGCCGGTTGGCCGACCGTTCCGCATCGGCGGCTGCGCGGCTCTGTTCGTAAAGACGGGCGCGCAGAATTTTCATCGCCCTGGCCTTGTTCTTGTGCTGGCTTTTCTCGTCCTGGCAACTGACGACCACGCCCGTCGGCAGATGGGTGATCCGTACGGCCGAATCCGTGGTGTTGACATGCTGGCCGCCGGCGCCCTGGGAGCGGAAGACGTCGATCCTCAGGTCCTTGTCGTCGATCTGGACATCGACCTCCTCCGCCTCGGGCAGCACCGCCACGGTGGCCGCCGAGGTGTGGATGCGCCCGCCGGCCTCGGTGACGGGAACGCGCTGCACCCGGTGGACGCCCGATTCGAACTTCAAGCGGGCGAAAACGCCGCGCCCGCTGATTCCGGCCACCGCCTCCTTGACGCCGCCAAGGCCGGTTTCGTTCAGCTCCAGGGTCTCGAAGCGCCAGCCGCGGACCGCCGCATAGCGCTCATACATGCGGAACAGCTCGGCGGCGAACAGGGACGCTTCCTCGCCGCCGGTGCCGGCGCGAACCTCGATGATCGCATTCTTCTCGTCCGCCTCGTCCCGGGGAAGGAGCATGATCTGCACCTCCCGCTCGATGGCCGGCAGCCGTTCCTTGAGGTCGTAGTATTCCTGCCCGGCCAGCGCCCGCATGTCGGCATCGGCGCCGGCATCCTGCATCATCGCCTCGGCCTCGGCCATGTCCGCGCGCGCCTTGTTGAGCGCGCGGATGGCCTCCGCCACCGGACCGAGATCCGAGAATTCCTTCGATACCTTGGCAAAGGATTGGGAATCGAGCCCTTCCCCCGACGACAATTGCTCCCTGAGCTCGTCATAGCGGTAGAGGACCTTGTCGAACTGGGCGTCCAGGTTCATGGCGAAAATCCGTGGGTCCTAAGGAGGTGGACGGCCCGGGCGGGCTATTCGTCGAGGCGGAACAGCTTTCTCAGCGTCTGCTCCATCACCCGCCATTCCGGCCCTTCCGCCGCCACGCCCTTCATCTCTTCGGAGGGGGCGTGCAGCAGGCGGTTGACCAGCAAGCGGGTCGCCTCCGCCGCATCGCCGCCCGCTTCGGCCAAGGCCGCGTCGCGCACCTCCTCGAAGCGGCTGCGCAGGGCGACGATCGCCGGGACGGCGGCGCGCGCGGCGCGGCCGCGCAAGAAGGCCGCAACCTCCTCATCGACGATGGCGCGGGCGGAGCGCGCCGCCTGTTCGCGGCCGGCCCTCCCCTGCAACGCCACCCGTTCGAGATCGGCGAGGTCGTAAAGGAAGGCCCCATCGACACGGTTGACCGCCGGTTCAATGTCGCCCGGTATGCCGGCATCCACCAGGAAAATCGGCTTGCGGCGCCGCTTCTTCAGCGCCCGGCTGACGGCATCGGCGGTCACGGCCAGATTGCGGCTGCCGACACTGGTCAGTACCACGTCGGCCACCGCCAGGGCGTCCTTGACCTCGTCGAACGGGACCACATGGCCGTTCAACGCCTGCGCCACCGCCTCCGCCCGGCCCTGGCGCGGCGCCGTCACCGCCAGCCCCGACAGACCGGAAGCGATGAGGTTCTCGGCGATCAGTTCGCCCATGTCGCCGGTGCCGATCAGCAGGCCCCGGCAGTCGGCGAGATCGCCGTGAAGATCCCGCGCCAACTGCACCGCCGCCGCGGCGATGCTGACCGGCCCCTCGCCGACGGGGGTTTCGGTCCGCACCCGTTTGGCCACCGAGAACGCGGCCTGGAGAAGCGTCTCCAATTCCGGCCCGCAACTTCCGGCATCGCGTGCCAGCCGGTGCGCCGCCTTGACCTGCCCCAACACATGGGCTTCGCCGATGACCAGGCTGTCGAGCGACGCGGTGACCATGAAGGCGTGCCGAACCGCTTCCGCGCCGGTCAAGGTGTAGAGATGCGGTGCCAGCCCGGAATCCGTCAGCGCCGTCCGCGCCGCCAATGCGGACACCACCGCGGCGGCGGCCCGCTCGGCATCCTCGCCGGCGGTCCAGACCTCCACCCGGTCGCAGGTGGACAGCATCAGGCATTCCCGCAGGCCGCGCTCCTTGAGCGATTCCAGGAAACCCGGCGCCGCGTCGTCGTCGATGAACAGCGCGTCGCGCAACGACAGCGACGCCGAACGATGGTTGGCGCCGATGATGGTGAAGCGGGACGCGGGGCCGGTCAACGCATCATCCCCGTCCGAGCAGCCGCTCCGCCAGCGAAGCGAGCGGCACCTCCACCTGAGTGCCGGTATCGAGGTCGCGGAGCGAGACGAAACCGCGCGTCATTTCATCTTCTCCGAGGATGACGGCGTAACAGGCGTTGACTTTGTTGGCCCGCGCCATGCGCTTCTTCATGTTGCCGGAAAACCCCATCTCGACCGCCAGCCCCACCCCGCGCAGCGTTTCCGCAACGCTCAGGCCGGCAACGGCATCCCCCATGGGAATGACGGCCACCGGACGCTCGGCCGGCGGCATATCCTCCACCAGCATGGCGAGGCGCTCGACGCCTGCGGCCCAGCCGATGCCAGGCGTCGGTGGACCGCCCATCTGAGCGATCAGCCCGTCATAGCGACCTCCGGCAAGGACCGTCCCCTGGCTGCCCAGGGCTGTGGTGGTGAACTCGAACGCGGTGTGGCAGTAGTAATCGAGCCCGCGCACCAGCCGCGGATTGACGGTGAACGGAATTCCGAGGGCCGAGAGCCCGTCCGTGACCTGCTGGAAGAATTGCCGGGCGGCCGGGGTCAGGGACCCGCTCATTTCCGGCGCCCCGGCGACAATGCGCTTGTCGCCTTCGTCCTTGGAATCCAGGACGCGCAAGGGATTGCGTTCCAGCCGCGCGCGGCTGTCCTCGGACAGTTCGCCGCGGAAATCGGACAGATAGGCCACCAGCGTATCGCGGTAGGCCGCGCGGCTTTCGCCGTCGCCCAGGGTGTTGATTTCGAGCGTAATCTTGTCGGCCATCCCCAAGGTATCGAGGATGCGCCAAGCCAGGGCCAGCGCCTCGACGTCGGCAAGCGGACTTTCAACGCCCAGGAATTCGACGCCGATCTGGTGGAACTGGCGCAGCCGGCCCTTCTGCGGACGTTCGTGGCGGAACATCGGGCCGCGGTAGAACACCTTCAGGGGCAAGCTCTGGGCCAGCCCGCCGGAAATGAAGGCGCGGGCCACGCCGGCGGTTCCTTCGGGCCGCAGGGTGATGGAATCCCCCGAGCGGTCGGTGAAGGTGTACATCTCCTTGGTCACCACGTCCGACGTCTCGCCCAGGGTGCGGGCGAAGACCTCGGTGAACTCGAAGATGGGCGTGGCGATCTCGGCATAGCCGTAGCGGCGTGCCACCGCCAGCGCCGTCTCTTCGACCAGGCGGTGCCGCCGCGCTTCGTCGGGAAGAAGATCGTGGGTGCCGCGGACCGGCTGCAAAGCCGTCATCTCACGCCTTTCCCTTGGCCGCCTCGACCTCGGCCGCCTTGCGCTCGACCAGGGAGACGATGTGGTCGATCATATCCTTGCCTTCGATCTTATGGTCGGGGTTGCCCGCCACGTAGACCATGTGCTG
Source organism: Pseudomonadota bacterium (assembly GCA_021847015.1). GTDB lineage: Bacteria > Pseudomonadota > Alphaproteobacteria > Rhodospirillales > Magnetospirillaceae > JAJZVW01. Next base: position 166,082 of record JAJZVW010000002.1, on the reverse strand, counting down.
GTCGCCGCCGCCGCCGGTCAGGCCGACGTCGGTCTCGCGCGCTTCGCCGGGGCCGTTGACGACGCAGCCGATGATGCTGAGGGTCACCGGCGTGGTGATATGGGCCAACCGCCGTTCCAATTCCTCGACCGTCTTGACCACGTCGAAGCCCTGGCGCGCGCAGGACGGGCACGAGACGACGCGCACCCCGCGGGAGCGCAGCCCCAGGGACTTCAGGATCTCGTAGCCGACCTTGACCTCCTCCACCGGATGGGCCGACAGCGACACGCGGATGGTGTCGCCGATACCCTCCCACAACAGGGCGCCCATGCCGATGGCGGATTTGACCGTCCCGCCGATCAGGCCGCCGGCTTCGGTGATCCCCAGATGGAGGGGATAGTCGCACGCCTGGGCCAAGGCGCGGTAGGCGGCCACGGCCAGAAAAACGTCGGACGCCTTGACGCTGATCTTGAACTCGAAGAAGTCGTTGTCCTCCAGAATCCTGGCGTGGTGCATGGCGCTTTCCACCATGGCCTCGGGACAGGGCTCGCCGTATTTCTCCAGGAGGTTCTTTTCCAGTGAGCCGGCGTTGACGCCGATGCGCATGGCGCAGCCGTGATCCTTGGCCGCCTTCACCACCTCGCGCACGCGCTCGGCCGACCCGATGTTGCCGGGATTGATGCGCAGGCAGGCGGCGCCCGCCTCCGCCGCCTCGATGGCGCGCTTATAGTGGAAGTGGATGTCGGCGACGATCGGCACCGTGGCGTGGCGCACGATCTCCTTGAGGGCGGCGGTGGATTCCTCGTCGGGACACGACACCCGCACGATGTCCACGCCCGCTTCCTCGGCACGCCGGATCTGGTCGATGGTCGCCCGGGCGTCCGACGTGAGCGAGTTGGTCATGGTTTGGACCGAAATGGGCGCGTCGCCGCCGACCGGCACGGAACCCACGTGAATCTGCCGGCTCTTCCGGCGGAAAATCTCGCGATAGGGCCGCACGCTCATACTGGACTCGCTGAAAGGAAGGGGCCGAAAGCGACGGCCGGGCGACCGGCCGCGACACACGCCCGAGGCGCTGGGTTATAGCGCATTTCCTCGTGTCACGGAAAGGCCGCTGGCGACTCTCCCCCCATTCACGGGATCACGGAGCGGCGGTCAGCTTGGCCGGGTCCAGGCTGACATCGCGGCGGACCTGGCCGAGCTGGCCCAGGGACGCGGTCTTCTTGCCGTCAACCAGGATATCGACCGCGCCCGCACTGCCGACCGTCAGCGTGAGACCGGGGCGGTTGGGCACGCCATAGCTTTCGCCTTTGCGCAGAAGGCGCGACACCAGCAGGCGCCCGTCCATCTCACGCACCTGCATCCAGCAATCGTCGGCCGCCGCCCTGATCACAACACGGGCATCGGACGGGCTGGCATCGGCTTTCGCCGCCTCGGAAACCGGCGCGGCGGTGGCGGTGGCTGTGGTGGTGGTGGCCGCAGTAGTGGCGGCCTCGCCCTTGGCTGCGGCTTTGCCGTCCTCGGGCGTGGCGGCTCCAGCCGCCGGCTTGGCCTCCTTTTCCACCGGCTTGCCCGCCACCGCCTTCGCGTCGCCTTTGTCGCCGGCCTTGGAATCGGCTTTGGCCGGCTTGGCTTCCGCCGCGCTGTCGGCGGCAGGCGCCGGCTTGCCGGACGTCCCGGAACGGGGGGCCGCATCCGCCTGCCGGGGCGTCGCTTTGGCGGCATCGTCCGCCGGGGCGGCCTTGGCCTCGTCATCCACTTCGACGGGGGGAACGACGTCTTCCTTGACCGCGACCTTGTCGGCCGGCTTCGCCTGCGATGCGTCGGGCGCCTCGGCGGGTTGGCCGGAGGCCGCATCGGTCGCATCGGGAGCCGCGGGCGCCTGATCCGGCTTTGCTGCGGCATCCTCCGTCTTGGCCGGCGGCGGCTGCGCCTTGTCGTCGGCGCCAACGCCGGCCACCCGATTGAACACCGACGCCATGCGATCGGGCAATGGCGGAACCAATTCGGCCACCTTGGCGTCACGCCCGCCCAGCCAGTACCATCCCGCCGCTGCGGCGGCCGCGACGAGCAGGCCGACGAACATGATGCCGGCGGTTGGAATACGGCCCTCCGAGACCGGAGACGGAAAGTTCAGCTCCGAACGGGCGTTGAGGTCGCCGGCCGCCTCCTGCCGGAAGCGCCGCACCATCTCCTCGCCGTCGAGCCCCAGGAATTCGGCATAGGTGCGCAGGAAGCCGATCGCGTAGGTGCCTCCCGGCAGATCCTTGTGCCGCCCCTCTTCGAGGGCTTGCAGAAAGGGGCGCCGGATCAGCAACTGCTTGGCCACGGCTTCGACGTCCTTGCCGGTCCGTTCGCGGGCTGCCCGCAGGGCGGCACCGACGCCGATGGACGGAGAAGAGACGGCCGAAGGGGACGGATCGGAGCCGTTCGCGGAAGGATCGTCTTGGAGTGTGCTCGCCACGGAAACCTCTTCGTCTCCACCGAGGCCCGACGTTCCAAATAACGGTCTCACCATACCGGCAATAGCCGGGGAAGACCGCAGGATTCCCGTCGCCTCAAGGCCGGTCGAAACCGGATTTAACACACGTTCTACCAAATCGGCAGCCAAAGAGGCAACGCACAAGCCTGCCGGAGGGCATTTTCCATTCTTTCAAAGATCAGATCACCACGCCATGGTCGATGGCGAAACTTCTTAGTTCGTCGCGCAAGCTATGGTCGGGGGACTGGATCCGCGCCCTCAGGTAGGCGGCCACCGGAGGTAAATCGAGGCTGCGGATCATGGTCTTGACCGGCCCAACGGCCGGAGCGGTCACCGACAGGGTGCGCACCCCCAGCGCGATCAGCGCCATGGCGTCCAGCGGCCGACCGGCCATCTCGCCGCAGACGCTCAAGGAGACACCGGCGGCGTCGCACCGCCGGGCCAGGCGGCGGATGAAGGTCAACATCGCCGGGGCGAGCGGGTCGTAGCGTTCCGAAATGCGGGGATTGCCGCGATCGGCGGCGAACAGGAACTGGGCGAGGTCGTTGGAACCGACCGAAATGAAATCGATCAGCGGAAGCAGGGCGTCGAGTTGGAAAGCGAGGGCCGGCACCTCCAGCATGGCGCCGACACGCACCCGCTCGGGCAACCGGTGCCCCGCCTGGCGGAGGTGCTCGATCTCGATATCCAGGATGAACCGCGCCTGCCGATACTCGGCCACCTCGGCGATCATCGGGAACATCACCGAAAGCTCGCGCCCGGCCGCCGCGCGCAGCAGCGCGCGAAGCTGATGGCGCAGCACCGCCGGCCGGTCCAGAGTGATGCGGATGGACCGCCAGCCCAGGGCGGGGTTGTCCTCCTCGTAAGGATTCCAATACGGCAGGACCTTGTCGCCGCCCACGTCGAGCGTGCGGAACACCACCGGGCGGCCGTCCGCCTGATCGAGGATCTTGCGGTAGAGGACGGTCTGGGCCTCGACGTCGGGGAGCGACGACCGGGCCATGAAGGGCAGCTCGGTGCGGTACAGGCCGATCCCATCCGCACCCGAATCGTGCAGATGCTGGAGGTCGAGCAGCAGCCCCGCGTTCATCATCAGGCTCACGCCCACCCCGTCGCGGGTGACCGCCGGAAGGTCGCGCAAGAGGGCGTAACGCTCGGCCCGCCGGCGCCGCTGGCGGAGCGCCTCGCCGAACAGGTCGCGGATGTCCTCGGGCGGCCGGATGAACACCTGGCTGCCGTCGCCGTCGACGATGACCATGTCCAGGCATTCGACCTTGTCCAGCACCTCCTTGCAGCGGCCCACGACAGGGATGTCGAGCGCCCGCGCGACGATGGCGACGTGCGAGGTGGGCGAGCCTTCCTCGAGCACAAGGCCGCGCAGCTTGGCGGGATCGTAGTCGAACAGCTCCATCGGCCCCATGGCGCGGGCGATGAGGATGAAGTCCGGCGGCAGATCGCGCTTGGACACCGGCCGCTCGCCCCCCGACAGGTATTGCAGCAGCCGGTTGGCGATGTCGTCGAAATCGTGGAGACGCTCGCGCAGATACGGATCGGTGACGGTGCTCATGCGCGCGCGCATGTCGTCATGGACCTTCTGAACCGCCGCCTCGGCGGTCAGACCGGAGCGGATCACCTCGCCGATCCGCGCCCGCCAGCCCTTGTCCTCGGTGAACATGCGGTAGGTTTCGAGCACGTCGCGATGTTCGCCGTCACGGAGTTCCGGACGGCTGAACAGCTCGTCCAGCGCGGTCTTGATCGCGGCCAAGGCCTCGCGCAGACGCCCAAGTTCGACCTCCGGGTCTTCGGCGACCAGCTTGCGGATGGCGGGCCTGGGCTCGTGGAGCACCGCGACGCCGATACCGACGCCGCGATTGAGGCGCGCGCCCTCGATGCGCAGCGGCAAGAGCGCATTGCCATCGACCGCCACCAGTTCCTCGCGCCGCACCAGCTGGCCCGAGGCGACCAGTTCGGCGAGCACCATGGCGATCGTCTCGAGGGTCTCGATCTCCTCGTCGGTGTAGTGCCGCATGCTGCGGTTCTGCACCACCAGCACGCCGATCACGCGGGCGCCGCGGATGATGGGGACGCCCATCAGCGAATGATAGATTTCCTCGCCCGTTTCCGGACGGTAGGCGAACAGGGGATGGGACTGGGCGTCCGCCAGAGCCAGCGGCCGCGCATGGGCGGCGACGTCGCCCACCAGGCCCTCGCCTACCCGCAGGCGGGTCTTGTGGACCGCTGCCTTCTTGAGCCCCTCGGTGGCGAACAGTTCCAGCACCTCGCCCGCGCGCATGACGTAGCACGAGCACACTTCGGCGACCATGTCGGCGGCGATCAGGCTTACGACCTTATCGAGGCGTTCCTGGGCGGACCCGCCGCCCGCCATCAGGTCGCGCAGGCGGGCGAGAAGGCGGCGCGAGACGGAAGGCGCCGCCGCCGCCATCACACGACCACGGGGTGGCGACTATCGCGGGCGGCGAGGGTCGCCACCGCCTGTCCGACAAGCTCGGCAAGGATGGCGGCGGTCGGCTGTTCCGCCATGACCATGCCGACGCTTTGGCCGGCCATGACGGAGCCGTTCTCGATGTCGCCCTCGATCACGGCCCGCCGGAGCGCGCCCGACCAGAAATGCTCGATCTCCAATTGCGCCTGCTTCTGCTCGACTCCGCCCGCACGGAAGCGGGCGATGACCTCTTGCTGGAACTCGACGAACCGCCTGGTCGCATTGTTGGCCAGCGCACGCACCGGGATGACCGGGAACGAAGGATCGACCTGGACGCTGGGGACCGCATCGCGGGCCGACGCCTTGATGAACGCGTGCTTGAAATTGGGATGGGCGATGCATTCCCCGGCGCACACGAAGCGCGTGCCGAGCTGGACGCCGGCCGCACCCATTTCGAGATAGGAAACGATGGCCTCGCCGCGGCCGATTCCACCCGCGACGAAGACCGGCACGACGGGGCCCATCTCGGGAAGGATTTCCTGAGCCAGCACGCTGGTCGCCACGGGGCCGATGTGCCCCCCCGCCTCCGTCCCCTCGATCACCAGGGCGTCGGCACCGGAACGGACCAGTTTCCTGGCGATGACCAGCGCCGGGGCGAAACACATCACCTTGGCGCCGGTGTCCTTGGCGCGTTTGATGGCGGACGACGACGGCAATCCCCCGGCCAGAACGATATGGCCGACCTGCAATTCGCCGCAGACGTCGATCAGGGCGTCGAGCTGGGGATGCATGGTGATGAGGTTGACGCCGAAAGGCTTAGCGGTCATCTCCTGCGTGGCGCCGATTTCCTCGGCCAGCCGGTCGGGCGTCGTCGAGCCCGAGGCGATCACCCCGAAGCCGCCGCCGTTGGAGATGGCGGAGACCAGATTCCGCTCGGAAATCCACGACATCGCACCGCCGAGGATGGCAAGGTCGGTCCCCAGAAAATCCCGCCCCCGCCGCCACAGGTAATCGAGCCGCTGACGAGCGCTGTCCATCAAATCCCTCGTTTCGGACGCACAGCGGGTCAAGCGGCGTCGAGATCGTAGGCGGCGTGCAACGCCCGCAAGGCCAGTTCGGTGTACTTCTCGTCGATCAGCACGCTGATTTTGATTTCCGACGTGGAGATGACCTGGATATTAATCCCTTCCGAGGCCAGCGTCTGGAACATTTTTTGGGCGATGCCCGCATGGCTGCGCATGCCGACGCCGATCACGGAGACCTTGACCACGTTGGGGTCGGCCGCCAGACGTTCGAAGGACAGCTTGCCCCTCGCCTCCTCGATCACCTTCCGGGCGCGGTCAAGATCGGCCTTGCCGACCGTAAAGGTCAGGTCGGTCGAACGGCCGTCATCGGACACGTTCTGGACGATCATGTCCACATTGATCGCGGCCTCGGCCAGCGGGCCGAAGATGGATGCGGCCACGCCGGGCTGGTCGGGAACCCGGACCAGGGTGATCTTCGCCTCGTCGCGGCTGTAGGCGATGCCGCTTACCAGTTCCTTTTCCACGATTTCATCCTCATCACACACAAGCGTTCCGGGGGCGTCGACGAACGATGACAGCACCTGCACGCGAACGCGATGCTTCATGGCCATCTCGACCGAACGGGTCTGGAGCACCTTGGCGCCCACCGAGGCCAGTTCCAGCATTTCCTCGTAGGTGATCTTGTCGAGCTTCCTGGCCTTGGCCACGATACGGGGGTCGGTGGTGTAGACGCCATCCACATCCGTATAGATGTCGCAGCGATCGGCCTGGAGCGCCGCGGCCAGCGCCACCGCGGACGTGTCCGACCCCCCGCGTCCCAGCGTACTAATCCGGTTGTCGGGACCGATACCCTGAAAGCCAGCCACCACTGCCACCTGGCCGTCCGCCATCCGCACCGCCATATCATCGGTGTCGATAGCCATGATGCGGGCCTTGCCATGGACGCCGTCAGTCCGGATCGGAACCTGCCAGCCGCACCAGGAGCGCGCCGACACGCCCATTTCCTGCAGGGCGATAGACAACAGCCCAATGGTGACCTGCTCGCCGGTGGCGACCACCGTGTCGTATTCGCGGGCATCGTGAAGGGGGGCGATCTGCTTGCACCAGTCGACAAGCTGGTTGGTCACGCCGGACATGGCCGAGACCACCACCGCGACCTCGTTGCCGGAATCCACCTCGCGCTTGACCCGCTGGGCCACGTTCTTGATCCGGTCGATGTCGCCCACGGACGTGCCGCCGAATTTCATCACGATGCGAGCCATGAAAATTCCCTATTGACCGCGCGCCCGGCAGGAAGCGCGATTGGTCGGTTCCAGAAATCTTTTGTCTGCCCAGTTGCCGCCTGCAAGGCGCCTCTTCATACTCTGTCGCCAACGCGGAAGCAAGCGCAGCTACAACCTGGGAGAGTTGAGGTCGTGCGAGTCTTTAGGAGTACCCAATGGTGAACCCGACCGAGCCCAAGCGCATGCCACCGGCCCGCATACGTGAACGCGAGGCCACCGCGTCTTCGGACGAGGTCGCCCGCTTCACCGCCATGGCGGAAGCTTGGTGGGACCCCTATGGCAAGTTCAAGCCGCTCCACAAATTCAACCCCGTGCGGCTGGGCTTCATGCGCCGCAAGCTGGCCGCCCATTTCGACCGCGATCCCGGTTCGACCACTCCCTTCACGGGCTTGCGCCTGCTCGACATCGGCTGCGGCGGCGGCCTTCTGTCGGAACCTTTGGCGCGCATGGGCTTTTCGGTCACCGGCATCGACGCCGGGGACAAGAACGTCGCCGTCGCCAGAATCCACGCCGAGCAGGGCGGACTGTCCATCGACTATCGCGTGGGCGGCCCCGAGACCTTGAACGACGAAACGTTCGACGTGGTGATCGCCATGGAGGTGGTCGAACACGTGCCCGATCCCGCGCACTTCCTGGCCCTGGCCTCCGACCACCTGCGGCCGGGCGGCGCGTTCATGGGGGCCACCCTCAACCGCACCACCAAGTCCTACGCCCTGGCGGTGATGGGGGCCGAATACATCCTGCGGTGGCTGCCGATGGGCACCCACGACTGGCACAAATTCGTCAAGCCTTCGGAATTCGCCGCATTCCTGCGCACCGGCGGGGTCGATGTGCGCGAGCAGGCCGGCATGGCCTATTCGCCCTTCCGCGACGAATGGCACGAAACCGGCGATCTCGACGTCAATTACATGGTGTTCGGGACCAAGGACTGACCGCCGGGACGCCATCCCGAACGCGACGCGGGCGGGGGACCGTTCAGGCCAAAGGGCCTGAACGGTCCCCCGCTTCGCTCAGGATGACGCTGTTCCGTCGCCCTCACTCATAGGGCGGGCAGTGCCAGCCCTTGGGCGACATGGTGAATATCTCGCACCCCGCCTCGGTCACCGCGACGGAATGCTCGAACTGCGCGGACAGGGATTTGTCCTTGGTCACCGCCGTCCAGCCGTCGGCCAGCACCTTGGTGTCGGCCTTGCCGGCATTGACCATCGGCTCGATGGTGAAGAACATCCCCGCCTGAAGCACGAGCCCGGCGCCGCGCTTGCCGTAATGCATCACGTTCGGCGGCTCGTGGAAGACCCGTCCCAACCCATGGCCGCAGAATTCGCGGACGACCGAAAAGCGGTGCTTTTCCACGAATGTCTGAATGACGTGGCCGATGTCGCCGAGCGTGGCGCCGGGCCTGACCACCTCGATGCCGCGCATCAGCGCCTCGTAGGTGACCTCGACCAGCTTGCGCGCCTTCACCCCCGGCTTGCCGACGAAGTACATGCGGCTGGAATCGCCGTGCCAACCGTCCAGGATGGGCGTAACGTCGATGTTGACGATGTCGCCCTCTTCCAGCTTCTTGTCGCCGGGAATGCCGTGACAGACGACGTGGTTCACCGACGTGCAGATCGAGCGCGGGAAACCGCGGTAGTTGAGCGGCGCGCTGATGCCGCCCCGCTCGGCCACGAACTCGGCGCACAGGCGGTCGAGTTCGGCGGTGGTCACGCCCGGCACCACGTGGGGCGTGATGAAATCGAGGGTTTCGGCGGCGAGCCGGCCGGCGGCCCGCATGCCGGCGAAATCGTCGGGCCCATGCAGGGTGACGCGCCCCGTTTCCCGGTCTTCCTGTTCCATCCTGATCCTTCGTCTACCGCGAACCGCCCAAGGACAGGGGCAGCCGCTCACCTAAAGTAATGCCCTCCAGACTGAGCACGCAGGTATAGCAGATCACCTCGACGCCGTCGCGGGCGGCGTCGAGGAGCGCCGCCGCATAGGCCGGATCGATGTCGGACGCCGGGCGGAAGGCGCGGCAATCGCCGCGCTGCACCACGTAGAACATCACCGCCCGGCCCCCCTCGGCGACGACGCCCCGGAGTTCGGCCAGGTGCTTGGTCCCCCGCGCCGTCACCGCATCGGGAAACTCGGCCCAGTCGCCGCGCCTGAGGTGGACGTTCTTGACCTCGACATGGCATGTGGGACGGCCGGCGGCCCCGAGCAACAGATCAATGCGCGAGTTGCGGCCGTAGCGGACCTCGCGGCGGATATGCTCGTAGCCGGCCAATTCCGCAATCCGACCGTCCCGCACCGCCTCGGCGGCGATGGCGTTGGGGTGTGCCGTGTTGACGCCGACGAGGTGGCCGTCGATCCGGCACAGCTCCCAGCTCCACGGCAGCTTGCGTCCGGGATTGGCGGCCGGCGACAGCCATACTTCGATGCCGGGCCGATCAAGCCCCAGCATGGCGCCGGTATTGGCGATATGGGCGGTCACCACCGCGCCGCCGTCGAGTTCGACGTCGGCCAGGAAACGCTTGTAGCGCCGCACCAGCCTGCCGCGCACCAGCGGAGCGTGGAACAGCATCGTCAGCCGCCGTCGCCGTCAGCGGCGGTCCCCAGGGTTTCGGCCAGCGCCAAGGTTTCGGCCAGCGAATGCGTGGCGCAGCCGGGGGACAGGGGCTGCGGCTGGGACGGATGCGGCGCCCAGCCGGTCATGGTCAACAGCCGGAACGTCGCCGACAGCCGCTCGTCCGGACCGGCGAAATCCTGCCGGTAGCGAGACAGCGCGGCCAGAAGGGTACCCCGCCGCATCATGGTCTTGCGCCGTTCGTGCACCGCGTTGGCCTCGCCCATGCCTCGCAAATCCGCCATCAGCCGCAGGGGGTCGGCGTAAGTGACGCCGATGCTGTCGCCGTCCACCACCGGCAGGGCGAAGCCGGCCCGCTGCAAGAGCTGCCCCAAGTCGCGCACGTCTGCGAACGGCGACACCCGGGGACTGAGGCCGCCTTCATTTTCCAACTCGGCCGCGGCCAGGGACTGGCGCAGTTCGGCCAGCGTGCCGCCGCCCAGCATCACTCCCAGGAACAGCCCGTCGGGTTTCAACGCCCGCCGGATCTGCGCAAGCGTTCCCGGAAGATCATTGACCCAATGCAGGGAAAGGCATGACAACACCAGATCGAACCGGCCGGGGGCGAACGGCAGCCATTCCTCGTCGGCGACCGCGGTGGGACAGCCGTTGGCGGCGGCCCGCGCGGCCATCGCGGGGGAAAGGTCGGCCTGGATCAGCGTCTCGACGCCGCCGCGCCCGCCCAGCACCTCGGCCATGATCCCGGTATGGCAGCCGAGGTCGAGCGCCAGGGGAAACCGGCGTTTGACGTCCTCCAGCCTGTCGGCCAGACGTTCGGCCGCCTCGCGCACCAGGAAGTCGTGGGCGGCGAAACCGGCGGCCGCGCGGTCGCGGCGCTTGCGTACCAACACGCGATCGAAGATTGTCATGGCATCGGCCATGCCGGCTATATGGCATGCCCGGCGGGGCGGCGAAAAGGGGAAACCGCCGTGAGCGACGTGCGCACCAGGGTGCGGGAAGCGATCCGGCTGGCGTTGGATTTGGTGTTGCCGCCCCTGTGCCTGTCGTGCCGCGCCATCGTCTCGGAACCGGGCAGCCTGTGCCCGGCCTGCTGGCAGGGAATCACCTTCCTGACCCCGCCCGCCTGCGCCGCCTGCGGCCTGCCGTTCGAGTTCGACGCCGGTCCCGGCGCCGTCTGCGCCGCCTGCGCCGCCGCACCCCCGCCGTTTCGCCGCGCCCGGGCCGTGTTCCGCTACGACGAGGCGAGCCGGGCGCTGGTGCTGCGTTTCAAACACGCCGACCGGCTGGAAGGCGCACCGGCCTTCGGCCGCTGGATGGCACGGGCGGGCACCGAGCTGATCGCCGATGCCGACGTCGCCACGCCCGTGCCGCTGCACCCCTTGCGCCTGTTGGGACGCCGCTACAATCAGGCCGCGGTTCTGGCCCTGGCCGTAGGGAAGCAGGCCGGGCTGGCGGTGGACCCCGATCTCCTGGTCCGGCGCCGGCCAACGCCCCCCATGGGGCATATGGGCCGAAGCGAGCGGGCCAGAAACGTCAAGGGCGCCTTCGCCGTTCGCGAGCGCAAGAGCGCCGCGATTCAGGACCGCAACGTGCTGCTGATCGACGACGTGCTGACCACCGGAGCCACCGTCGGCGAATGCGCCAAGGCGCTGTTGCGCGCGGGGGCCGCGAACGTGGACGTCCTGACCCTTGGGCGCGTGATCCGGTAGCGGCCGCGGCGATCTGGCGAAATTCGGGGCACGCGCTATATTGGGCCGACCGTCGCCATGGAGTTGCGCCGAATGCCCGAGATCGAAATCTACACCACCAAGGTTTGCCCCTACTGCGTCCGCGCCAAGCGCCTGTTCGACAAGAAGGGCGTGTCCTACCGCGAGATCGACGTCACCGACGACCATGCGCTCCGCGACGCCATGGTGGCGCGGGCGGGCGGACGCCAGACAGTGCCGCAGATTTTCGTCGGCGGCGTCCATGTCGGCGGCTGCGACGACCTCTATGCCCTGGACGCCGCGGGCGGATTGGACCCGATGCTCAGGGCGGGCGCGTGACTCCCTTCACGGCCGCCTGCCTCCAGCTCAATTCCGGCAACGACCTCGCCCGCAACATCGACGCGGTAAGCCGCCTTGCGGTGGACGCCCGGGCCGCGGGCGCCGACCTCATCCTGATGCCCGAGAACGTGGCGATGATGGAATGGGGACGGACCAACATCGTGCTCAAGGCGATGCCCGAGGAGGATCATGTCGCGCTCGCCGCGTTCCGCGACCTGGCCCGGGAACTGAACTGCTGGCTGCACACGGGCACGCTCGCCTGCCTGCTGGATGACGGGATGGTGGCCAACCGTTCGTTCGTGATCCGCCCGGACGGCTCGATCGCCGCCACATACGACAAGCTTCACCTGTTCGACGTGGACCTCGGTCTGGGCGAGGTCTACCGGGAATCCGCCACATTCCGCCCCGGCGACCGGGCGGTGGCGGTCGATCTGCCCTGGGGCAGGCTGGGCCTATCCGTCTGCTACGACCTTCGCTTCCCCCACCTGTACCGTGCCCTGGCCAAGGTTGGGTGCCACTTCCTGGCGGTGCCCGCCGCCTTCACCCAATCCACCGGCAAGGCCCATTGGCATGTCCTTCTGCGCGCGCGCGCCATCGAGACCGGCTGCTACGTCTTCGCCCCCGCGCAGGTCGGCGCCCACCCCAATGACCGCAGGACCTATGGCCACGCGCTGATCGTTTCGCCCTGGGGCGAAATCCTGGCGGACGCGCTGGAGCAACCCGGCTGGGTCATGGCCCAGATCGACCCGCGCAAGGTCGCCGATGCCCGCCGCAAGATTCCCGCCCTCGACCACGACCGGCCGTTCGTCGTGCCCCCTCGCGATTGAACGCCTTCGGCCCCATTTCCTTTTCGCGCCACCGGCTCGCGCGGAAGGGAGGCATGGGATGCGGGTTATCGTCGGCCTCATCGTCATCATTATCGTGGCGGTGCTGGCGTTCCTGTTCTGGATCTATTCCGGCGGGTACGACGTCGCCGCAAGCCGTCCCCACACCCCCCTGACGGCGTGGCTCCTGGACACCGCCAAGCGCCAGTCGGTGCGCGCCCGCGCAAGGGGAATATCCCCGCCCTTCCTGGCCGAGGAGGGGATGGTCGAGGAGGGCGCCAAGCTCTTCCATGAGCGCTGCGAGGGCTGCCATGGAGCGCCGGGCGTCGATGCCAAGCCCTTCGCCAAGCACATGCTGCCGCAGCCGCCCAAATTGGCCGAGGATGTCCGCCGCTGGACGTCGGCCGAGCTGTTCTGGATCGTCCGCCACGGCATCCGCATGACCGGCATGCCGGCATTCGGCGAGCTGATTCCCGAGCAGAAAATCTGGCAGATCGTGGCCTTTCTCCAGCAGCTCCCCAACCTACAGGCAGAGCAATACCAGAAGATGGTGGCGCCCCCAGCCCCCCCGCCGCCGGCCGAAGCGGCTCCGCCCGCGGGCCTAGTCCTCCCGCCGCCTCCGGGCGGCGGGCTGGAAATGCCGGCGCCTCCCCCTGCCCCCGGCAATCCGCTGGGGGGCGGATGAGTGCCCTGGGACACCCGCACGCGCAGGACCGCGCGCTTGCCCCGGCGCCGTCCGTCGGCTACTCCTGAAGCGATGGCCCACTCACGGGAGTCTGGTCGTGCGGGATACGGCGCCTGGGTTCTACGGCAGTTACGCTTCCTATAAGAAATACGCCACCCCCGAAATCGGCCCGAAGCATATCCGCCGTTTCGACACGGACATCTGGCGGCCGGGGGCATGCGCCGCCGACATGCGATTCCTGGAGATCGGCTGCGGGACGGGAGCGTTCCTCGCCTATCTTGCGGCCAAGGGCGTGACGGATTTCGTCGGCATCGACCACGATCCGGCGTTGGCGGCAGTGATTCCGGAAACCGTGCGGGATCGTTTCGCATGCCGGGACGTTTGGCAGGCGCTGGCCGATCCGGATCTGGGCGAATTGGATCGGGTGGTCGCGCTGGACGTCATCGAACATTTCGCGGCCGAAGACGCGCTGCGTCTGCTGACCGCCGTCAAGGGCGCGTTGACCCCAGGGGGACGCATCGTGCTGAAAGTGCCCAACGCCGCTTGCCCCTGGGGACTTCAGTACCAGTTCGGCGACCTCACCCACCGCACGGCCTTCACCCCCCATTCGTTGAGGCAACTCGCCACCGCCGCGGGCCTGAACGTCGTGTCGGTGCTGCCGCACCGCCAAGGATCGCGCCGACGCCTGGCGACCGACGCCCTCGTCCACCGTTTTCTCTCCTGGGCGTTGTCAACACCGCCCGAGATCTGGACGGCCAACATCATCGCGGTTCTGGAAAAGCGGGACTGAGTGGCGGTTCCCGGACCCTTCAGCCGTCAGAACCGCATACCCAACCGCACCCCGGCATCGGTCAGTCCTTCGTTGCGCGAGGCGAGGCCGGCATTGGAATTGTGATCCAGGAAAGCCGACACGCTGTAGCGGGTAAAGAAACGGTAGCCCAGTTCCGCGCTTTCTCGGAACAGCACGTTGGACCCCAGCGCCTTGCGGTACGCGTATTCGCCGCTGGTCTTTCCGTTGTTCACCGAGCCACCCAGACTGCCGGCGATAAAAATGGAATCATCCTCGGCGAAGAGGTGATCGACCAGATTCGCCGTCCAGGTCAGGCCACCATAGGCCATATCGGTTAGTCCCGCCGTATTGACACTAACCCCCAGATCTGGACGGGGAGAACCTATCGCTGAAAGAATTGATGGCGAGACAAACAGCAGCTCTGTATTGACATCGCTGCCTGGCTCTTTGTGATGGCCAAGAAACCCGACATCGTGCGCAAGCCATCCCACCTTCACTTCGTCGACGATATCACCAGCGATACATTTTCCCGGAAGGGCTACAAGCAACGTGACAAACACGATGCCACAGTATCTTGCCATTTTTCCATAGTATACCATTCGTGTCGTTTCCATTTACCCGAATCGGTGACCTAAACCGACCGTTCCAAGAAACAGCCATCGGCGAGCGCGCCATTATCCAAAGAAATTGATGATGCTGAAGTGCTGATGTTCGATGCTGATTTCAACATCGACGTCGTTTCGGCAGCACTTTTGCGTTTCCAATAAGCGAAACGATTGGCTGTCTATTCCGTCATAACTATGGGGAGCAGCAGCCCAAAGGCTCCGGAGGCGATCACCGCGAGCACGACCATGGTCGTGCGTCGTGCCATGGCGCCGCCGCACAGCACGCCGACCAGGGCCGCCTTGACGCCGGTGTTGACGAAGGCGGCAATGGTGACCGCCGTCGCGGCCACCGTCAACGATGCGCGAGTTCCCCCCATCTCGGCCATGGACAGGGATATGGCATCGACATCGGCCAACCCGGCGACCGCAGCCAGCAGGTACAGGCCCGCCGCCCCCACCCACACCTGCAACGTCTTGGACGCGATGAGGACGAGGCCGAGGAAGAGGGCGAATTTCGCCGCCACGCCGACCTCGAAAGGATTGATCAGGCGAGTGGCGCCAGGGCGCTCATCCTCCGCGCGCATGCGCCAGAGCACATAGGCCGACAGCAAGCCGGTCGCCATCATTGCCGCCAGGGGCGGCAGCAGCCGCAGCCCGAGCGGGGCGTTGAGCAGGGTGACGATGGTCCACAGCCGCCCGTACATGGTGGCGTTGGCCACCGCCACGCCGGCGGCGAGGGAACCTTGCATGCCGGGGCTTTCCCTGCCCATGCGGGCAAAGCTGACCGTGAGCGCCGTCGATGAGGCCAGACCTCCGAACACGCCCGTGAGGAGACTGCCGATGCGGGGACCGGCGATCTTGATGGCGAAATAGCCGACGAAGGAAATCGTCGCCACCATCACGACCAGCAGCCACAGGGTGTAGGGATTGAGGCCTCCGTACGGCCCGTACTCCTTGTTCGGCAGAACCGGCAACAACACCACGGAAATCAGCAAAAGCCGAATGGCCGCCCGCAATTCCAGGCGTTCCAGGTGCGACAGCCACCCGTGGAGCGTCTCCTTGGCGTTCAGCAGGGCCGTCGCCACGACGCTGGCCGCGGCGGCCGGGGCCATGTCCCCCAGCGCGGCCAGGGCCGCCAAGGCGAAAGCCGCCAGTTCCGCAACGGCGGTGGTGATGCCGATGTTCGCTCCCGGCCGCTCATGAGCGCCGTAGGACACCACCACCAGGGCCGCCAGGGCCAGAAACCCCGCCGCCAGCACCAGCGGGCCGAGCTGGCTGGCCAAAATGCCCCAGACGCCGCCGGACAAGCCGATCAGGGCGAAGGTGCGGATGCCGGCGACGCGGCTCCCTTCGGGCTCTTCGCGGACTTCCCAGCCACGCTCGATCCCCATCAACAGGCCGATGGCCAGGGCCAATCCAAGACGCTCGAACAGCTCGACCGTGGTCATGGCCCCCCCCGGCTGGCAATCTTGATGGCGATGATGATTCCGGCCAGGACCAGCGTCGCGCCGTTGGCGACCAGGATCGGCAAGGAGCCGATCATCAGCGCGTACAGCATCCACAGGGCGACCCCGGCCGAGAAGGCCAGGTACATCGTCAGCGAAATGTCACGGGCGGAACGGCTACGCCAGGTCTTGACGACCTGCGGCACGAACGCGACGGTGGTCAATGTGCCGGCGATCGAACCGATCGCGTTCTGGAGCCATGAAGCGGCCATGAATGCTCCGACGATCTCGCCGTCACCAAAGTCATAAAAGAGGTGTCGGCAGTGTTGTCCTATATCACGGTTCTGCTCGGTTGCCAGCTTGCTGGCGAGACCATCGTCCGCCTCCTGGGCATTCCGATCCCCGGCCCTGTGGTGGGAATGGTCGTTCTCTTCCTGTTGCTGGCGATCCGCGGCGGCGTTCCCGAAGGGCTGGACAAAGTGGGCCGCGCCTTGCTGCTGAACCTGTCGCTGCTGTTCGTGCCGGCCGGGGTCGGCGTGATGGTATACCTGCAACGGATCGCCAAGGAGTGGCTGCCGATCTCCGCGGCGCTGGTCATCGGCACCCTCATCACCATCGCCGTGACCGGTCTCGCCATGTCCGCCCTGGTCAAGGGCCGGCGCCAATGACCGCCGATGTCCGGGACGTCTGGACCTATCTGGCGGATACCCCGCTGCTGGGTCTGACCGCCACGCTGATCGCCTGGGACGCCGCTTCCTGGATCTGGCGGCGGGCACGCATGACGCCCCTGCTCAACCCGGTCCTGCTGGCGATCGTCATGATCGTGATCTTCCTGTCGGCGACAGGCATCGACTATCGCCGCTATTTCGCCGGAGCCCAGTTCATCCATTTCCTGCTGGGGCCGGCGACGGTCGCCTTGGCCATTCCGCTCTACCGGCAGATCCATGCTCTGCGCCGGTCTGCTCTCGCGGTGACCATCGCCCTGGCCTTCGGCTCGGTCACCGCCGCGGCCAGCGCCGTCGGCATCGCCTGGGCGCTCGGCGCGTCGCGCAGCACGATCCTGTCCCTGGCGCCCAAATCCGCCACCACCCCCATCGCCATGGGCATCGCCAAGGAAATCGGCGGCCTGCCGTCGCTGACGGCGGTGCTGGTGCTGCTGACCGGGATCGTCGGCGCCACCATGGGACCATGGCTGCTGGCCAAGCTGAAGGTGGCCGACCCGCGCGCCCAAGGCTTGGCCTTGGGCGTCGCCTCCCACGGCATCGGCACGGCGCGGGCCCTGCAATCGGGCGAGGTGGCGGGCGCGTTCTCGGGACTCGCCATGGGCCTCAACGGATTGGCGACGGCAATCCTGGTGCCCCTTCTGGTGCGATGGCTGCTGAACTAGGAGCCCGTCCCCTCAACGGCGGCAGAGGATGATCCGAATTGATCGGATCACGCTCTGGACGCTGAGTCTCAGGAGGGCAGATTGGCGAGCTTGCGGATGCCGGCGAGATTGAAGCCTTTCGCCAAGTCCACCAGCGAGTCGGAATCGGGCAGGCTGTCGCCCTCGATCTGAAGCAGCACGCGTTTGTCCAGAACGATGGTGATGTCCCCGGATTTGGATTCCGGATCCCAGCGCAGCAGCGCATCCTCGTTGCCGACCTTGATCCGCGTGAGATTGGGTTGACCGGCCGGGGTGTCGAACAGGGCGCTGGCGGCCTCGACCGCGGGGCTGTCGAGGATGATCGAGGCGTTGAGGGACGAATCGCCCTTGGTGTAGGCGCGCGTCACCGACAATCCCCCACCCACGGCACCCAAGCCCTGAATCTCGGCGTCCTCGGCCTCCCATCCCGCCGGGCTCGCCGGCATGAACTGCGAGAACCCGCGGCCGAGACGATCCTGAATCCCGGCGAGGGCGGCCTGGAGGGTCCGGTTGGCCAGGGCGAGATCGCCTTTCTGGTACGCCTGCTTCGCCGTATCGATCATGGACGCAATGTCGGCGGCGGGCGCCGCGGCCGCAACAAGAAGACCAGCCACCAGCGCACCCGCAACCACCCTCAACCGAGCCATCGTCGCCGTCCTTGCCCTTTTCCCGAAGCGACCTTAGCAATGGCGGCGCTTCGGCGGCAAGAACGGGGTGCCGCGCACGGCAGGAAGCGTGCGCGGAAGGGGACATTCTGTTACCCTTTCGTCCTGTGCACCGTTGACGATGGTCCCTTGAACGCCGCCTTCCTCGTCCTCGTCCTCTCCGCGTTCGCCACCGCCGCCTGGAAGGAGTTTCACGGCGGGGGCGCCATGGCGGCGCTGTCGGAAGCGACCCTGAAGGCCGCGGAGGGTGCTGTGCCGCTGGCCCTCGGGCTGGTGGGCGTGATGGCCCTGTTCCTGGGCGTGATGAAGGTGGCCGAGGCCGCCGGTCTGCTGAAGGCGCTGGCCCGGATGCTGGCACCGCCGCTCAAACGCCTGTTCCCCGAGATACCCGACGGCCATCCCGCGCTCGGCGCCATGTCCATGAACATCGCCGCCAACCTGCTGGGCCTCGGCAACGCGGCCACCCCGTTCGGCATCCGCGCCATGGAGGAACTCGAAGGCGTCAACCCCCGCAAGGGCGTCGCCAGCAACGCCCAGGTCGTGTTTCTGGCCATCAACACCGCCGGCGTTACCCTGCTGCCCACCAAGGTCATCGCGCTTCGGGCCGCGCTGGGAGCCGCCGATCCGGCGGCGGTGGTGGTTCCGACGCTGATCGCCACCGTGACCGCAGCCATCGTCGCGGTGGCCGCTGCTCGGGGGTTGCAAGCCCTGGCCCCCGCTCCTCTTGCCGGGCCGGGCACGGAACACGCCAGGGAAATCCCCTCGTCGAGGCCGCCGCCGGTCGGCTTGGGAACCAGCCTCGCCGTCCTGGCCTTTCCCGTCGCGCTGGTGGGGGTGGCGTTCCACGGCGGGCGGAGTGCCGGGAACTGGCTGATCCCCGGCATGATCGCCACCCTGCTGCTGGTCGGATGGCTGCGCGGCGTGCGGATCTACGAGGCCTTCGTCGAAGGCGCGCGGGAGGGGTTCGACATCGCGGTGCGGATCGTTCCCTACCTGGTCGCCATCCTGGTGGCGGTGGGAATGCTTCGCGCCAGCGGCGCCATGGATATCCTTCTCGGGCCGCCCGGCCGCTGGCTCGCCCCGCTGGGGGTCCCGCCCGAGGCGCTGATGATGGCCGTGGTGCGCAGCCTATCGGGGTCCGGGGCCTATGGCCTGCTGGCCTCGGCGCTCCAGAACCCGGCGACCGGGCCGGACAGCCCCACCGGCATCCTGCTCGGCACCATTTACGGCTCGACGGAAACCACGTTTTACGTCCTGGCCGTCTATTTCGGAGCGGTCGGCATACGCCGGGCCCGTCACGCCTTGGCGGTGGGACTGATCGCCGATGCCGCCGGATTGGCGGCGGCGGTGGTCGCCTGCCGACTCCTGTATGGCTGACTCGCGAACGAGCATTTGCTTTCCCCGCGATACGGCGCTTCGGCTATGGTGGCCGCCGTCATGACGGGATATCTGCAACTCGACGTCCTTACCGCCTTCCTGTCGGTCGTCGCCATCGACGTGGCGCTGGCCGGCGACAACGCCATCGTCGTCGGCATGGCTGCGGCGGGCCTGGGGGCGGCGCAACGCCGCCGGGCCATCGTCGCGGGCATCGTCGCCGCGGCTTTGCTTCGCATCCTGTTCGCCATCTTCACCGTCCAGTTGCTCGACATCGTCGGCCTGCTGTTCGCCGGCGGATTGCTGCTGCTGTGGGTGTCGTGGAAGCTCTGGCGCGAAATCCGGCGCGGGGCGGGCGACGAACTGGAGGCCCTGGAAAACGAAACCGCACCCACGGAGAAAGGCAAAACCTTTCGCCAAGCGGTGACCCAGATCATCGTCGCCGACATCTCCATGTCGCTCGACAACGTCCTGGCTGTTGCCGGCGCCGCCCGCGAGCACACATGGGTTCTGGCGGCCGGATTGGGCTTGTCGGTTGGCCTGACGGGCTTGGCCGCCAATCTGGTGGCCAGGCTCCTCAATCGCCACCGCTGGCTCGCTTATTTCGGCTTGGCGATCGTCCTCTACGTGTCGCTGCGCATGATCTGGGACGGCGGGCACGCGTTGTTGGCGCCCGCCGCCTTTCGTTAAGCCGCGCTCCTTCGTCCGGCCACGGAAGACCGCGCGTCGGGCGGCGCGGCTGGCAACAGCCCTTCCCGCATGGCGCTGGCGGCCGCCTCGCCATCCCCGATCGCCATCGCCCGCGTCAAGGCTTCGAGCGCGTTCGGAGCGTATTCGGCCGGAGGGCCCCCCGCCAAGCCGCCGCAATAGCCGAGGCGCGTTCCCAGGGATTGCGCCAACTGGACGAGCACTCCATTGCCGCAAGCCTGGCGGATCGACGCCCTCAGCAACGTCCAGTCGCTGCCCTGACGCTCGACGGCCGAACGTTCGGCCACGGGCATTCGCCGCGCGGCGAGGCTGGCGCACAGCGCCTCGAGTTCCACGAAAGCCTCCCGCAATTCCCCCAAGCCATGGACGTCGCGCGGCGCAACGAAAACCCCGCAATGGGTTCGACGCACCAACAAGCCAAGGGCCACCAGCTGGTTGAACGCCTCGCGCAACGGGGTGCGTGAGCATCCCAGGCGGGCCGATTGTTCCGCCTCGTCCAGCCGAATGCCCGGTGCGTGGACCCCGGCCAAGATTTCGTCCTCCAGCCGGCGGCGGACCTCCTCCGTGCGTGTCTGCTTGCGTTCCATTGCTGATTTTCGCGCCGAACACATCTCTCCCTCCGCTGACTAACTCCATTAGCATTGGTTAATACCAGACTTTTTCCCCCTTGAGTAGTTATTTCAGCAAATACGACAGCGGAAACTGAATTTACTCGTGTTTCGTGCCGTTCAGCGTGTGATGGATTGGGAGAGGGCAGCGCAAAAGGCGCCGCGAGGAGGAAGCCGAGCCTCCTCCCGGTAGACAGATCAGCCGGCTGGGGAAAGGTCAGGTGATGCTGAAACGGTTCAGCGTCTCGGCGAGGTCATCGCCAAAATGCGCCCCTTTGCGGATGATGGCCGCGCGCGGGGGCAAGCCCTTCAACTTGGGATTTCCCCAGTCGTAGCTGGTAAGGACCGCGTATGGGATCCCGCTCGTCGCCGCCATCGCGGCCAAGGCGCAGCCGAGGTCCACACCGGAAAGCACCCCCAGTTCCATGGCCGCGACCACCATGTCCGGGCGGGTGCGGACCGCCATTTCCATGGCTTCGAAGGGATCGCGGACGGTGACCGTCCGATAGCCGCACGCGGCCAATTCCCGTTCCACGATGCGCGCCATGGCCTTTTCCGAGACCACCAGCATGATTTCGACGTTCTTCTTCTCGATATTGCCGAAATCCGCGATCAGGGTGCGCTTGGCCGGCAGGGAGCGCACGACGCCCGGGATATCGTCCTCGGACACCGCCTCGCCATCCGCGAACGCCTCGATCTTGCCGATGAAAATCTCGATTTCATCAAGTGCCGCCGGCCCGATCTCCTTGAGGTCGCAGACATATTCGTCGAGACGATGGGTCACGAGCTTGATCAGCGGCTGCGCCAGGCCTTGGGACTGGCTGCGGAGATTATGGGTCTCCCTGCGCAACGCCTCCAGGCCCTCGGCCGTGCCGACGGCCTTCGATCGGAGGTTCCCGACCAGCACGCTCATTCCGTTGACGGTGTCGCGCACCTCTTCGAGAAATTCCTCGACGATGCGGCGCTCATTCTCATTGTCAGCGGCGCCCGAGACGGACATGGGACTCCCCCCGAAATCGTACCAAGTTCTGGATACCACGAGTTCGGCCGGCTGTCGCGTCTTTCGCGCTTCCGGCAGCGGTTCTCATTATGCGGCATCAGGGCATGTTGTCATCCCGAGGGAGCGGAGCGACTGAGGGATCTTTCACGCGAAAGTGCCGGAAAGATCCCTCGCCGTCGGCTCGGGATGACAGCGAAAAATGCATAATGAGAACCGCTGCGCTTCCGGGACGCATCGGAGGCAGCCTGGGGATGGACGCCCGGGCATGACGCCTGTAGAACATTGCTGTCCGCATCAGGTGCCGGCAAAGGCCTGGACGGCCAACCGGATGGAACATGCCCGCTCCGCTCGACCCGTCACCGCACCCCCTTGATACGCAGCCGCGCGTCATCGGCCGCGGGCGGTTATTGGTGGCGCTGGTCATACCGGTCATGGCGCTCACCGCCTTCGGCGGCTACGTGGTCTGGGAAAAGCTCGACGGCTACCGCCATAATGCGGTCCTTCTGGCCACCGCCGAAATGGCCCAGTCCGCCCACGCGCTGGCGCGCGAGCTGCAAGAGGAACGGGACCTGTCCGCCCTGTTCATCGGCGCGGGCCGCAACCACTGGGCACAACCGCTCGATCGGCAGCGCACTGACACCGACACCGAGGCGGCCGGCTTCCGCCGTCTCGTCGACCGGCCGCAGATGCGGATGCTGTTGGGTCGGGGAAGGCCGATTCCGGGCGTTGGCGATATCGACGCCCTGCGCGCCGAGGTGGATGGCGACGCCCGCATCGAGACCGTCCTGCGCGGCTACGGACGCATGATCTCTTCCGTCCTGGCGACGCCCTTGCACCTGACGGCCGAGGACCCGGCGACCCTGATAACGGCCTATACCGACCTGGGCAACATCAAGGACCGCATCGGCCGGGAACGCTCCCTGGGGCTCGCCCTGCTGCTTCAGAGCGGCCAAAGCCGCGACCTCGCGCCGTTGCTGGCCGAGACCCATGCGGCCATCGTGGCCTTCATCGAATCCTTCCACAGCCATGCCTCTCCCGAACAGGAGGAGACGTACACCCGTATCGTCAGCGATGCGGCCGTCGCGCGGGTGCAGTCGCTGTACGCCAAGGCGGCGGCCGGACAGCTCCGCGATGCCGACGCGCGCGCCTGGGAGGAAGCCCACGCCACCCTGAACGATCAGCTCGCCCAGGCCGAAGACGTGCTCGCCCACCAGATGGACGGATATCTCGGCGCCAAACTCAACAGCGCGAAATACATGTTCTATCTGCTGGCGATCGTCGTTCTGGCGCTGGTGGCCTTCGCCATCGAGACGCTGCGCCGCAGCGAGCGGCGGGTCGTCCTTGCCGAGGATGCGAGCCGCAAGCTCTTCCGCGCCGTTCAGCAAAGCCCCGTGGCGGTGACCATCACCGACACCGCGGGCTTCATCGACTACGTGAACCCCGCTTTCTGCCAGGCCAGCGGCTACACCTTCGGGGAAATGCTCGGCCGCAACCCCCGGGTTTTGAAATCCGGCCTGACGCCCCCGGTCGTTTATGCCGACATGTGGCGGACCATCGTCTCGGGGCAGGAATGGCGCGGCGAAATCTGCAATCGCCGCAAGGACGGCTCGCTGTTCTGGGTCTCCGCCACGATGTCGGCCGTGCGCGGGGCAAACGGCGACATCGTCAACTACATCGCTTTCGAGGAGGACATCACCGAGGTCAAGCAGTTACGGCAGGCGCTGGAGCGGGAACACGACAACATCCGGCGGATTCTGGAAACCATGCGCGACGGGATCGCGCTGGTGGATTCCGAGCAGGACTTCATCTACGTCAACCCGGCCCTGACCAATGATTTCGGCCCGCTGCGGGGCCGCAATTGCAGCGAGTACTTCGGCAGCGGCGCGGAGTCATCGTGTCCATTCCGTTCCGATGGAGCCCCGCCGGCCGACATCGAGCACCGGGAATGGCGCTCTCCGGCGGGCAAGGTGTACGAAGTCGCCTCGGCGCCGGTCCACAGCCCCGACGGCAGCCTGTCGGTCCTCCGGATCTTCCACGACATCACCGTGCGCAAGCACGCCGAGGAGGCCATGAACGCGGCGCGGGAGGCGGCCGAATTGGCCAACCGCGCCAAGACCGAATTCCTCGCGGCGATGAGCCATGAATTGCGCACGCCGCTGAACGCCATCATCGGCTTCTCGGAAATCATGGCCGAGCAACTTCTCGGTCCGATCGGCCAGCAGCAGTACGCGGACTATTGCGCGGACATCAACCATTCCGGCCGCCATCTCCTCAATGTCATCGAAGACATTCTCGACGTAGCCCGCCTCGAAGTCGGCAAGGTGGATCTGTACGAGGAGGAGGCCGATCTCGGCGTGATCCTGAAATCCTCCGCCGCCCTGGTCACGGAGCGGGCGGCGGAAAACGGCGTGGCCCTCGCCATCGAGACCCCAGGCG
Source organism: Pseudomonadota bacterium (assembly GCA_021847015.1). Lineage (GTDB taxonomy): Bacteria > Pseudomonadota > Alphaproteobacteria > Rhodospirillales > Magnetospirillaceae > JAJZVW01. Next base: position 141,714 of record JAJZVW010000002.1, on the reverse strand, counting down.
ATTTGCTGTTGCTGCGCGTGGATGTCGGGCGCCTCAAGCAGGTCCTCTTCAACGTGCTGGGCAACGCGATCAAGTTCACGCCCGCCGGCGGAAGCGTCCTTGTGTCCGCCCGTCTTGCCGAAACTGGCGGCCTCGACATCGTCGTCGCCGACACCGGCATCGGCATCGCCGAAGATGACCTCGCCAAGGTGATGGCGCCGTTCGGCCAAGCCGATTCCGGCATGGCGCGCCGTTACGAGGGCGCCGGCCTCGGGTTGTCCCTGGCACGCCAATTGATGCGCCTGCACGGCGGTGAGCTGAATCTGGACAGCGCCCTCGGCCAGGGCACGACCGTCACCCTGCGCTTTCCCGGGGAGCGTGTCCGCGTGACTCGGGACTCGTCCGCCGATTAGGCTTCGCTCTCCTTGCCCCCATGAACCGGGCGCAGCCGGCCCAGCGGATCGGGGAATGGCTCCTTGGGGCGGCGCGCGCCGATCCGCTGGTCCAGGCGCACGGCACCGACCACCGAGGAGAACAACGCCAGCCACACGATGCGGTTCTGGTAGCGGTCGTGGGGATTGGACAGTGCCCCACAGACGAAGGCGTTGCCCAGAAAGGCCATGGCGACGACGACGATCAGCCCGGCGGTGATCCGGTCGCGGCGGCGCCAGGCGACCACCAGGAGCCCCAGCATGGCGATCTCGGCGGCCTCGGCGATCGGCACATGGACACGGTTGACGGGCTCGAAGTCGATGCCGAAGCGGCGCTGCTGGCGGGCAAAGCGGAAATGGCGGGATTCCTGGGGATAGCGCCGCAGCGACGTCTTGACGAAGTGCCAGGTCATCGGCACCAGATCCTCGCCGTCGGCGACCAGATTGAGCTGCGTCCAGGTGTTGTCGAGCATCGCCTTGGCGACGTCGAGCGGGAACAGGCGGATGGTGCCTTTGACGATGAGGTCCGACTCGTCGTGCATCGCCTTCCAGCCGCCCATGCTGTCGAACGGCGAATCCCCCCACAGGAACTCGTCGGCGGTGGCGGGCAGTTCGTCCTTGTGGGCGCACATCTTGAGCTGCGCCCCTTGCGGGCACACGGCATCGAGATATTTCTTGGCCAGGCCGTCCTGGACGAACAGGGCCATTTGCAGCACCCGGCCGGATCGCGAGAAGAACGCCTCGCCGGTGGCCGCCCAATGGGTGGCGGGTACCGCCAGGGTGCCGAGCGCGACGGCCAGCAGCGGCAAGCCCAGCCGGGGCCGCGGCATCGGGCGCAGCCAGCGCGCGGACACCGCCATGGCGACCAGCACGATGGCCAAGCCGCAGGCAACGGCGACATGGGACATGTGCACCGCGATGGAAATCATCACCATCGGCACCAGGACGAGGCGCCGCCATCGCGGCAGCGCGTCGCCGAAGGCCAGCACGGCCAGCCCCAGGATGGCGAGCCCGGCGAAAAGATCGGCCATCAGTTCCGAGGCCACCACCGCGAGGCCCGTGGACAGCGCCAGGACGATCCCCAGGGCGAGGAAAACCACGCCGCGCCAGCGGCCGACGAACGCCGACACCGCCTCGTGCAGCATCCACGACGTCATCAGCGCCTGCACGATCACCACCGTCCACAGGGAATCGAAGAGACGGGCGATGCCGACGAAGGCGCCGTAGGTCATGATGCGGAAGACGATCGGCTGCCACGTGAAGGACATGTCCACGTAGTCCTCGCTGTCGAAATAGATCAGCGGGTAGCCGTTCCAGATCGCCGGCGCCATCATCAGCAGCGCGACGGCGAGGATGGCGGCGATGTGAAAGCCGATGCGCTGGCGCTCGGACAAGGGACAGGAGGAAGAAACGGCGGTTCTCGTCATGCGGGCTCGCTCACGGTGTCATCCTGACCGAGCGCGAGCGAGCGGAGGGACCTTTCACGCGAAAATGCCCGAAAGATCCCTCGGCTACGCTCGGGATGACAGCAAAAGGGGCCATAGGCGGCACAATTGGAAAAGCGATGCCTCACGCCGTCACGCCCTTTTCCACGTCGTGCCCTGGGGACCGTCTTCCAGGATCACGCCCTTGTCGGCCAGGTCCTTGCGGATGCGGTCGGCCTCGGCGAAGTCCTTGCCCTTGCGGGCGGCGGCGCGCGCGGCGATCAGGGCTTCAACCTCGCCCGCGCCGATGGCCACCCCCGCCGCCGGCTGCGCCTTGAACCATGCCTCGGGGTCCTGCTGCAACACGCCCAGAAGATCGCCCGAGGCCAGCAGCGCCCCCTTGGCCCGCGCCTTGTCCCCGGCGCTGCCGGCCTTGTTGAGGGCGCCGGCCAGCTCGTGCAGATGGGCGATGGCGAGCGGCGTGTTGAGGTCGTCCTCCAGCGCGGCCATCACCTCGATGGGCGCCGCCTCGCGCCCATCGGACACCACGCCGGCCGCGTTGCGCAACGCGGTATAAAGGCGGTCCAGGGCCGTGCGGGCCTGGCGCAGCCCCTCGGCGGTCCAGTCGAAGGGCTGGTGGTAATGGGTGGACAGCATGGCCAGCCGGATCGCCTCGCCGGGCGCCTGGTCCAGCAAGTCGTGGACGGTGACGAAGTTGCCCAGCGACTTCGACATCTTCTCGCCCTCGACCATCAAATAGCCGTTGTGCAGCCAATAGCGGGCGAACGGAGCGCCGTTGGCGCAGGTCGATTGGGCGATCTCGTTCTCGTGATGGGGGAACACCAGGTCCTGGCCGCCGCCGTGGATGTCGAAGGTGGCACCCAGGTACTGGTTGCTCATGGCGCTGCATTCGATGTGCCAGCCCGGCCGCCCCCGCCCCCAGGGCGATTCCCAGCCGGGAAGATCGGCGGTCGAGGGTTTCCACAACACGAAATCGGCGGGGTTCTTCTTGAAGGGCGCCACCTCGACGCGGGCGCCGGCGATCATCTCGTCCTGGCTGCGGCGCGACAGCATGCCGTAATCGGCCATGGAGGGGACCGAGAACAGCACATGGCCCTCGGCCACGTAGGCGTGGCCCCTGGCGACCAGCCGTTCGATCATGGCGATCATCTGGGCGATGTGGGCGGTGGCGCGGGGCTCGATTGTGGGCGGCAGGACGTTCAGCGCGGCGATGTCCTCGTGGAACATCCGCGTCGTGCGCTCGGTGATGACGGCGATGGGTTCGCCCGATTGGGCCGAGCGCGCGTTGATCTTGTCGTCCACGTCGGTGATGTTGCGCACATAGGTCACCGACGGGTACAGGGACCGCAGCAGCCGGAACAGCACGTCGAACACGATCACCGGCCGGGCGTTGCCGATATGGGCGCGGTCGTAAACGGTGGGGCCGCACACGTACATGCCGACATGGTCGGGCCGCAGGGGCGCGAACGTCTCCTTGCGGCGCGTCAGCGTGTTGTAGAGAACCAGCGGCACCGTCTCTCTCCCAATGTCAGGCGGGCTCGCCCATCAGCCGTTTGCCGGCCCGGACGCGGCCGACAAGGGGTAGCAGAGTCTTCAGTTCCGGTCCATTCTCGCGGCCCGTCAGCGCCAGGCGCAAAGGATGGAACAGGGCTCTGCCCTTGCGGCCGGTGGCCTGTTTGACCGCCTCGGTCCAGGCGCCCCAGGTGGCGTTGTCCCACGGCTCCGGCGGCAGCAGCGCCGCCGCCTCGGCCGCGAAGGCGGCATCCTCGATCACCGGGGCGCACGGGCCGGCGACCACCGCCCACCAGCCGCGTGCGTCCTCCAGCCGCCCCAGATTGCCCCGGACGGCCTCCCAGAACTCCTTGTTCGCCTCCGTCAGCCCGAGCGCCGCCAGCTTCGGCCGGGCATCCTCCCACGGCAGCCCCGAAAGATAACGGGCGTTGAGGTGGGCCAGTTCCTGGGGATCGAACTTCGGCGTGGCGCGCGAGAAGTGCCCGAGGTCGAAATCCCGGACGAGGTCGTCCAGCGAGAAACGGATCTCGATGGCGTCCGACGATCCCAGCCGGGCCAGCAGGCTGGCCAGGGCCACCGGTTCGATGCCTTGGTCCCGCAGGTCGCCCAGCGACAGCGATCCCAGCCGCTTCGACAGACCCTGGCCGGCCGCGTCGGTGAGCAGCGGCAGATGGGCGAAGGCCGGCGGCTCGGCGCCCAGCGCGCGGAAAAGCTGGATTTGCGGCGCGGTGTTCGTGACGTGGTCCTCGCCCCGCACCACATGGGTGATGGCGAAGTCGATATCGTCCACCACGCTGGGCAGGGTGTAGAGGAAGGTGCCGTCGGCGCGGATCAGCACCGGGTCCGACAGGGTGCCCCCGTGCGTGTGGCAGGGGCCGCGCACCAGATCGTCCCAGCGCACCTCGTCGCGATCGAGGCGGAAGCGCCAATGGGGGGTGCGGCCTTCGGCCTCCAGCGCGCGCTTCTCTCCGTCGGTCAGCCGCAGCGCCGCGCGGTCGTAGACCGGCGGCTGGCGCCGCGCGAGCTGGCGCTTGCGCTTGAAGTCCAGTTCGTCGGCGGTCTCGTAACAGGGGTAGAGGCGCCCGGCCGCCTTGAGCGCCTCGGCGGCGGCGGCGTAGCGCTCCAGCCGGGCCGACTGGAACGCCTGGACATCCCAGCCCAGCCCCAGCCAGGCGAGGTCCCGGCCGATGGCCTCGACATATTCCGGCCGCGAGCGCTGGGTGTCGGTGTCGTCGTAGCGCAGCAGGAAGCGGCCGCCCAGCTTGCGCGCCAGCAGCCAGTTGATCAGCGCCACCCGCGCGTTGCCCACATGAAGCAGGCCGGTCGGGCTGGGGGCGAACCGGACCGTGACGTGAGCCTTCGCCATCGGATCGCCTTTAACCTGTTGAAATCGCCGGAGCCGAGGACCCCTCAAGGCCCTTCCGCGGGGCCGCTTGTATCACCGGCGCATCGCCGGCACAAGGCGGCAGGGGGAGTGAGATACGGGTCCGGGAGATCAAGCGCCGTCCTGCGGGAATTCGGGGTCCGCGCCCTGCGGACCAATGCGCTCTCCGAAAAAGGAATCCCCTCCGCAGGCTCGCGCCCACGGAGGGTAATCCTTCAATGGAAAGCCATTTTGCCGTGGCTTCCCCACCTGTTTCCCTCTGGTAATTTGCCGTCTTGGCACACGCCGGTCAATAGCTATTAAATTGTGGGCGACAACCATAGGGGGACGCGCCATGAGAGTTCTGGGTCTTGACGTCGGCATCGCATCCGTCGGCTGGGCGTTGCTGGAATTCGCGAATGAACCGGAACAAGAGGCAGGACGCATAGTCGCACTCGGCACCTGGATGTTCGACGCGCCCGAAGAAAAGGGATCGACGGGCACCAAGCTGAAATCCGCCATGCGGCGCACGTTTCGGGCACAACGTCGCGTCGTGGCGCGGCGCGCCCAGCGCATGAGCCAGATTCGTGCGCTCTTCCACCAATCCGGACTGACGGCGGGCAGGCAACGCGATGCTTTGGCCGGCACGCCCAACCACAACCCGTGGGCCCTCAGGATCGAGGCGTTGCGCCGCCGGCTGACACCCCATGAACTGGCCGTCGCCCTTGGCCACATCGCCCGCCATCGCGGATTCAAATCGAATTCCAAAGGCGGCAAGGCGCAGAACGCGAGCGACACCGGCAAGATGTTAAAGGCCAGCGCCGACCTTCAGGAACGCCTGGCACGCTACAGGACGCCCGCCCAACTGCTTCTCGAGGATGAGGGCTTCATCGTCGGCCAAACCCCGCGCAAGGATGGGACGGAAGAAATCGTGCGCCGTCTGCGCAACCGCGATGGCGACTATTCGCGCTCCCTGCTGCGCGACGATTTGGAAGCGGAGGTTCGGCTTATTTTCCGGGAGCAGCGGCGCCTCGGGCAAAAGCTTGCCGACCAGGAGCTTGAACGCCGCTTCATCGAAATCGCCTTTTTTCAGCGTCCCTTGCAAGACAGCGAAACCCTTCTCGGCGATTGCCCGTTCGAGCGCGGCGAAAGGCGCACCGCCAAGCGGTCCCGGTCTTTCGAGCTGTTCCGCCTCTTGTCGCGCCTGAACGCCCTGACGGTGATCGAGGGACGAAAACCTCGTCGCTTGACGCCCGAGGAAACCGCCCTCGTCGAAAGGGATTTCGGCACGACGGCGAAGATCAGCTTCACAACCCTGCGCAAGCGCCTGGGATTGTCCGATGGCGCCCATTTCGACGGCATCAAGGCCGACGAGGAATCGGCACGGGACATCGTCGCCCGGTCAGGAGGCGCCGCGGATGGCACGTATCGCCTGCGCAAGCTGATCATCGACCGCCACGGCGCGCTCGCCTGGGCGTCCCTGCTCGACCGCCCGGCGGCACTGGATCGGATCGCCGAGGTCTTGACCTTCCGGGAAGACATCGGCCGCATCCGCGAGGGACTGGCCGAAACCGGGCTCGACCCGGCCATCGTGGAAACGCTGGTGGAGGCGGCGGAGAGGGACGAACTGAAAGCCTTCACAGGCGCCGGCCACATTTCGGCCAAGGCCGCACGGGCGATGATCCCTGGGCTGCGCCTGGGCCTGACCTACGACAAGGCGGCGGCGGAAGCGGGCTACGATCACACCCAAAGCCGTGAAGGCAACGCCTTCGACGTGGGGGTGACCGGCAAAGCGGCGCTTGGGAAAATCCTGAGCGAGGAGCGCATCTCTCCGGCTCTGGTCGGCAGCCCGACAGCCCGCAAGGCGCTGATCGAGGCGGTAAAGCAGGTCAAAGCCATCTGCGAACGGCATGGCGAACCGGATTACATCCATATCGAACTGGCCCGCGATGTCGGAAAGTCCATCGAGGAACGCGGCGAAATCGAGCGCGGCATCGAAAAGCGGAACAAGGTCAAGGACAAGCTGCGGGAATGGTTCGAAGCCGATCTCGGCCGCCCGCCGCAGGGACCCGAAGAGCTTCTGCGGTACGAGCTGTGGCGGGAACAGCAATGCAAATGCGTCTACACCGGCGACGCCATCCATCCCACCCAAATCCTCGCCCAGGACAATTCCATCCAGGTGGACCACATCCTGCCGTGGAGCCGTTTCGGCGACGACGGTTTCACCAACAAATGCCTATGTACCGCCAAGGCCAACCAGGACAAGAAGGCGCGCACGCCCTTCGAGTGGTTCACCGAGGACAAGACCGAGGCCGAGTGGGAAACCTTCAGCGCCCGCGTCCGCGCCCTGCCCGATCTCAAAGGCTTCAAGCGGCGGAATTACATGCTGCGCGATGCGGCAGCGGTCCAGGACAAGTTTCGGGACCGCAACCTCAACGACACCCGCTGGACCTGCCGCCTGTTGGCCGAGGCGCTGAAGCGCGTGTATCCCACCGATGACGGCAAACGCAGGGTCTGCGCCCGCCCCGGCCCGCTCACCGACAAATTGCGGCGTGCCTGGGGCCTGCAATGGATCAAGAAGACGGACGGCGGCAAACGCATCCCCGACGACCGCCACCACGCCCTGGACGCCGTCATCGTCGCCGCAACGAGCGAGTCCATGCTCAACCGGTTGACGCGGCAAATCCAGAGGCTGGAGGCGCAAGGCTCACCCTATGACCTCAAGGACGTGCCCAACCCCTGGCCCCATTTCCGCGAGGACGTCGTGGCGGCGGTTGGCAACGTGTTCGTCGCGCGGGCCGAGCGCCGCCGTGTCCGTGGCAAGGCCCACGACGCCACCATCCGCCAAATCCGCGAACACGATGGTGAACTGCGGGTTTACGAGCGCTGCGATGTGAGCGACCTCAAGCTCGCCGACCTTGAGAGGATCAAGGACCCCGAGCGCAACAAGGGGCTGATCGACAACCTTCGCGCCTGGATCGAGGACGGCAAGCCGGGCGACCGAGCGCCGCTCTCCCCCAAGGGCGACCCCGTGAGCAAGGTGCGGCTCAAGTCAAAAGCGAAGGTCAACGTGCTCCTTTATCGCGGCGGCCCCGACAATCCGCCCGGCACCGTGGATCGCGGCGAAATGGCGCGCGTCGACATCTTCCGCAAGGCCAATAAGTCCGGCGCCTGGCAATACTTCCTGGTGCCGATCTATCCCCACGAGGTGGCGACAATGGACAAACCGCCCTCTGCGGCAGTTAGCCCAGACAAGCCAGAAGATGAATGGCCGAGAGTCGATAAAAGCTATGAGTTCCTGTGGTCTCTTACGCAAATGAGCTATCTTGAAATAACGACAAGCAAAGGTGAAATTATACAAGGATATTATAGGGGCATGGACCGCTCTGTGGGCGCTATTAAACTCTCAATCCATCACGATTCCACTGATATGAAAAGGGGCATAGGCGCCAAAACATTGTTGAGCTTCAAAAAATTTGCCGTAGACCGCCTCGGAGAAAGGTCGGAAATCGTGCGGGAGACGCGGACTTGGCGTGGAAAGGCCTGCACCTGAGCCGCCCGGCCCGGCTCAACACCGCCGGGGGCCAAATCATAGCCGCCCAGGAGGATGGCGAGGCTATCCTCCCGCTGGAGGATGTGGCCTACATCGTCCTCGACACTCCGCAGGCCACCCTGACAACCGGCCTTCTTTCGGCCTGTATGGAGGCCGGGGTGGCGGTGATCGTCGTCGATAGCCGGCATACGCCGAACGGCATCCTTCTCCCTTTCCACTCCCACCATCGGCAGGCCGGCGTAGCCGCCCTGCAACTCGGCGTTTCTGAACCGTTCCGCAAGCGCTGCTGGCAGAGGATCGTCATCGCCAAGATCGAAAACCAGGCCGAACATTTGCGCCGAGCCGGACGACCGGGAGTGGACGGCATCGCCGCAAGCGCCCGCCACGTCGGTTCCGGCGACCCGGACAACACGGAGGCGCGCGCCGCCCGAGAATACTGGGGCACCCTGTTCGACGACTTCACGCGCGACCGCGAAGACGATTTGCGGAATAAGCTTTTGAATTACGGCTACGCGGTCATGCGGGCCGGTGTTGCACGGGCGTTGGTGGCTTATGGATTGCTCCCGTGCGTCGGCCTCCATCACGCCAGCATCACCAACGCCTTCAATCTGGCCGACGATCTGGTTGAACCCTTCCGCCCGTTCATCGATGAACGTGTACGCGAGCGGTGCGCGGAGCGTCCCTTCACCGACGCCCTGTCCCTGGCCGACCGGCAAGCCATGGCGGCGATACTTCTCGGCGATGCGCGTGTCGGGGACGAAACCATGAGCCTTCTCGCCGCCACCGAAGCGGTGGCGACCAGCCTTGTCCGCGCCATGGAGGGAAGCAGTCCCGCATTGCTCACGCTCCCCGCCTGGGTCAACTCGGATGGGCGCGGGGAGGCATGAAACAGGCTGAGGTCCGGTATATGTGGCTGATGGTGTTCTTCGATCTGCCCGTCGGAACCAAGGCCGAGCGCCGGCACGCCAACCGCTTCCGGCACTTCCTCAAGGACGACGGGTTCCTGATGCTGCAATTTTCGGTTTATGCCCGCATCATCCGGGGGGAGGATGGTGTCGAAAAGCACCTCTCGCGGGTGACGAAGAACCTTCCCCCCAAGGGCAGCGTTCGCACGCTGACGATCACCGACCGTCAATACGCCCGCATGAAACTTCTGATCGGAGAACCGACGAAAAATGAAAAAATCGCGCCCCAGCAGATGGTCCTGCTCTGATTTCGGCCTCGGCAGACGGCGGAAATCAGAGCAGTTCCAGTGGCTTGCGCGGAAGGCAGCCTACCATCGGGAAACAGGTAGGGAAACCACGGCGTCCATCGACGAGCACGTTCAGAGGGTCAAAGCCTACCATCGGGAAACAGGTAGGGAAACCACGGCGGCTCATGTTGCCGTAGCGATCGATCTCGGAGCCTACCATCGGGAAACAGGTAGGGAAACCACGGCAAGGTCATCCTTCGGCAGGGACACGGGCTGAGCCTACCATCGGGAAACAGGTAGGGAAACCACGGCCGATGCCGACGATGGCTGCGTCCATGCCGGAGCCTACCATCGGGAAACAGGTAGGGAAACCACGGCAAAGGGTGGCGAAGGGCACTGCGGGGAACAGAGCCTACCATCGGGAAACAGGTAGGGAAACCACGGCTCAATCGCCGGGCGGCCGGCGGCCGCCGGCAGCCTACCATCGGGAAACAGGTAGGGAAACCACGGCGCGGAAAGGCTCGGCCACCGCCCCACAATAAGCCTACCATCGGGAAACAGGTAGGGAAACCACGGCGGCACCATGATGGATGCCGTTCAGCCACGTAGCCTACCATCGGGAAACAGGTAGGGAAACCACGGCTGGAATCGGCATGTGGATCGTCACCGCATTAGCCTACCATCGGGAAACAGGTAGGGAAACCACGGCCCATTTGTTCACCTGGCGGCGGAAGTCGGCAGCCTACCATCGGGAAACAGGTAGGGAAACCACGGCCGCGGCCTGCAGGACTGCCGTCTTGCGGCGAGCCTACCATCGGGAAACAGGTAGGGAAACCACGGCCCTGCTGAACACCTGGAACCACGATCGCGGAGCCTACCATCGGGAAACAGGTAGGGAAACCACGGCTCTGTTCCCAGCCATCGTCGCCCCGTTCCAAGCCTACCATCGGGAAACAGGTAGGGAAACCACGGCGTTCGTCGAAAAGACGGAGCACGCAGCGCTAGCCTACCATCGGGAAACAGGTAGGGAAACCACGGCGCAGGATGCGTCGCGCATCACGGTGCTGGAAGCCTACCATCGGGAAACAGGTAGGGAAACCACGGCCGCCTCGCGCAGCGGCGCCGGCAGCCGGTCAGCCTACCATCGGGAAACAGGTAGGGAAACCACGGCCGGATCGTGCGTCAATCGCAAATGGATGCCCCTCGGCTCGGGATGACAGCGAAAAATGCATAATGAGAACTGTCCGGCCATGGCCCAAACGGGGCGTCCACCCTCAGATCGTCCTCGTGAACCCGTTGGTGATCGGATAGCGCCGGTCGCGGCCGAACGAGCGGCTGGTGATCTTGACCCCCGGAGGCGCCTGGCGGCGCTTGTATTCGGCGCGGTCGAGCATGCGCCAGACGCGGCGCACCACCGCCTCGTCATAGCCGCGGGCCACCGTCGCGGCGACCGACAATTCCCCCTCGATCAGGCATTCCAGAATGCCGTCCAGCGTGTCGTAGGGCGGCAGGGTGTCCTGGTCGGTCTGGTTGGGCTTCAATTCGGCCGAGGGCGGCTTGGTGATGACCCGCTCGGGCATCACCGGGCCGGCCGGCCCCAGCGCGCCGTCCGGGCGGTGGGCGTTGCGCCAGCGCGACAGCGCGAACACCTCGGTCTTGTAGACGTCCTTCAGCGCCGCGAAACCGCCGCACATGTCGCCATAAAGGGTGGCGTAGCCGCAGCTCATCTCGCTCTTGTTGCCGGTGGACAGCACCATGGGACCGAACTTGTTGGAGAGCGCCATCAGGGTCATGCCGCGCGCGCGGGATTGCAGGTTCTCCTCGGTGATGTCGGGCGCGCGTCCGGCGAAGACGGGCGCCAGCATGGATTGAAACGCGTCCATCGCCGGCTCGATGCCCACGGTGTCGAGGCGGCAGCCGAGGAGCGCGGCGACCGAGGCCGCATCCTCCAGGCTTTCGGCGCTGGTGTAGGGCGAGGGCATCATCACGCACCACACCTTGTCACGTCCCAGCGCGTCCACGGCGAGGGCCGCGCAAAGCGCGGAATCGATCCCCCCCGACAGGCCCAGCACCACGCCGGGAAAGCCGTTCTTGGTCACGTAGTCGCGCAAGCCCAGCATCAACGCCTGATAGGTCGCCTCGTGCGGCGCCGGCTCGGGTGCGGTGGGGCCTCGGGTGGTCCAGCCCTCGTCCCCGCGCCGCCAGCGGGTGGTGGCGACCTCGGCCCGCCACGACGGCAGACCGACCAACGCGCCGCCGTCGGCGCCAAGGGCAAAGGAGGCGCCGTCGAACACCAGTTCGTCCTGGCCGCCCACCTGATTGACGTAAAGCAGCGGCAGCCCCGTGCCGGCCACCCGCGCCCGGGCGTGGTCCCGGCGGACGCCGGGCTTGTCCACCTCGAACGGCGAGCCGTTCAGCACCACCAGCATCTCGGCGCCGGCCCCGGCCAGGGTTTCGGCCACGTCCGCATACCACATGTCCTCGCACACCATCACGCCCAGGCGCACGCCCCGGAAGGCGACCGGTCCCGGCGCCGGGCCGGGCGCGAACACGCGCACCTCGTCGAAGACGCCGTAATTGGGCAGATGATGCTTGAGCCGGGTGGCCGCCACCCGCCCGTGATCCAGAAGCAGCGCGGCATTGCACGTCTCGCCGTCCGCCCGCCAGGGTGCGCCGAGCAGAAGCGCCGGCCCCCCGTCGGCGGTGTCGGCGGCCAAATCCTGGACCGCGGCCTCGACAATGTCGAGGAAGGCCGCTTTCAGGACCAGATCCTCGGGCGGATAGCCGGACACCGTGAGTTCGGGGAAGACCACCAGATGGGCGCCGTCGCGCGCCGCCTTGGCCCGCGCCTCGCGGATTCGCGCCACGTTGCCGACGACGTCGCCGACGGCGGGGTCGATCTGGGCAAGGGCGATGGCGAGTGCGTCGGATTTCGGCTCGGACATGAAGGGATTCCGCCTGGAGGGGCCGCTCCGGGAACGGCCTCCCCTGACTTACGGCAGCCCGGCGGAGCTGTCAATGCGACCGCCGGTCGCCCCAGGGCTCCGAACTCAGACAACCGAATCCTTAATGTGCCCCTGAATGATGGTGTCATGTGTGGACGCCCCCTGCGCTGCAAGGAGAACCGCTACCGGTCGCCGCCTCCCACAGGGTGCAGGCGTGTCCCGGAACGCAGAGCAGGTCCGTGAGCCGGCACAGCCCGGTATCGCCGCGCACCGAGCCATAGGCCGAACTCAGGATCTTCAGCCCGGGCACCGCACGCTCAAGGTCCGCGGCCGCCGACACGTAGTGCCGGCAGCCGCCACAGGTACCGCCTCGGTTCACAGGTTCGACCAGTACTCGCCGAACACATGGGCGGACAGCAGGTAGCCCGCCACCACGTTGACGGCGACGCCGATGGTGAAGGCGGTGAACGTCCGGACGTTGACCGCCTTCAGCTCGCGGAACCGGGTGCTGAGGCCGATGGAGAGGAAGCAGAAGATGAAGGCCCACGTCCTGAGCCCGGCGATGGGCAGGATGAGATTGGGCTTCACCGAGGCGTTGAAATCGGCGGGGCTGTAGGCTCCGGTGAACACGCTCATGACGATCGAGGCGACGAAGAACCCGATGACGAACTTGGGGAAGCGGCGCCAAATTTCGCCCGCCCCCGGCTTGGCGCCGGTCTCCTGCCTCTCCCACACGGTGGTGGCGATCAGCGCCCACACCAGCGACCAGATGCCGATCCACAAATCGCGGCCGATCACCTTCATCAGGGTGAAGGCCTTGATGGCGACATCCTCGTTGCCGGCCATCTTGCCGTAGGTCGAGGCGGCGGCGAAGCCGGCGGCATCGGCGAATTCCGAGGTGCCGATCCAGGCCCCGGCGATGCCGGCGGGCAGCCCGAGCGCCTGCGAGATGAACGGCAACGTCAGGATCATCACCAGCGCCCACACCACCACCAGGGTGACCGACGTGTAGATGTGCTCGCGCTTGGCCCCCACCGAGGCGGCGATGGCCATGCTCGCCGAAACCCCGCACACCGAGCCGCCGACGCTGATCACCGCCGCCAGGCGGCGGTCGAGGGCGAAGACGCGGGTCGCGAGGAGATAGATGGTCAGGCAGGTCAGCAACGAGATGATGGTGGCCTGCCCGATGGCCACCGGGCCGGCGGTCAGCACCAGGGATATGGGAAAGCCGGCTCCCAACAGGACGATGCCGAGCTTGACGAAGTATTCCACGCGCAACGCGTCGTCGAAGGCCCTTGGCAGAGGCGCCAGGTTGCCCAGGACCAGACCCACGACCAGAGCAACCAACGGCGGCTCTAGGTTATACTTGGCGGCATCGGCCCAGCCGCCGACCGCGAAGATCGCCATCGACAACACGTAGACGAAGGCGAAACCCGGAAGAAAGCGGGCGACGCCGATGCCCATCACCCGACAACTGCCGCCGAAGATGGCGGCCCACACCGCGAACTGGATCAGGTACTGGCCGGCATTGGCCACGAAGTGGGCGGCAAGCTGGTCAAGGCCGGTCCATTTGAGGCCGCCGGGGTTGATGGCAAGCGCCTTCAGCGCCGTGCTACCCGACAGGAAGAGGATGATGCCCGCGGCGACCACGGCCAAGCCGAGCCAGATCGCCCACCAATCCTCCTTGAGATAAAGTTCCGCCCATCCTCCATTCGAACGAGCGATTGCGGGCTGCTCGCCCTCGTCCCACGAATCGACGACCGTCATGTCCTACCCCCCTATTGCATGCCGGCGCGGCGGGAACACGGCCCACTGTCCGCGTGCGTCCCCTTGCCGGCGACGCCCCATTCTGCGGGGGGAAAACCCGCGCATACAAGTATACTATAGGCGGACAAACACTCCCCCGCGGGGCCGGGGGCAACCCTCGCGCGGGGCCGATGCCGGCGCGTCACCCCCCAGCGGCGCGGGTCCGTTCCTGTTCCTTCTGACGCTCCGCCTTGAGCTGGTCGGCGATCAGGAAGGCCAGTTCCAAGGCCTGGGTGGCATTGAGGCGCGGGTCGCAATGGGTGTGGTAGCTGTCGCCGAGGTTGGCCTCGGTGACGGCGGTGGCGCCACCCACGCATTCGGTGACGTCCTGACCGGTCATCTCGAAATGCACCCCGCCCGCATGGGTGCCTTCCGCCTTGTGGACGGCGAAGAACGCGCGCACCTCGGCCAGGATGCTGTCGAACAGGCGGGTCTTGTAGCCCGAGGCCGCCTTGATGGTGTTGGCGTGCATGGGATCGCAGCTCCACACCACCTTGCGCCCTTCATGCGCGACGGAACGGATCAGCGCCGGCAGCCTCTCTCCGATCTTCGCCGCACCCATGCGGGTGATGACGGTCAGACGGCCCGGCTTGTTGTCCGGATTGAGCCGATCGATCAGGCGCAGGAGATTGTCGGGGCTGGTTCCCGGCCCGACCTTGACGCCGATGGGATTCTTGACGCCGCGCAGGAATTCCACATGGCCGCCGTCGAGCTGGCGCGTGCGCTCGCCGATCCACAGCATGTGCGCCGAGCAGTCGTACCACTGGCCCGAGGTGGAATCGACGCGGGTGAGCGCCTGCTCATAGGGGAGGAGCAGCGCCTCGTGCGAGGTGTAGAAATCGGTTTCGCGGATTTGCGGAGTCGTCTCCGACGTCAAGCCGCAGGCTTCCATGAACGCCAGGGTCTCGCTGAGGCGATTGGCGAGATCCTCGAAAAGCTTCCCCTGGAGCGACCCCGACAGGAAGCCCAGCGTCCACTGGTGGACCTTGTGAAGGTCCGCGTAGCCGCCCTGGGCGAACGCGCGCAGCAGGTTCAAGGTGGCCGCCGACTGGTTGTAGGCGCGGATCATGCGCTCGGGGTCGGGATGCCGGGCCTCGGCGGTGAACTCGATGCCGTTGACGATGTCGCCGCGGTAGCTGGGCAGGGTGACGCCGCCGATGGTTTCCATATCGGCCGAGCGGGGCTTGGCGAACTGGCCGGCCATGCGGCCGATCTTCACGACCGGCATGGCGGCGCCGTAGGTCAGCACCACCGCCATCTGCAACATCACCCGGAACGTGTCGCGGATATTGTTGGCGCGGAACTCGGCGAAGCTCTCGGCGCAATCCCCGCCCTGGAGGACGAACGCCTTGCCATCGGCCACCCGCGCCAAGGCATCTTCCAGGTGGCGGGCCTCGCCGGCGAACACCAGCGGGGGAAAGGAGGCGAGCGTCCGTTCCGCCGCCGCCAGACGGGCGGCGTCGGGATAGGCAGGAACCTGCTCAACGGATTTCGCGCGCCAGCTGTCCGGCGCCCAATTCTCGGCCATCAGGTCCTCGTTCTCTTAGAAGCGGGCGGAGCGAAACGCTCTCTATACGACTCGCCAACGCATAATTCCAGCGCAACGCTCGATGCCGGGCTCCGAACTCAGATGACTGAATCCTTGACGCCCCCGCGAGTGATGGTGTCATCCCGAGCGGAGAGAGGGATCGTTCAGGCACGAACGGCAGCCGCCAGCGGCTGAAGGATCCCTCGTCGCTGTCGCTCTGTCGGGATGACAGGGGGGGTGGACGATGACATTGACCAATTCGAAACCTGAGTTCGGAGCCCTGCTCGATGCCGGCTCTTCCCAGGGAGCCGACCGGGCGGAGTCGCGGGGGAGTGCGCGCCGTCCTTCGTTCGCGATCACGGCACTGCGGGAGGGGCACGATGAAAAATGCTGCGGAAGGTGACCGGTTTTCCCTTTTCCACGACGGGGCAGGAAACGGGCTCGCACCGTCAGTCCGGGCCCTCGGCTTTCGCAAGGCTGCCGCGGCGGATGATCTGCCGGTGAACCGGTTCCGCGCGACCGGGTACGCCCACCGTCACCTCGGCCATGTAGGCCAGGCTGTTTTTCAAGGCGGCGATCGCGTCGGCGAGCCGCGCCGCCTCGGACTTGGCCATCTCCACCGTAGCGTCGGGCTCCAACAGAACCGTCACCGATACGAGAACCACGATCCCGCTCCCTCCGGCCCATCCGAGGCCCCTCCGTACTTCCGAGGGTGTCATCGTATATATCCGATGGCGATGATTGTAACAATACGTCCGTGATGTCCTCTATGGACATTCGGGGTCAATTCGGTCGCCTGCTCCGCGATATGCGGATCAGCAAGGGGCTCACCCAGGAGGAGCTGGCCTTCCGGGCCGGGATGAACGTCACATACCTCAGCGATATCGAACGGGGCCGCTCCAGCCCGTCGCTGACCCTGCTCGCCGATCTCGCGATGGCCTTGGGGACCCATCCCGCCGATCTCCTTAGGGAAATCAGGCTGGAGGGTGAGTCTCCCGCCGGAGGGCGAAAGCGGCCGAAGGACCGGTGAGGGTCACGGATCGGCCGGCAGGAGATCCCGGTCGAACAGGCTGACCAGATCCTCGGGCGAAACCGGCCGCGAGACCAGATAGCCCTGGATCTCGTCGCACCCCTTGCTCCGCAGGAAATCGGCCTGGGCCTGGGTTTCGACACCTTCGGCGATGGCCTTGAGCTTGAGGTTGTGCGCGAGGTTGATGATGGTCGAAACGATTTCGTCGCCCTCCCCGTTCCCGGTGATGTCGCGCACGAACGAGCGGTCGATCTTGAGGGCGTCGATGGGAATGCGCTTCAGATAGCTGAGCGAGGAATAGCCCGTCCCGAAATCGTCAATGGATATGCGAACGCCCAGGGCGCGGATGTCGTCGAGGATTCCGGCCACCTCCTCGACGCGCTTCATCAGCACCGATTCGGTCAGCTCCAGTTCCAGGTAGCAGGGCTCCAGCCCGCTCACCGCCAGCGCCCGGCGCACCACCGCCGGGACGTCGCTTTCGTGGAATTGCAGGGCGGAAACGTTCACCGCCACCCTCACCTTGGGAAGGCCCAACTCATGCCAGCTCTTGCACTGGCGGCAGGCCGTTTCCATGACCCAGGCGCCGATTTCCGAGATCAGCCCCATGTTCTCGGCCAGGGGAATGAACTCGATCGGCGATATCGGTCCCATCTCGGGGTGAAGCCAGCGCACCAGCGCCTCGACCCCGGACATGCGGCCCGAGGCGAGGTCCACCTTGACCTGGTAGGCGAGATGGAGCTCCTCCCTTTCCAGGGCATGGCGCAGGCTCGATTCCATCGCCAGGCGCTCGAACGACCCCGCGTTCATCGCCGCGGCATAAAGCTGGAAGGCGTTGCGCCCCACCTCCTTGGCCCGGTACATGGCGGTGTCCGCGTTGCGGATCAGGTCCTCGACCGTCGTCCCGTCCTCGGGATAGACGGCGATGCCGATGGATGTGGTGACGTAGAGTTCGTGATCGTCCACCACGAAGGGCTGGCGCACCTTTCCGATGATGCGCTCGGCGAGGTGGACCACGTCTTCGATCCGCGCGACCTCCGGCAGGAGCACCACGAACTCGTCGCCCCCCAGGCGCGCGGTGGTGTCGCCTTCGCGCACGGACGCCGACAGCCGCCGCGCCGATTCGATCAGAACCATGTCGCCGATCCCATGGCCAAGGGAATCGTTGATGCGTTTGAACAGGTCGAGGTCGAGGAACATGATCGCCAGCCGGGCGCCGTGCCGATGCGCATTGGCCATGGCCACAAGCAGGCGATCGGTGAAAAGCCGCCGGTTCGGCAAGCCCGTGAGCACATCGAAGTACGCGAGATTCTTGATCTTTTCCTCGGTCTTCTTGCGCTCGGTGATGTCGGCGAAGACCCCGGCGAACTGGGTGACGTTCCCATCGTCGTCGGAGATGGTGTTGATGGTCAGCCATACGGGAAAAACGTCGCCGTTCTTGCGGCGATCCCACACCTCGCCCTGCCAGGTTCCGACCCGATCCAAGGACTCCCACATCGCGGCGTAGAATTCGGCGCCGTGGCGCCCCGAGTGCAACAGGCCCGGGCTTTGGCCGATGGCCTCGTCCGCGGTGTAGCCGGTGATCGCGGTGAATGCCGGATTGACGAACTCGATTTGCTTTCGGGGATTGACGATCATGATCGCATCGACCGTCGCCTCGATCACCTTGCGGGCCAGATAAAGATCCCGGCGCGACTGCAACAGGGCCTCGTCCCGTTCGCGCAACGCCTCGTCCAATCGCTGCACGTATTCGTATTGGAGCGCGGCAAGGATGTCCGCGAAGGACAACAGCCCCTTCAACCGGCCGTCCTCGCCCTTGACGCCGATATGGCGGATTTGCCGGCTGTCCAGGATCTGCCGGGCGTTGAGGAGGCTGTCCCCTTCCTCGACCGAGATCAGCGGCCGCGAGGCCACGTCCCACACCGGGGTCGCCGACGCCGTCCCCTGAGCGATCAGACGGACGACGTCGCGTTCGGTGATGATGCCCGGCTCGTGGTCCCCCGGACCGATCACCACGGCAGCATCGGCATGGGCGGCGCGCAATTGCGCCACAGCCTCGCCGAGAGGGCAATCGCCGGCCACCGTGACCAGCGGCCGCGACATCGACGACCCCACGTTGCGCAGCACCAGGAAGTGCTCGACCCCATGGTTCAAGATGACGTCGCTCTGGCTGATGACGCCGATAGGCCGCCCCGACGCGTCCACCACGACGAAATGGCGGACGCCTTCGACCTGGAAACGCATCCCCGCTTCGCCGATCGAGGCGCTGCCCTCGATCGTCTTGACCGGGGAACTCATCACGTCGGCGATGGCGCCGCCGAAGCATGACGGATCGCTGAAATCGGTGGCCAGCGCGTCGCGTTCGGTCCAGATCCCGACCGGGTTGCCGTCCTCGACGACGATGATGGAACTGCAACGGGTATCCACCATCCGCCGGGCCGCCTCGATGATGGGCGTATCGCCGGGGCAGGCCAGAATCTGCTTATGAACGATGCGCTCGATGGCGTGATGCGAACCCAAGAACAACGGTCCCGATGTCGTTCCCAACGGCATCACCCTACCTGCCTCGGAGTGGCGCATCCATTACCAAATTGCAGCGCGCCCCGCCATTTGCGCGCCACCGTAACTCCAACAGGCGATGGCATGCCTGCCGCCCATGCGGGTAGGAGAATAGCGCATGGACATAGCGCCGAAAAGGGGAACTCAAGGACACAAACGCATCCCCGAGGGGTCCGAACAATTTCCCCTGTGGGATCGTTATCGTCAAAGGCGGGCCACCGGCCTTTCGCGAGAACACGCGGGACACGACCGATCGCGGGGGCGGCCTGCCGGTGGCGGGCGAGTGCCGCCCCGTCGAACCCCAAGCCTTTGACGACATCGAGACCGGAGGACGCCATGCAGCATCAAGACCTCGACCGCATCAGGGGGGCCAAAAGCCTTGATCCCATGTTCGTCAGACAAAAGCTTTCCCGCGCCGAGCGTCTGAACCGCTGGGCGGACCTGCTTGAATCCCAGGCGGGCCGCCCGTTGCCCGCCCTGGAGGACGTCGAGTATGTGACCCCCGGGGTGCGCCGCGACATGCGCAAGGACGATTCCCCGCTGGCGGTCGCCTTCGCCGACCCGGTGCTCCGTGCCGACGGACTGGCAAGTGACCGCCTCGGCGACGCGATGGATTATTTCGGCCTCTCGGACCGGCAGGCCCATTGGCTGCTGTGCGACTGCCACTACGGCGGCCGCATGACCGCAAGCGAAGTCGCCTCGCGCGTGCGGGACGAGGCCCGCCCCCTCTATGACATCCTGCGCCCGCAGCTTTGGGCTTCGCTGACCGGGGCGATCGTCCTGGCCGGCACCGTCATGACCGTCGCGCTGATGTAGCCGATGCCCAAGCGAGGCCATAGGGCCGGGGCCGCCAGTGGTCCGACCCGGACGCTTGGTTCCCAATCGTCTGGATAAGCCGGCCCACCAACTCATTGAACTGTGAAAACAAATCCAACGTTCGCGCCGGGCGCGAACGTTGGATTTTTTCCACAACTAGCCTGGATTTCCCACATTTGACGGAGACGAATTCGGTGCCCATGTGAGAAATCCAGGCTAGCTCCGGCCCCGTTTTTTCGGCGTCATCCACCGCCTATTCCCGCGACCACCCGTCCCGTGCCGTCGCATTCCTCACAGCGGCGCCCCGCGATCATGCCGCTACCGCGGCATTTGCGGCAGACATTCTCGCCGGTCGCCGGCGCGCCGCGGCGGGCGTCATCGCCAGGAGCAAGTCCCGGCTGTCCGGGGATGCCGTAGCGTTGGGGGTCTGGCATCATTTGCCTCCCTTATCGTCTTAATACTTTCAGATAGACAGTAAACTTCAGCAGGTGTTCCGCAGCCGGGCAAAACGGTTGGTGCGGATGCGCGTGCGGAGTAGACTTGCGAAAGCCCAACCGGATGGCCCGCAATGACCGACGACAGTCTGGCCACACACCCGAACGAGATCCCCGACCAGCTTCGGCAGGAATTCATCGATGAAACCGTCGAGTCGCTGCAATCGCTCGATCTCGCTCTCGATGGCGGGCGCAAGGGACGGGTCGGCCACGGCGACATCGTCACCGCTTTCCGGCGGGCGGCGCTGACGCTGCGGGGGCAGGCCGCCAATTTCGGCATGGGCGCCCTGTCGGCCGTCGCCCACCGCCTGGACGAATATCTGACGGGAGCGCCGAAAATCCTGCCGCCCAGGACGTGGCAGGACCTGCAAGCCTTCCTGGACCTTATGCTGGAACTGGCCGAGCGCCAGCCCCCCGACGCCAACCCCGCCGATCTCGTGCGCGGTCTGCCACCCAAGCTGGGCTTCGATCTGGGCGACATCGAAATCCGCAATGTGGAGGTCATGCTGGTGATGCCCCAAGGGGCGCAAACCCGCTTCGTCGAACGGGAACTCCAGCAATGCGGCTACCGCGTCTCCATCGTGCCCGACACGATCCTGGCCTTCGCCCTCGTCACCCAGACGAAGCCGGACCTGATCATCGTGTCCGCCGTCATGCCGGCTTTGGACGGGATCGACCTGGCCATCGCCCTGGCGTCGATGCCATCGACCCGGAACATTCCCATGGCGGTGATCACCAGCCTGGACCCCGACGACGAGCGGCTGAGGCTGCTGCCGCGAAAGATCCCCGTGCTTCACAAGGGGCCCAGTTTCGCCGACGACCTTTTCAAGGCGCTGGACGACCTGTTCCTGATCTGAGCGGCATTCGCCGCCCGTCCCGGACGGAGCCGGACTCGGCGGATGTCACAGCCGGCACGCAAAGGGCGGCGGCCGTAGCGAATTTCCATCCTGCGGCGTAGAGTGTGGCCGGCAATGCGCCGAAACGGGGGTGGGTGATGACGGCTCCTATCGCAGACGACCACGACGACAACCGCCTGTCGGCCGAGGATCGCCGCGGCCTCTACCGCGCCATCCTGTCCCGCCGGG
Source organism: Pseudomonadota bacterium (assembly GCA_021847015.1). GTDB lineage: Bacteria > Pseudomonadota > Alphaproteobacteria > Rhodospirillales > Magnetospirillaceae > JAJZVW01. Next base: position 119,979 of record JAJZVW010000002.1, on the reverse strand, counting down.
ACGTGCGCGGCCAGTTCGTGCCCGACCCCATCCCGGACGACGTGCTGGCCCGCGTGCTGGTCGCGGCACATTGGGCTCCGTCGGTGGGGTTCATGCAGCCCTGGAGTTTCATCGTCGTCCGCGATGCCGCGGTGCGCGGAAAGGTCAAGGCGGCGTTCGATCGCGCCAACGCCGAAGCGGCCCAGATGTTCGAGGGCGAACGGCGCGACCTTTACCGCTCGCTCAAGCTCGAAGGCATCCTCGACGCCCCCCTCAATCTGTGCATCGTCTGCGACCGCGACCGCGCCGGCCCGGTGGTGCTCGGCCGCACCCACATCCCGGCCATGGACCTCTACTCGACCGTGTGCGCCGTGGAGAACCTCTGGCTCGCCGCACGCGCCGAAGGACTGGGCGTAGGATGGGTCAGCATCATCGACGAGACCGCCCTGAAAGCCATTCTCGGCCTGCCCGAGCGCGTGGTTCCCGTCGCCTATCTGTGCCTGGGCCGGGTCAGCGGCTTTCACGCCAAGCCCGAACTGGAAAGCCGGGGATGGCGGCAACGGCTGCCGATCGAAGGGTTGGTGGCATTCGACGCGTGGCAGGGAGCGATGCCGGCCGGCGATGCGCTGGCCGATGCCCTGCGGCAGGCCCAGGCGGCGGCCGAGGATGGGCGGCTCGGCGGCTAAGGGCCGTTTTGCTTTCCGTTCCGACACCCCAAATGGGTGGAAACGCCATGGGGAAGCCCGCCATGCTGTGCCCGCGCTGCGCCACCCCGCTCATCCGCACCCCACGGCGCGGACACATCCTCGATTCCTGCCCCACCTGCGGCGGCGCATGGATCGAGGCCGGCGTGCTGGAGCACATTCTCGGCCCGCCGCAGCCGGAACGGATGGATGTTCCGTCCGCACCTCCGCCGGACGTCCCGTCGCCGCATATCCAGACCGGCCACGACGACGACCGCTGGGCCCACAGGCCCGGCCGGCCGCGCCGATAAGCAGGGATTCAGCGTGGCGGCACGAATTCCGGGCGCAGAGCCGCCATGAGGGTGATGTCCACGTGACGGCCGTTCACGTAGGCGGCTTGCCGCAGGGTCCCCTCGTGCTCGAACCCGACCTTGCGATAGAGCGCGACCGCATGCGGATTATCACCGAACACCAACAGCGCGACGCGGATCAGGTTGAGCTCGTTCCAGCAGAAGGCCAGCGCGCGGCGCATGGCCTCCGTTCCGTACCCCTTGCCGCGCTCCCGCTCGTCGCCGATCAGGATGCCGATATCGGCCGAGCGGAACGCGGGATGAATGTTGACGATCTGCAGATAGCCGACGAGCCGGCGGTCGCTCGTCCTGCGGATCGAGAACACCACTTTCGACGGATCCTTGCCCACCTGCGAGAAGGCGTTGGCATGATCCACCCAGCTTATGGGACGGTAGGGGCCGTTCAGGTGGGCCAGGGAAACGTCGTTGGCCCACTCGAACATCGGAGCGGCGTCCTCGGCGAGCAGCGGCCCGAGAAAAATCTTGTTGTTGAGCATTTCCTCTTCCCCGCCCCGTCCGGGTTCGCCGTCACTCGTCGTAGGACACCAGCGATGTCACCGGCACGTCGAGGTCATGCAGCCGCTTGCGCCCCTGAAGGAAGGCAAGCTCGATGATCGCCGCCGTGCCGGTAACCTCGGCCCCCACTTTCCGCAACAATTCCACGCCCGCCGCCATCGTCCCGCCGGTCGCCAGCAGGTCGTCGAGAACGACCACGCGGCTGCCCGGCGGCACGGCGTCTTCCTGGATCTCGATGCTGTCCGTGCCGTATTCCAGCGTGTAATCGTGGCGAATGGTCCTGCCCGGAAGCTTGCCCTTCTTGCGCAGCATGACGAAGCCGCACCCCAGCTTCAGCGCCAGCGGCGCCGCGACCAGGAAGCCGCGGGATTCGATGCCGGCCAGAACATCCGGATGAAAGTCGCGAACGGCGCGGGCCAATCGTCCCATGGCGACTTGCCAGGCGTCGGCGTGGGCCAGCAGGGTCGAGATGTCGTAGAACAGGATGCCGGGCTTGGGAAAATCCGGAATGCCGCGAATATGATCCTTGATGTCCATGATCCTCGATCCCCCGTCTGCCGATTGCCAGGATAACCAGTCCGGATGAGCGGACGCGGCATCCTATCCGCTGCCCGAAACCGGGTCAAAAAAAGGTTCGAGCGCGTCCGCGACCGCCTCCGCCGGGATCAGATCCATGCTGGCGCCTCCCCAATCCTGCGCCCGCAGGATGGCAAGGCGTGACGTGGCGGGGGCGAATTTTTCCGGCGGCGTGGGGCCGAACAGCGACACCAGCGGCGCATCGGCGGCCGCCAGCATGTGACCGGTGCCCGAATCGTTGGCCACCGCCGCCGTCAGGCGCCGCGCCAGGGCGATGGTCAGAACCGGCGTCGGGGAGACGGCGGCTTGCAGTGGCAGGAGCGCATCGGGAAAGGCGGCGCGGATCGCGTCGGCCCATCCGGCCTCATTGGGCCCCAGGAGGAACACCGGGACCCGCCCCAGGGCCGCTTGGCCTCGCGCCACGGCGATGAACCGCTCAAGCGGCCAGCATTTGTGCCGCCCGCCCGCTCCGGGAGCGAAGCCGACATAGCACGGGCCGGCCGGAAGCAGGGCGTCGGCCTCGCCTTCGGCGGACACGTCCCGCGGCAGCGGGGCGCCGGCCTGTACCGGCCGGCCGCTGGCCAGTTCCACGAGGGCCATCATCTGCGCCACCATCGACGGGGGTTTGCGCCAAGCGGCCGGCTTGACGTCGGACAACAGGAAATCGGCCGCTGCCGACACGAACCGGCGATGAGACAGCCGGCGGAGGATCAGGGTCGTCAGGACGCGGCGCTGGGTGTCGATGACGAGATCGAAGGCCCGGCCGGCAAGCGGCCGCCGGCCGATCAGCTCGACTGCCCGGCTGCCGATTCCGGCATCGTCCAGCACCTCGTCGATCAGCCCCGTCACCAGCGGCGCCAGTGAGCCCGCATAGACGCTGTGCCCCTTGCCGGCCATCCAGGTGATATGGGCAGCGGGAAAGGCCGCGCGAAGGGCGCGGACGAAGGGGAGCTTCATCAACCCGTCACCGACGGCATCCAATCCGACATAGACGAGGATGCTGGACGGCTCCGTCATTCGCCCCTGAGCCGGCTGACGAAATCGTGCATGCCCACTTGGCGGTCGCGTTTGAGGCGTTCGGCGGCAAGGATGGCCATGACCGCCGCCACCGAGCGTTCCACGTCGCTGTTGACCAGGATGTACTCGTACTCGCGCCAATGGCTCATCTCGTCGCCGGCCTTGGCCATGCGCTTGGCCACCACCTCGGTGCTGTCCTGGGCCCGGGTGGTGAGCCGGCGTTCCAGTTCCCCGACCGACGGGGGAAGGATGAACACCGAGACCAGATCGGCGCGGGCGTTGTGGGCGAGCTGCTGGGTGCCTTGCCAGTCGATATCGAACAGCACGTCCTTGCCGCCGGTCAGCGCGTCTTCGACCGCGTGCCGGGGCGTGCCGTAGAAATTGTCGAAGACCCGGGCATGTTCGAGGAATTCCCCCGCCGCTTCCATCGTCCGGAACCGCTCGACGCCGACGAAGTGGTAGTCCCTCCCGTCGATCTCGCCCGGGCGCGGCGCGCGGGTAGTGGCGGACACCGACATGACGATGTTGGGATCGCGCTCCAGGAGCAGGCGCGAAATGGTCGTCTTCCCCGCCCCCGAAGGCGAGGACAGCACCAGCATCAGGCCCCGGCGCTGCACGGCGGGGAGGTTTGCGGGCGGAATGGTCATGGTCGGGACAGCCTCCGTCTCGTCGCGGCCGCCGGCGGCGGCGGGCGCTATTCGATGTTCTGGACCTGCTCGCGAAACTGGTCGATGACCGCCTTGAGGTCCAAACCGACCCGGGTCAGCTCCACATCGGCCGATTTCGAGCAAAGCGTATTGGCTTCGCGGTTGAATTCCTGGGACAGGAAGTCGAGTTTCCGCCCCACCGCGCCGCCGGCCTGGAGCAGCTCCCTCGCCGCGTCGATATGGGCGGCCAGGCGGTCGAGTTCCTCGCGGACGTCGCCTTTCACCGCCATCACGGCCAGTTCCTGGGCGATCCGCTCCTCGGGAAGAGCCGGCGCGGCATCGAGCAGGGCCGCCACCTGCGCCCGCATCCGCTCGCGCACCGCTTCGGGACGCAGAACCGCGGCGGCTTCGGCCCGCTTGGCGAGAGCCCCCATCTCGTCGAGTTGAGCCCCCAGGACGGCCGCCAGCCGCGCCCCCTCCGAACGGCGCATGGACACCAGGGCCGCCAGCGCGTCGTCCAACGAGGCTTTCATCGCCGTCTCCCGCCCGTGGCGAACCGCTTCGGCATCCGCCTCCTCCGCCTCGGCCGGCTCAAGCACGCCTTTCACCGCCAGCAACCCGTCCCAGCGGGCCGGCGCGATATTGGGATGCTTGCGTTCCCATTCCCGGCAGACGGTCAGGATTTGTTCCAGAAGCGGCGTATTCAGCCGCACCGCGGGCGCCTCCCCGGTCCGCGTGACCGTCAGAGACAGCTGCACGTTCCCGCGCTTGAGGTGGCGGGCGGCGGCTTCCCGCGCCAGGGGTTCCAGGCCATCGTGGCCGGGCGGCAGGCGCAGGCGCACATCGAGGCCGCGGCCGTTGACGCTCTTCGCCTCCCACAGCCAGGACACCTGGGCATCGCACCCTTCGGCGCGGGCATAGCCGGTCATGCTGGCGACGGTCAGGACAACCTCCTTCATCGGTCGCGCGAGTTATAGCCCCAGGCCGCCGCCGCAACAACCGTCCTTCCTCTCGGCCTCGGCAAAGACTATCCTTCGGGCTATGGAAGACAGACGGAGGCCCGGCCGGGGCCGAACCAATGTCGTCGAGGTCACGCTCAGGGTCCCCGCCGACAAGGTGGAGGCCCTGAAAGCCTACGCCGCCCGGATTTCCAGAATGCGTCCCCCGGCGGGACGGGACGAAATCTTGTCCAAGCTGCGATCCCATCTGGATCTGTTCGCACGCTTCGGCGTCAGGTCGGCGTCGCTTTTCGGTTCCGTGGTCCGGGACCAGGCCAAACCCCATTCCGACATCGACCTGATGGTGGAATTCCATCCCGGCCAACCGGGCGGGCTTTTCCGTTACGTGGAATTGAAGCACGCGCTGGAAGGGCTGCTGGGCCGGCCCGTGGATCTGATCACCGCCGGCCACATCAAGCCGCGCCTCAAGCAGCGCATAGCGCAGGAGTGCGTGCGTGTCGTTTAAGGATTGGAAAGTCCGGGTGGAGGACATGCTGGAGGCCATCGAACGCATTGCCCGCTACACGGACGGCGTCACCGCGATCCGGTTCTCGGCGGACCCGCGCACCCAGGATGCGGTCATCCGCAACCTGGAAGTCATCGGCGAGGCGTCGAAGCGGATTCCCTTCCATGTCATCAGCCGCCATCCCGAAATTCCCTGGTCGCGCATCGGCGACATGCGCAACATCCTGGTCCACGAATACCATTCGGTCGATCCCGACATCATCCTCGACGCCGCCCGCAACGACCTTCCGCCGCTGGTGGGGCCGCTCCGCGCCATGCTGGGCGACGCGGACGGCGAATGACGGCGCCGTCCTCCGTCCTCATCACCGGGGCGTCGTCGGGGATCGGCGAAGCCCTGGCCCGCGCCTATTCCCGCCCCGGCGCCACCCTGTTCCTGTCGGGCCGCGATGAAGCGCGGCTGGAGACGGTGGCGGCGGCTTGCCGGGATTTGGGCGCCAGGGTCGAAAGCATGGCGATCGACGTGGCCGACCGCGAGGCCATGGCGGCCTGGGTGACGGCGGCGGACGCCCGGGCGCCCCTCGACCTGGTCGTCGCCAATGCCGGCATTTCGGCGGGCTCGGGCATGCTGGGGGAATCCGGGGATCAGGTTCGCGCCATCCTCGCCACCAACATCGACGGCGTCGTCAACACGGTGCTTCCCGCCCTGCCGGGAATGCAGGCGCGGGGACGCGGCCAGATCGCCATCATGAGTTCGCTGGCCTCGTTCCGCGGCATGCCCGGCGCACCGGCCTATTGCGCGTCGAAAGCGGCGGTGCGGGTCTGGGGCGAAGGGTTGCGGGGCTGGCTGGCCCCGTCGGGAATCCACGTGTCGGTGATCTGTCCCGGCTTCGTCACCACCCGTATGACCGCGGACAACCGGTTCCCGATGCCCTTCTTGATGGATGGCGGACGGGCGGCCCGCATCGTCATCAGGAGCTTGGCGCGGAATCGCGGGCGCATCGCTTTCCCCTTTGTGATGCTCGCGCTCGTGCGGCTGTTCGCCGCCCTCCCCGACGCGCTGGCCGACCGGATTTCCCGCCGGATGCCACGCAAGCCGTAACGTGTCATCGCCACACCAGCCACAGCGCCGCGGCCACGAACGGCCCGAAGGGGATGCGGCGGCGAACCGTCCAGCCTGTGGTCAGGGCCGCCAAGGCGATGGCTGCCAAAGCGCCCGACGCCGCCAGAAGCGCGACCTCCGGAAGCCGCGCCAATCCCACCCAGGCGCCCGCGGCGGCGAACAGCTTGATGTCGCCGCCCCCCAATCCATCACACCCCCGCTGGCGCCGGTAACCCGCCGCCAGCGCAGTAAAAACGCCCCAGGCCAGAGCCGCGGCGGCGGCGCGGTCGGCGAGAACGCCCGGCCCCTCCGTGGCCGCCAGCGCCAATCCGGCCGCTAACAGCGGCAGGGTGAGCCGGTCCGGCAGCCGTTGCGTCCGAACGTCGATCGCGGCGAGCAGCAGCAAGCTCACGCCGAGGGCGGCGGCGCCAAGATCAACGGGCGCCGGCATAGACGCGCCGGATTTGACCGGTGAGCAGTTCGACCGAGACAGCCCAGGCGACGTCCCCGCGGGACGCCACCACCTGGCCTCCGTCCGACGTGCCGTCGGGATGGAAGAGGATGATGCCCTTGCCGTCGTAGCCACTGGGCGGACCCGACAGCGCCACGCCCGCCGGCAGGCGGCGGTAACGGCCGCCCTCGACCTCGATGGTGCCCGCCTTCTCGTCCACCATGACCTTGACGGTGCGGTGCCGCCCGGCCGCCAGGTCCCGCGCCTCCGTCATGGCGGCGACGATATCGTCGGCGGCCTCGTCGGCTTGGAGGCGGTTCAACGCGCCGGCGAACCACGGCACCACCACCGTCACCAGCAGCGCGACCACGGCGACGACCACCAGCAATTCCAGCAAGGTGAAGCCCCCCTCGGCCTTGTCGCGGCGGGGAGACCGGAAAGGAGCGGCGCCGTCCGTCATGATGACCCTCGCGCGTCGAGATCGTGCCTGCCGAGAACAGCAAGGAGAAGCGCCCAGGCAGCGGCACGGCGGGACCCGCCGTCGGGAGCCTCGTCGGCGCGGCGCGCCATTTCGGCCAGGCGGCCCGTCTCCTCCCCCATCGCCATGCCGCGGGCGGCACGCGAAGAAAACCAACTCTGACCCGCAGGCGGCGGTCCCGTTCCCCGCGTCGGCCCGAGAGCGGCGGCGCCCCGCCGCAGTGCCTGCGCGATCGCCACGTTGCGCGCGGAGTGGGACAGGAGCGCCAGCGCCGCCCGGGCCGGAACCCCGGTGGCCAGCAGCACCTCCACCCCCCGCAACAGCCGGACCGCATCGTTTTCGGCCAGCAGCCGGCCGATGCCGGGGAGCATCGAGGCCAGACGGAACCCCGGTTCGGCGGAACGGCGCGCGGCCGCGGCAGCACCGGCAAACACCGCCAGCAGCACGAGCGACCCGCCGAGAACGCCCGTCCCGCCCACCCCGAGCGCCGCATGAACCACTTGGGACAGGTTCGCGCCCGCATCCTGGGGAAGCGGCTGGACGCGGTGGCGAACCACCCCCAGCAGTACGGCCGTCGCTGCCATCGATATCAGCAGCATCAGCACCGGGTAAAGCATCGCCAGGGCCATCCCCCCGCGCATCATGGCCTTGCACTCGCCGAGCTCGGCGAGGCGCGAGGTCACCACGTCGAGCGCTCCCGCGCGCTCGCCCGCCCCCACCATGCGGATGGCGGAATGCCGAAACACCGGGCCCTGCGCCGCCATGGCGTCGGCAAGGGGGACGCCGGCCCGGACCCGCCGGCAAAGATCGGCGGCAACGCGCCGCATACGGGCACAATCGGGGAGCTTCGCCATGGCGTCGAGCGCGGCCGCCGGCGTCAAACCGGCGCGCAGAAGGATGGTCATTTCCCGAAACAGGCGTGCGGCCTGGCGGTCAGGGAGGTGCGCTTTGCCGAAAGGCGCGCGCGACAGGCCGGATAAGGGAGCGACGGCAGACTGTTCAGGCGGAACGCGCATGGCGGGCGGCGGCCTCCATCCGCCCTGCTAGATTCCCCCGGATCAGCGCCGATCAAGCCGGGCGTTTTCGCCTAGTGCCGAAGTGCCGTCCCCGACTTCCGTCCCCATCGGCTGGCCCACGCCATACGCGGAAGGGCGGGATGGATGCCCGGCCATCCAGTCACGGGCCAACCGCATGCCCTCGGCCACGACCGCATCCGCGCCCTGCGCCGACAATTCCGCGATCTTGCCGTCGGCCTGCCTCTTGACAGCGCCGTCCCCCCTGGCCGCGGCGACCGTCAGCCACTTCGCCGCCCGGACGGCGTTCCCGGATTGCGCCAGAAGCAGGCCAAGGTCGAGGGCCGCCCGGGGTGCCCCGTTATAGGCGGCCAGCCTGGTCCATCGTGCGGCCGCCCGGGCATTGCGCCTCACTCCGAGCCCGTCGCGGTAAAGCTCGCCCAGCGTGGCTTGGGCCTGGGGATCGCCGCCGCTGGCCGGCCCTTTCAAGAGCGCCGCGGCACGGTGCGGATCGGCGGCGACGCCAATCCCCCGCAGGTACAAGCCGGCCAACGTCACCTTCGCCGCCCGATGGCCGGCCATAGCCGCCTTCCTCAACCATATCGCGGCCTTCACCGGGTTGGGATGGTCCCGGCGCGACAGTTCGGATATTCCCAGCAGATATTCGGCTTCGGCGTTGTCGGCATGGACGGTCGCCAGCAGCGTCTTTATCGGCACGGGCCGACCGTCGCGTTGGGGTGTGAAGGATAGTTCGTCCGCCCGGCCGTGAGCCACCCCAAGGCCGGCGACGAGCAGGCCCGCGACGGTAAACCGCAAGACGCCCGTCATCGCGATCATCCTCCACCTGGCCGGCCAGCGAGGGCCGGCGACGGAAGAACGCTACGCCCCTTGCCGGGCCGAGCCCCACCACCCTTGCGGCGAGACGCTTCCAGCCAGGGGGGTTACGCCTTTCTCTCCCCGACTGCGGACCACCGGGAGCGCGCCACCAGCGGCCATCATTGAAATGCCCAGGCGGTAAGGAGTAGGGTTCGCCTTCCGCCCCTTGACCCCGCGAGCGCCGATGCGTCCCGAACTAGCGGCCAAATACGATCTGCGCGTTCCGCGCTACACCTCGTATCCCACCGCCCCTCACTTCCATCCCGGGGTAGGCGCCGAGACGTATGGCCGCTGGCTTGGCGAACTGGATCCGGCGACGGAATTGTCGCTCTATCTGCACATCGCCTATTGCGCCGAGATGTGCTGGTTCTGCGGCTGCCACACCAAGATCACCAAGCGCTACACGCCGGTGGCGGCCTATCTGGAGGCGCTGTTCGGCGAAATCGCCCTGGTCGCCGATGCCCTTCCCGGGCGCATGCCGGCCCGCCACATCCATTTCGGCGGCGGCAGCCCCACCATCCTGTCCGCCGAGGATTTCGTCCGCATCATCGCCACGCTGCGCGAGCGGTTCCTGGTCAAGCCGGATGCCGAGATCGCGGTGGAACTGGACCCCCGCACCGCCGACGAAGCCTATGTCGCCGCCATGGCCAGGGCCGGCGTCACCCGCGCCTCCATCGGCGTGCAGGATTTCGACCCCAAGGTCCAGCAGGCGATCAACCGCATCCAGCCCTACGAGGTGACGGAGCGGGTGATCGGCTGGCTGCGCCAATACGGGGTGCCCGAAATCAACATGGATCTGGTCTACGGCCTGCCCCACCAGACCGTCACGGGGCTGCTCTCCACCATCGACCGGGCGGTGGGGTTCCGGCCGCGCCGCATCGCCCTGTTCGGCTATGCCCATGTGCCGTGGATGAAGAAGCACCAGCGCCTGATCCCCGAGGAGACGCTGCCCGACACCGAAACCCGCTGGCGCCAGTACGAGGAAGGCTGCCGCCGGCTGGCCGAAGAGCACGGTTACGTCCAGATCGGGCTCGACCATTTCGCCGCGCCCGACGACGAGATGGCGGTGGCGCTGAAAGCCCGCAACCTCCACCGCAACTTCCAGGGCTACACCACCGACACCGCCTCGGTCCTGATCGGGTTCGGCGCCTCGGGCATCGGCTCGCTGCCGCAAGGCTACGTGGCCAATGTCGGCGAGATCCACTTCTACCAGCAGGCCATCGCCGAGGGCCGGCTGGCCACCCAGCGGGGCATCGCCATCAACGACGACGACCGGCTGCGCCGCGCAATCATCGAGCGCCTGATGTGCGACCTCGCCGTCGACCTGGACGCGGTGGCCGCCCGTTTCGGCCAGGATGGCGGCCAGTTCGCCGAAGAACTGGCGTCCCTGGCCCCCATGCAGGCCGACGGTTTGGTGAACGTCGAAGGCCGGCGCATCACCGTGACCGAGGACGGCCGTACCCTGGTGCGCGCCGCCTGCGCCGCCTTCGACCGTTACCTGCGGCGGGGCGAACAGCGCCATTCGAAGGCGGTCTGAGGCTGGAGCGCGATGCGGTCACATCGAATCGCGCTCGCAAGCCGGAGCGGCGTTTGAGCATTGAAAAAGCGGAGCTTTTTCACGCACAAGAACCTGGAGGCGATCGCGTCTGAACGCGAACGGCTCTAGAGTGTGATCCGATCAATTCGGATCATGCTCTGCCGCCGTTGAGGCGGCACCCAAGCAGGCGGAGCCTGCGCGTAGGCCGAGGGCAAGACAAACCTGGACCGGATTCGGATCGATCGGAAACCGGTCTAGCCAAGCCCCCCGAGTTCGGCGGCCGCCTGGCGGCTTTCGCGTTCCAGCACCTGGACCCGCACGCGCGTGGTGCCCTTTTCGCGGAACCGCAAGAGCTTTGCCGCCTTGCGGGACACGTCGAGAATGCGCCCCCGCACGAACGGCCCCCGGTCGTTGACCCGCAGAATCAGGGAACGTCCGTTTTCCAGGTTGGTGACCCGAATGACGGAGGGCAGCGGCAACGTCTGGTGGGCGGCCGTCAAGGCGTTTTGATCGTAACGCTCACCGTTGGCGGTGCGCCGTCCGTGGAAGGGCTTGCCATACCAAGACGCCACTCCCACCCGGTCGTAGTGGTAATCGACGCGCGGAACATAAACCACGCCGCCGATGCGGTAGGGGTCGCCGATCTTGTAGGCGCCTTTGGGCTTCACCGAATGCACTTGGGGCGGTGGGGGAACCGGCTGGGGCGGGGGCAAACTCGCCACCTCGCAGGTGTTGGAGCATGCTCCCGCGAATAGGGTGAGCAACACGGCCATGGGGCGAGAACGCCGACACCATTCCTTTGCCATCGCACCCTCCTACCGAAGATGCGACAAGCATACCTCTTAAGATGTCTGGCAAAGCAACGATCGCCGCCCTGTGCCCGGAAATTGACACATTTCGAATCCATTCGCGGAAAGCAATCCGCAAATATTATCTACTTTCCGGAAGCAAGCTTTGCTTCCTTTCAGTTGCGGACGTCGTTGAGGCGGAAGTCGAGTACAGCCAGAAATGGCGCTTTGGCCTTGAGTTCCGGCGGCAGGCTCAGCGGTTGCGCCAGTCGGACCGCCGAATAGATGGACAGCAGCAAGGACAGCCGGGGATCGCCCGGCACAAGATCGGCATAATCGGCGATGGCGTCTTGGGGCGCCCACGGCGCGGCGGCCGAAAACGGCGGTCCCAGCGAACCGTCGGGCTCGATCTCGACCCGGAGATGGACAACCCCGTCGGTATCGCCGAGATCGGGCTTCGGCCACTTGCTCAAGACCTGGCCGAGGATGAAGTCCCGCTCGCTCTGGGTCGCCTCGCCGACGCCGCTGCTATGCACCTTCGACGCGCCCGAGGAAAAGGTCATCGCCTCGGTGCGGTGCGGGGTAGGCAGGGCGACGGGCGCAAGCTCGGCGGGAGCGGCCTGGTCCTTCTTGCCTTCCCGGGGGGAACCGCCGAGATGGGACGTCTTCGCCAACTTGCCGCGCTCCAGGAGCGGCTTCGGCGGCAGCGGCATGGGCGGAGGAGGCTTGGCCTCGGAATGCGGCGCCGGTGGCGGCGGCTTGGGCGGTTCGATCGGCTTTGGCGGTTCCGGTGGTTTGGGCGGCTCGGGCGGTTTCGGCGCCACGCGCGGTTTCGGCGGGGGCTCGGCGACCACGTCGACGGTGACGGATTGCGGTTCTTTCGGGTGCAAATGGAGAAAGAACGTCGCCATCAGCAGGAGAGCGAGAAGCACGTGCAGAAGGATCGAGAGCAGCACAGCCGCTCCCGACACATCCATCAGCCGATCGTCAACCCGCGTCACCCTGTCCATAGGCGCGGACTTTAACGCCCTTGGCGCACAAGGAAAGGGGAAACAGCGCGCCCGCCGGGGAAGAATGGTTGCCTCCCGGCGACCGGAGTACCGTTACCCCGCTCGTCGTCTGGGGCGATTGGGAGCCGCATGTCCGGTGGCTGCTGTTCGGGGCGTTCCTGGGGGGTGAAAAGCGATGCTGCCGTGTCGATCGTCATGGCGGCCTGATGGTGGACACCCGCCCGCCGATCCTGGTTGCGTTGCTGTCCGTCGCCGCCATTCCGTCCGGACGACTCCCTCGGTGGATCCGTCTTCCGCATTTACCGCGTTCGCCCCATGCCGTAGCGGGGAGCGGATCAGGGGAGATAGTCTCCCCCGCCCCCCGCGACGGCGCTATTTCGTCCCGCTGTCGCCGCCACCCAACAGGGCCTGGGCCGCGGCTAGGCGGGCGATGGGCACCCGGTAGGGCGAGCAGGACACGTAATCGAGCCCCGTCCGCTGGCAGAAATGGATCGAGGCCGGGTCGCCGCCATGCTCGCCGCAGATGCCGAGCTTGAGGTTGGGCCGGGTGGCCCGTCCCCGCTCGGCGGCGATACGGATCAGTTCCCCCACGCCCTGCTGATCGAGGGTTGCGAAGGGATCGTGTTCGTAGATGCCCTTGGCGCGGTACACCGCCAGGAACGGCCCCGAATCGTCGCGGCTCATGCCGAAGGTGGTCTGGGTCAAATCGTTTGTGCCGAACGAGAAGAATTCCGCGGTCTCGGCGATCTCGCCCGCCAGCAGGGCCGCCCGCGGCAGCTCGATCATGGTGCCGACCCGGTAATCGAGGCGGTAGCTGGTCTCGGTGAAGACGTCCTCGGCCACCGTCTCGACGGAGACCTTGAGGATGTCCAGCTCCTTCTTGGAGCCCACCAGCGGGATCATCACTTCCGGAATGACGGTGCGCCCCGTCTCGCGGCTGACATGCACCGCCGCCTCGAAGATGGCGCGGGCCTGCATTTCGTAGATCTCCGGATAGGTTATCCCCAGGCGGCAACCGCGATGGCCGAGCATGGGATTGGCCTCGTGCAGGCCGGCATTGCGCGCCTTCACCGTGGCGGCATCGACACCCGCGGCCGCGGCGACCTCGGCGATCTCCTCCTCGGTGTGGGGCAGGAACTCGTGGAGCGGCGGGTCCAGCAGGCGGATGGTCACCGGCAGGCCCTGCATGATCAGGAAAAGATCGACGAAGTCCTGCCGCTGATAGGGCAAGAGTTTGGCGAGCGCCGCCCGACGCCCGGCTTCGTTCTCGGCGAGAATCATCTCGCGCATGGCGATGATGCGCTGAGGGTCGAAGAACATGTGCTCGGTCCGGCACAGGCCGATGCCCTCGGCGCCGAACTTGCGCGCGGTAGCGGCGTCGGCAGGGGTTTCCGCATTGGCGCGCACCTTGAGCGTGCGGATGGTATCCACCCATTCCATCAGCGTGGCGAAGTCGCCGGTGAGTTCCGGCTGGATGGTGGGCACCGCCCCCATGAACACCTCGCCGGTCGAGCCGTCGAGGGTGATGATTTCGCCCTCGGCCACCACCTTGCCGGCGACCTTGAGGGTGCGGGCGGCATAATCGACGCGGATGTCGCCGGCGCCGGCCACGCAAGGCGTGCCCATGCCGCGCGCCACCACCGCGGCATGGCTGGTCATGCCGCCCCGGGTGGTGAGAATACCTTCGGACACGTGCATGCCGCCGATGTCCTCGGGACTGGTCTCGATACGGACCAGGATGACCTTTTCCTTGCGGTCATTGACCCAGGTCTCGGCGTCCTCGGCCGAGAACACCACCTTGCCCGAGGCCGCGCCCGGCGAGGCGGGCAGACCGCGCGCCAGCAGGGTGCGGGGCGCGTTGGGGTCGAGGGTGGGATGGAGGAGCTGATCGAGCGCGGCCGGGTCGATGCGCCTGACCGCGTCCTTGCGGGTGATCAGCCCCTCGCGCGCCATGTCCACGGCGATCTTCATCGCCGCCTTGGTGGTGCGCTTGCCGGTGCGGGTCTGGAGCATCCACAGGCGCCCCTGCTGCACCGTGAACTCCATGTCCTGCATGTCCGTGTAGTGCGCTTCCAGCTTGTGGCGGACAGCGTTCAACTCCTTGAAGACGACGGGCATCGCCTCTTCCATGGCCGGCAGCGTGGAATGCTGGGCCTGCTTGCCGGCGACGGTCAGTTGCTGGGGCGTGCGGATGCCCGCCACCACGTCCTCGCCCTGGGCGTTGACCAGGAATTCGCCATAGAACTCATTGTCGCCGGTCGAGGGATTGCGGGTGAAGCACACGCCTGTGCAGCAATCGTCGCCCATGTTGCCGAACACCATGGCCTGGACGTTGACGGCCGTCCCCCAGGATTCGGGAATCTCGTGCAGGCGGCGGTAGGTGATGGCGCGCTGGTTCATCCAGCTCCCGAACACCGCGCCGATGGCGCCCCAGAGCTGCTCGCCGACGTCCTGCGGGAAGGGCTGGCCCAGCTTCTCCTTGACCTTGTCCTTGTAGCGGGCGACCACCTTCTTCCAGTCCTCGGCGGTGAGTTCGGTGTCGAGCTTCACGCCTCGGTCATCCTTGTGCTCCTCCAGGATTTCCTCGAAGCTGTGATGGTCCATGTCCAGGACCACGTTCGAATACATCTGGATGAAGCGGCGATAGCTGTCGTAGGCGAAGCGCAGGTCGCCCGCCTTCTTCGCCAGTCCTTCGACCGACCTGTCGTTGAGGCCGAGGTTGAGGATGGTGTCCATCATGCCCGGCATGGAGGCCCGCGCGCCGGACCGCACCGATACCAGCAGCGGATTGACCGTGTCGCCGAACTTGGCGCCCATGATCTCCTCGACCCGGGCCAGGGCGGCAAGCACCTGTTCCTTGAGGTCGGCGGGATAGGTCTGGCGGTTGCCGTAATAGGCGGTGCACACTTCGGTGGTTATGGTGAAACCGGGAGGCACCGGGATGGCCAGATTGCTCATCTCGGCAAGGTTTGCCCCCTTGCCGCCCAACAGGTTCTTCATGTCCGCGCGGCCGTCCGCACGACCGCCGCCGAAGCTGTACACCCATTTGTTGGTCATGGCCGTTCCCTCTTACCCGGTTTCACAGACCCCCGGGCCCGTCCTCGCTCCGAGCACGGTTCCGGAGAAACTCGGGATGCACCCCTGGCGGGATGTGATGGTCCCAGCCCGGCAGGCTATCCCTCGATCTTGGCGAAATCGGCCACCGCACCCATGGCGATTCCGATTTCGGCAAGCAGATTCAAGCGGTTCGCCCGCAATGCCGGCTCCTCGGCATTGACGGTCACGGCATCGAAGAAGGCATCCACCGGCCGGCGCAGATGGGCCAGGGCCGCCATCGCCTCGGCGAAGCGCTCCGCCCGCAATGCCTCGGCGGCGGCAGGGCGGACCGAGGCGAGGGCGGCGGCCAGTTCGCGCTCTTCCGGCTGGCGCAGCAGCGCGGTGTCCACCAGCCCGGCATAGGCGATTCCGTCCTTCTTCTCCTCGATACGGACGATGTTGGCGGCCCGGCGGTAGGCGACAAGCAGATTCCCGCCGTCGTCGCTGCCCAGGAAATCCGCCAGGGCGGCCACCCGCGCCAGCAGGCGCACGAGATCGTCCTCGCCGCCCAGGGCGAACACGGCGCCGATGAGGTCGTGGCGGACGCCCTGCTCCTTGAGGTGAACCTTGAGGCGGTCGGCGAAGAAGTCGAGCAGATCCCGGGAGGTATCCTCGGCACTCCGTCCCGGCGGCTGGGCGAACAAGCCGTGGACGAAGCGGAACGCCTCGGCCAGGGGGAGGCGCAGCGTGTTTTCGACCACAAGGCGGATGACGCCAAGGGCCGCCCGGCGCAACGCGAACGGGTCCTTGGAGCCGGTGGGCTTTTCGTCGATGGCGAAGAAACCGACCAGCGAGTCGATCTTGTCCGCCAGCGCCACGCAAACGCTGACGGGGGCGGATGGAACCCGGTCGGATGGACCCAACGGCGAATAATGCTCGGCGATGGCGTCGGCGACTTCGGGGGCCTCGCCGTCGCCCAGGGCATAGTAACGCCCCATGACTCCCTGGAGTTCGGGAAATTCGCCGACCATCTCGGACGACAGGTCGGCCTTGGCAAGCTCGGCGGCCCGTTCCGCCTTGGCCGGATCGGCGCCGGGGACCACGGCGGCCAGATGGCGGGCCAGCGCCATCACGCGCCCGGCCTTGTCGAGCACGGACCCCAGTTTGGCGTAGTACAGCCGCTCCGCCAGCTTGGGCAGGCGCGATGCCAGGGTGTGCTTGCGGTCGGTATCCCAGAAGAACTTCGCATCCGACAGCCGCGCCCGCAGCACCCGCTCGTTGCCGGCGACGATAGCCTTGCCCCCGTCCTCGGCCTCCATATTGGAGACCACCAGGAAGCGGGGTGCCAGACTGCCGTCCGCCTTGAGCAGCGAGAAATACTTCTGATGCGCGCGCATGGAGGTGATCAGCACCTCCTGCGGCACCGCCATGAAGGCCTCGTCGATGGACCCGGCCAGCACCACCGGCCACTCCACCAGCCCGGTGACCTCGGCCAGCAGGCCTTCATCCTGGCGCAGGGTATACCCCTCGGCCGCGGCGGCGGCTTCGGCCTGGCGGAGGATGGAATGGCGCCGCTCGGTGGGATCGAGCATCACCCGGGAATCGTTCAGCTTGGCGAAGTAATCGGTGAACCCGTGGACCTGCAACGGATAGGGCGCCAGGAAACGGTGGCCGGTGGTGGTATCGCCGGCCGCGATCGGCCCAAAAACGACGGGGACCACCCTGCCGTCGAACAGGCAGACGATGCCCTGAACCGGGCGCACCCAGCGCACGGCATTGGCGCCCCAGCGCATGGATTTGGGCCAGGGGAAGCCGGCCATCGCCGCCTCGATCACCTCCTTGAGGACGTCGGCGGCGGGACGGCCCTTGCGGGAGATCACGGCGAACCAGAACTCGCCTTTGCCGGTATCGCGCTTCTCCAGCCGGTCGGGCGTAAGGCCTGTGGAGTTCAGGAAACCGTCCATGGCCTGGGCGGGAGCGCCAACACGCGGGCCGCGCCGTTCCTCGGCCACGTCGGGCTGGGCGATGGGAAGACCCTCGACCACCAGCGACAGCCGGCGCGGGCTGACATAGGCGCGGGCCGCATCGAAGGTCAGGCCGTTGGCGGTCAACCCCTCGGTGACCAGCCGGTGCAGGTCCTCGGCGGCGCGGGCCTGCATGCGCGCCGGAATTTCCTCGGACAGGATTTCCAGAAGCAGTTCGGCCATGGTCTTAAGCCTCCCCGCCCGCAGGATGCGGCGTGCGCGACGCCAGCCAGCCTTCGCAGCAGGCCTTGGCCAGGGCGCGCACGCGGCCGATGTAAGCCTGCCGCTCGGTCACCGAGATCACCCCCCGCGCGTCGAGCAGATTGAAGCGGTGGCTGGCCTTGATGCACTGGTCGTAAGCCGGCAGCGCCAGACCGGCGGCGAGCAGGCTCTCGCACTCCTTCTCGGCGTCCAGGAAGTGGCGCAGGAGCATGTCGGTGTTCGCGTACTCGAAATTGTGGGCGGAATATTCGCGCTCCGCCTGAAGGAAAACGTCGCCGTAGCGGACGCCCCGGCCGTTGAAGTCGAGGTCGTACACGTTCTCGACCCCCTGGATGTACATGGCGAGCCGTTCCAGGCCGTAGGTCAGTTCCACGGCGACGGGATCGCATTCGATGCCGCCCACCTGCTGGAAGTACGTGAACTGGGTCACCTCCATGCCGTCGCACCACACCTCCCAGCCAAGACCCCAGGCGCCCAGAGTCGGGCTTTCCCAGTCGTCCTCGACGAAGCGGATGTCGTGGGCCAAAGGATCGATGCCGAGCCGGCGCAGGCTTTCCAGGTAAAGCTCCTGGGAATTCTGCGGCGAGGGCTTCAGCAGCACCTGAAACTGGTAATAGTGTTGAAGACGGTTGGGGTTCTCGCCGTAACGCCCGTCCTTGGGCCGGCGCGACGGCTGCACATAGGCGCAGCGCCACGGCTCGGGCCCCAGCGCGCGCAACGTGGTCGCGGGATGGAAGGTGCCGGCGCCGACCTCCATGTCGTAAGGTTGCAGTATCAGGCACCCCTGCTCCGCCCAGAAGTTCTGAAGGGTGAGAATGAGCTGCTGAAAGCTGGGCTTGGCCGCGCCGCTCTGAGCCATGGAGATCCGCTCTGATATGAGATTGCCGAAAGGACTTTGAACCAACCCTAACCACCGCCCATCCGGTGGTCAAGGGCGGTCGGGCGCGTTTTGCGGCATTGCACAAAAGCCGCCTGTCGTCATTGGAGAACCCAGGCCGAGCGCGGAACCGAACGCCCAAGCCCCGCCCGCACGTCCGGGAAAAGCGGGCGAACGGGCGAGCGCGGCGCCGTTGTTCCGATGCCGCACCCACCATCGGGTTGCGGGATGGATTCCCGCCTCGGCGCGATCAGAAGAGTCCCGAGATCGACGTCGTCAGCCCCTTTTCCAGAGCGGGCATCGCATCGGCGAAGTCAAGGTTGACCTGGTCCGCGGTGGACATCACCCGCGTCTGCCACGTCTTCCGATGGGTCGATTCGGACACGAATTGCTGTTTCGTCGCGGTCCGCCCCTGCTTGACATGGGACTCGGAGGTCTCCGACACGGCGGCGCCGCTCTTTTCACTGATCTGCACATCGGTGATCACCGCATAGGTGACGTCCTTGACGAGCGAATCCGCCAGCAGCGAAGCGGCACCGCCGAGAAGGCCTCCCGCCAGCCCGGCACCGGCGGATCCCCCCCCCGACCACGCCGATGGCGGCACCGGCGGCGGCACCCGCTATGGCGCTGCCGTAACCGCCCAGGAACGACTTTTGCGCCGCCGACGGGTTCGCCTTGCCGACCGAGAGGACATTGACCTGGAGAAGGTAATGCGCGGCGGAGGGATCGGCGACCACGGTATAGCCCTTGGCCACCAGCGCGTCCCGCAAGTCGCCTTCGATCGTGAATTGCGGCTGATCGGTGGTATTCCGCACCTGCACGAATATCGTGTGCTCGTTGGGCGGAACCGGGTCAAGGAAGATCGAATCGGTCATTTTCGTCTGTACCGAGAGGTCATGGTGGCTGAGCGCGGTCTGGGTGGCCGCGCAGCCCGTCAACAGGATGGAAGCGGCCAGCATTGCCCCGATGCTACCGAGTCGCATTCTCCTCTCCACGAGACGATTCCTTATCGGAAACACCACTGTTAGGCGTATATAAGCAAGACGCGATGAGGGCAAGAGGCGCCCAACCGCGACCTCGGCCGTCAGTGCCGCCGGCACGTCGGCCCGGGGCGGCTCCAGGCGATTGAATTCCTGAGCATCTCTCCGGGGGCGGTTTCGATCCCTGGGCGTTCGCGGGATGACGTCCGCCATGGTGGCGAACCGCTTTCGGCCGCCCCGCGATGGACGCCCGTCTCCGCTCACCGGCCTCGCGGTTTGGCCCGCGCGGTGGGTTCGGCCTGCATGGGATCGTCCGGCCACCAATGCTTTGGGTACTGGCCCTTGAGATCGGCCTTCACCGCGCGATAGGCGTTGGCCCAGAAGCTGGCAAGGTCGCGGGTCACCTGCACCGGCCGGCGCGCCGGCGAGAGCAGATGGAGCAGCACCGGCACCGTGCCGGCAGCGATCCGGGGGGTGTCGGCGCAGCCGAACATTTCCTGCAAGCGCACGGCGAGCACCGGGATTTCCCCGGAATAATCGAGCGGGACGCGGCTGCCGGAGGGCACCACCACATGGGTGGGGGCAAGCTCGTCGAGCCGGCGGCGGCGCTCCCAATCGAGACGGTTCCCCAGCGCGCCGGCCAGATCGACGCGGGCGAGATGGGCCCGGCGGGTAACCCCCGTCAGATAGGGCCCGAGCCAATCCTCCAGCGTCGTCAGGAGCGCGGCATCCGACAGGTCCGGCCAGCCGCCGTCGGGTTCGACGCCGGCCAGGAACGCCACGCGGCGGCGCAGGTTTTCCAGATCGCCCGTCCACGGAAGGCTTCCCAGCCCCATGCCCCGCACGCCGTCGGCCATCGCCGCCGCCACGGCGGCGGGATCGGGGGCCGGCAACGGCCGGTCATCGAGGACGAGCCGCCACAGGCGGCGCTGGCGGCGTGTGGACACCGCCTCGTCCCGCGCGTTCCATTCCACCGCCTCGACGGTGGCGATGTCCTCGGCGAAATGACGTTCGATCTCGGCCTTGGCCAACGGCGCGGCCAGGAAGATGCGCGCCTCGCGCCGGTCGCCATCCAGTTCGGCGGCCACCAGCCAATCCTCGGCCGAGAGCGGCTCGGGATCGGCGAAAAAGGCACCGCCGCCGCCCGCCAGCGCATAACGCCGCTCGCCGCCCCGCCGCCGGGCGATACGGTCGGGATAGGCGAAGGCGAGGACGAGGCCGCTGTCGGCGCTACCGCCCCCCTCCTCGCCCGCCGTCAGCCCCAACCGCCGCCGTCCGTCCCCTGCCGCCTGGCGGACACGAACCAGCGCGCCGCGGTCGATGGCCAATCCGTGGTGCGGCGCGAACCCCTGTCCGGTGCGCAGGGCGTCGATCCTCAAGCGGATGTCGGCATCCCGGCAGCCCCGCTCGGCCTTGAGCACGTCGCGCTCGGACAGCAGCGCCGCCAGGTCACAGGCCAGCCCCCCCAACCCCAGATCGCGCGCCTTCAGGATCATGTGCGCAAGGCGGGGATGGAAGGACAGCCGGTTCATGGCGCGGCCGTGAGCGGTGATCCTTCCCTGGGGATCGACGGCCCCCAATTCGGACAGCAACTCGCGGGCGCCGGCCAAGGACGCGGCCGGCGGGGGATCGAGCCACGCCAAATCGCCATTCCCCCACTGCGCCAGGTCGAGGGCGAGCGGCGCCAGATCCGCTTCCACTATCTCCGGCGCCGTGAACGGCGCCAGCGCGCGATCCTCGGCCTCGGACCACAGGCGGTAGCACACGCCCGGCCCCAGGCGCCCCGCGCGGCCCCGGCGCTGGTCGGCGGAAGCCCGGCTGACCGGCAGGGTGACCAGGCGGGTCATGCCCGAACCCGGATCGAAGCGCGGCAGCCGCATCAGACCGCCGTCCACCACCACCCGAACGCCTTCGATGGTGAGGCTGGTTTCGGCGATGCCGGTGGCAAGCACGATCTTCCGCCGGCCGTCGCGCAGCGGCCGGAGCGCACGGTCCTGCGCCTCCTGAGACAGATCGCCGTAGAGGGGCGCGACCACCGCGTCCCCCAACGCCGGGCTATCGGCAAGGAGCCCTTCGACGCGGCGGATTTCCCCGGCACCAGGCAGGAAAACCAGCACGTCGCCCTCGGCCTCGTCGTCCAGGGCACGGACCACCGCCGCGGCCACCGCATCGGGAAAGCGTTGGGAATCCGCGCGGCCGAGGAACCGGGTCTCCACCGGGAACGCGCGCCCTTCGCTGGTGACGACCGGGCAATCCCCCATCAGGCGCGACACGGGCGCCCCGTCGATGGTCGCCGACATCACCACCAGCCTGAGATCGGGCCTGAGCGCCGCGCGCACCTCCAGGCACAGGGCGAGGCCGAAATCGGCGTTCAGGCTGCGCTCGTGGAATTCGTCGAAAATCACCGCGCCGACGCCCGCCAATTCGGGATCGTCCTGGAGCATGCGGGTAAGGACGCCTTCGGTGACCACCTCGATGCGGGTGTCGGGACCGACCTTGGCCTCGAAGCGGATGCGGTAGCCCACCGTCCGCCCCACCGGTTCCCCTAGCATTTCGGCGATGCGGGCGGCGGCCGAGCGGGCGGCGAGGCGCCGGGGTTCCAGCATCACCACCTTGCGCCCCCCAAGCCAGTCCTGGTCCAGCAGCGCTGGCGGCACGCCGGTGCTCTTGCCGGCGCCGGGCGGCGCTTGCAGCACCATGCCGTTTCCAGCCGCAAGGACGCGGCGGATCCGGGGCAGCATCGCGGCGATGGGAAGGGCATTCATGGCGCCCTCCTTACACCAAACCGGCCGGCGGAGCGAGCCGGCCCCGGGCAGGAACCCGCCGAAGAGCGATTTCCTGACCATCGAAAGCATGGGACGGATTGCATTTCGGACAAAGTTCTGCCATTGACGCCTGTTATTTGGATGCAGGACATCATTCTATCGGTGCCCCCATCCACCGCCCCGGCAGTCGGGGCGGACCCAACCGATTAGTTCGTTGGAAAACTAGTCCAAGGAGAAGAAGATGAAGTTCACCAATGTGCTCGGCCTCGCCGTGGCCGCCGCTATCATCGCCCCGGTCGCCGCCGGTGCCGCGGAGCCGCCGGCCGCCTTCAACGCCTGCAAGGCCTGCCACAAGACCGAAGCGGGGAAGAACGGCATTGGTCCGAGCCTGTTCGGCGTCGTCGGCCGCAAGGCCGGCTCGCTTGAGGGCTTCAACTACTCGCCGGCCATGAAGAACGCCGGCTGGGTCTGGGACGTTGCCAAGCTGACCCAGTACATCGGCGACCCCAAGGCCGTGGTTCCCGGCAACAAAATGCCCTTCGCCGGACTGAAGAAGCCTGAAGACGCCAAGGCCGTCGCCGAGTACCTGGCGACCCTGAAGTAAGATTCGCGTGCGCCGCCGCCCCCACCGGGCGGCGGCGTCCCGATCCCGGCCGCTACTTGGCGAGACCGGAATCCGCATAGAATTTCGCCGCGCCCTCATGCAGGGGAATGGCGATGCCGTCCCGCGCCGATCGTTTTTTCGTCAGTCCGTTCAGCACCGGATGCAGACGCACGAGCGCGGGAAAATTGGCGTGGATCTCCTTGAGGATATCGTAAACCTCGTCGGCCGGCAGGCGGGTGGTGGCGACAAGAACCGCCGTGACGGCCAGAGCCGGCCGATCCTCCCGCAGACCGTCATAGGTATCGCCCTTGATCACCGTCTTCGCCAGCCACGGCGACTGCTTGAGGGTGGTCTCGAGACTCTTTCCGCCCAGCGGCACCGGGACGGCGCCGCATTGCTCGATGGCCGAGGCCGCTTCCGTCATCGGGTGGACGCCGGAGAAGAACGCGGCGTCGATGTTCCCGTCGCACAATTCCTGTGCCGCGTCGGCGGTGTCCAGCTCCACCACCGGCGCCATGTCCCCTTCGGAAAGGCCACCGGCCGCCAGGACCGCGTCGGCCATGGTGCGCTGGAACGAGCCGGGACGCCCCAGATTCACCCGCTTGCCCTTGAGATCGCGCAATTGCTCGACCCCCGAGCCCGACCGCGTCAATGCGAGCGCGGACTCGTCATGCAGGCTCATCACCGCCCGCAATTCGGGGAACGGGCCGTCCTTGAACCCTTCGCCGCCGGTCGCCGCCAAGCTCGCCGCACGCGACTGGAGGATGGCGAGATCGGCCTCGCCCGACCGCAGCGCGGCCACGTTGGCGGCGGACCCCGACGTCGGCGCCACGACGCAGGTGTAGCCATGCGGCTTGTCCTTGTTGAGCACCCGGCAGAGTGCGCCCGCCACCGGGTAGTAATAGCCGGTGACCTCGCCGGACGCGATGACCAGTTCCCGCCGTTCGCCCGCCGATGCCGAGTCGACCGCCAGAACCGCGATCGCCGCAACCGCCACCACAGCCAGCTTCCTCACCCTGTCCTCCTGACCTTCGATAGTGCCCGACCCGGACCCATCGGCGTCCTTCGTCGGGAAGGCGGGATGATAGTCCCGCGCAAGACCCGCCGGAAGAGGTGCCCCATTCGCGCGTTCATCCTCGCCCGAATGATCATGCGAATTCGTGTGGGATTTGCGCTAAATCGGGTTGCCATCGGGTTTCCAAATCGCCACAATCGGCCGTGCCGATAGACGGCTGGTGCGCCTAGGGAGATCATGGAGGGAGCCGTGAGGAAAGTCCTGTTCCTTGTCTTCTCCGTTTTCGCGCTTGCGGTCCTCCCCATGGCGCCAGCCTCGGCCATCCAATGCGTTCCTTACGCACGCGAGGTCTCGGGCATCCACCTGAAAGGGGACGCCTGGCAATGGTGGGACGCCGCCGCCGGCGTCTATGCCCGCGGCTCGGCACCCCGGGTTGGGGCCGTCCTGGTGTTTTCCCGGCAGGGCCGCATGTCGCATGGGCATGTCTCCGTCGTCACCAAGGTGATCAGCAACCGCATGGTGCTGGTGGATCACGCGAACTGGGCGCCTGCGCGGGGCAACGGGCGCGGCAAGGTCTCCCACGCGGTACCGATCCTCGACGTGTCGCCCCATAACGACTGGAGCCAGGTGCGCGTCTGGTACCGCCCGGTCGGCCAGTACGGCAACCGGGTCTACCGCACCGAGGGATTCGTCTACGGCTCCCCCGGCAGCCGCAAGCCCCACGGCGCGATCCGCATGGCGTCCCTGCACGGCGGCGGTCTCCCGCACGCCCCCCTGCCCCGGCCGTTGAACGCCCATGGCGGCGATCATCTCAACGCCCATGGCGGCGATCATCTCAACGCCCATGGCGGCGACCATCTCAACGCCCGTGGCGGCGACCATCTCAACGCCCGTGGCGGCGACCATCTCAACGGGCGGCCCTCCATGGCGGGCCTGGTCACGGTGGGCAACTATGCCTTCCATCCGCGCCCGCGGCCGACGCAGGTCGCCGCGGCCATCGGTTCCAAACCCCACCATTCCCGAGGCATCTGACCCGGTTCGGGCGTTGCCGGCACCTCCCCGCCGGCCCACATTCCCGCAAGCCATGGCCGGCCGCTCCTCCCGTTTAGCCGGACTAAAAGACTCGGGTGGGAAAAACCCACACTTTATTTAATTGCGCTTTTTTGCATACCGGTTATCATCGCCCCTACTTGCGGGTAGGACCATAACAGCCCGCGCGGGAGGAAGCAAAGTATGGGCGTGCATGGTAGCCGCGCGATCGACATCGTCATCGCGGAAAAGAACCCGTTGTTGCAAAGCAGCCTGGTCAAGTTGTTCGGCGGAGACGACCGGTTCCGCCTTCTTGAGATCGCTGCGGATGGCGACCGTTTTCTCAGTGCCGTGGACCGTCTTTCCTTCGATGTCGGCGTGATCGGCTGGGAAATGCCGGGCGTCGATGGCCGGAGCGTACTCCAGTCCTTGCGGGGACGCCCCGACGCCCCGCGCGTGATCGTCTACACCGGCAGCCCCAATCCGGACGTTCCCCGCCAGGCGATGACCCTGGGGGCGGCGGGTTTCTGCTCCAAGCGGGAGTCGCCCGAACAATTGCTCGACACCATCCTCGCGGTGGCGTCCGGGCGCATGGTGTTCCCCTTCATCGACGTCTCCAGCCTTGCCTCGGACCCGTTGGCGGGGCTGACCCCGCGCGAACGCGAGCTGCTTGCGGCCCTGGCCGGCGGCCTGACCAACCAACAAATGGCCAGCCAGCTGGACATTTCTCTTAACACGGTAAAGTTCCATTTGAAGAACCTTTACGATAAATTGGGGGTGGGTAATCGGGCGCAGGCGGTCGCCTTTTATCTGAAGGGCCGCGAGAGCCGCTGACGCGTTCCGCATCCCCTATCCGTTCAGCCGCCGTTCATGTCCACGGCCATAGGTTGGCCGTGCTTGCGTCATATTGCCTGGGAGAACGCCATGAAGGGCGAGGTCCAATCTTACCACCCGATCGCGAAGATTCTTCATTGGGGAATGGCCGCCCTGATCATCGGCCTGCTGGTCCTTGGGCATTTCATGGAGGAAATCCCCAAGGGAACGGACCTCCGGCTGGAAGCCTTCACGATCCACAAGGCCATAGGCGTGGTCGCCCTCCTTCTCGCCTTGGCCCGGATCGGCTGGCGGCTGACGGCGGGCGCCCCGGCGGCGCCGGCCTCGTTGACGCCCGCAGAACAGCGGGTGGGGCACCTCATGCACCTGGCCCTTTACGTGCTGATGATCGCAATGCCTCTGGCGGGCATCCTCATGTCCCAGGCGGGCGGCCATCCCGTCGCCCTGCTCGGGGTCGATATCCCCAATCTCATC
Source organism: Pseudomonadota bacterium (assembly GCA_021847015.1). Classification (GTDB taxonomy): domain Bacteria; phylum Pseudomonadota; class Alphaproteobacteria; order Rhodospirillales; family Magnetospirillaceae; genus JAJZVW01. The sequence continues at coordinate 93,636 of JAJZVW010000002.1, read as the reverse complement.
GGCAAGGACCCCGGTCTGCACGAAATGTTCGAGGACACCCACGGTGCGCTCGGATGGGTGCTCGCGGTCCTGGTGTTCGTCCACGCCGCCGCGGCCCTGAGGCATCACTATCAGCTGCGGGACGACGTGATGAAGCGGATGCTTCCCGGCACCGTCTCCTGACAACGGAGCGGGCGGGGACCACCCCGCCCATGTCCCCTTCGCCGTTGGGCGCTGACGCGCCCCCACCCCTTTGCGGGGGTTCAAGCCCGTCCACAAGATGTTCAAGGTCACTCCGGGTGGGTGTTCCATGCCTTGACCCCGCCCGCCACTATCGGCGAAAAAGAAAGAGCCCACGGGAGGACAAGGGTAGGATGACGGTGTGGCGCGACGTCAAGTCGGAACGGCCCGCGTTCGCGCATGATTCGTGCGCGGGCGCATTTGCGTTTGCCGCTCATCCGCCCGCGAACGCGGTACCGATCCCGGTTCCCTCCTCCTTTGTGGCAGCGTCGCCCCCATCGGGGTCCAACGAACGTTCGCCGACACGGCCGCGCTTATTCCTTCGCCGCGGGACATCGCTGTATTATGCGGCGCGCCCCCGGCGGCGCGCCGCCCGCCAATTCGAAAAGGCCGCCTTCGGCCGCACCGCCACCTGAAAGAGGACCAGACGATGACCGCTGCGACAAAGGCCGTTGCTTCCCACGCCGAGATGGCCAACGCCATCCGCTTCCTCACCATGGATGCGGTGGAAAAGGCCAAGTCGGGCCATCCCGGCATGCCGATGGGCATGGCCGATGTCGCCACCGTGCTGTTCACCCGCTTCCTCAAGTTCGACGCCAAGGCCCCCCGCTGGGCCGACCGCGACCGCTTCGTCCTGTCGGCCGGCCACGGCTCCATGCTGCTTTACGCGCTGGGCTATCTGACCGGATACGAGGACCTCGATATCGAGCAGATCAAGAACTTCCGCCAGCTCGGTTTCCGCACCGCCGGCCACCCGGAGTTCGGCCACGTCTCGCTGGCCGAAACCACCACCGGCCCGCTCGGCCAGGGCATCACCAACGCCGTCGGCTTCGCGCTGGCCGAGGCCATGCAGGCCGCCCGCTACGGCAAGGACATCGTCGATCACTACACCTATGTGATCGCCGGCGACGGCTGCCTGATGGAAGGCATCAGCCAGGAAGCCATTTCCATGGCCGGCCACCTGAAGCTGAACAAGCTGATCGTGATGTGGGACGACAACAGCATCTGCATCGACGGCAACACCAGCCTGACCACTTCGGAAGACCAGTGCGCCCGCTTCGCCGCCGCCAAGTGGAACACCATCAAGGTCGATGGTCACGACCATGACGCCATCGCCGCCGCCATCGAGGCCGCCCGCAAGAGCGACCGCCCGACCCTGATCGCCTGCCGCACGGTCATCGGCTGCGGCGCGCCCTCCAAGCAGGGCAGCGAGAAGACCCATGGTGCTCCTCTGGGTGCCGACGAAATCGCCGCCGCCCGCGCCGCCGCCAACTGGCCCCACGAGCCGTTCGTGATCCCCGAGCACGTCCTCGGCGCCTGGCGCACCGCCGGCAGCCGTGGCGCCGCCGACCGCAAGGCCTGGGAAGGCCGCTTCGCGGCCATGGACGCCGGCAAGAAGGGCGAGTTCACCCGCACCAACGATGGCCGCCTGCCCGAGGGGTGGCAGAAGGCCGTGCAGGACTTCAAGGCCAAGATGTCGGCCGAGAAACCGAAGATCGCCACCCGCAAGGCCAGCCAGGAAGCCCTGGAAGTGCTGACCGCCGCGATCCCGGAAATGATCGCCGGCTCGGCCGACCTCACCCACTCCAACCTCACCGACACCAAGGCCTGCAAGCCGTCGGTGAAGCCGGGCGAGTTCGGCGGACGCTACATCCACTACGGCATCCGCGAACACGGCATGGCCGCCGTGATGAACGGCATGGCGCTGCACGGCGGGTTCATTCCCTACGGCGGCACCTTCCTGATTTTCGCCAACTACCTGTGGCCCGCGCTCCGCATGTCGGCGCTGATGGGGCTGCGCGTGCTGTACGTGCTGACCCACGATTCCATCGGTCTCGGCGAAGACGGCCCCACCCACCAGCCGATCGAAACCCTGGCGGCGCTTCGCGCCACCCCGAACGTGCTGGTGTTCCGTCCCTGCGACCCGGTCGAGACGATCGAGGCCTACGAGGTGGCACTGCTGAACGACAAGGGCCCGAGCGCCTTCGCCCTGTCGCGCCAGAACCTGCCCACGATCCGCACCGAGCACACCGCCGAGAATCTGACGGCCAAGGGCGGCTACGTGATTTCCCCGGCCAAGGGCGCCCGCAAGGTCACCCTGATCGCCACCGGCTCGGAAGTGTCCATGGCGATCGAGGCCCAGAAGATGCTCGAAGAGAAGGGCGTCGGCACGGCGGTCGTTTCCATGCCGTGCTGGGAACTGTTCGACCAACAGCCCAAGGACTACCGCGACGCCACCCTGGGCTCGGGCGTCCGCGTCGCCGTCGAGGCGCTCGGCACCTTCGGCTGGGAGCGCTACGTCGGCCTCGACGGCGCCGTCATCGGCATGAAGGGTTTCGGCGCCTCGGCCCCGGCCGAGAAGCTCTACGAGCATTTCGGCATCACCGCCAAGGCGGTGGTCGACGCGGCGATGACTCGCCTCTGAGACCGGCCGGCAAGAACCTTAAGAGGGAGAAAACCAATGGCTCTCGTTTCCCTGCGTCAGCTCCTCGACCACGCCGCCGAGAATGGCTACGGTCTGCCGGCGTTCAACGTGAATAACATGGAGCAGGTCAAGGCCATCATGGAGGCCGCTGCCGCCACCGACAGCCCGGTCATCCTCCAGGGCTCGGCCGGCGCCCGCAAGTATGCCGGCGAACCCTTCCTGCGCCACCTGATCCTGGCGGCCCTCGAAGCCTACCCGCAGGTCCCCGTGTGCATGCATCAGGACCACGGCACGTCGCCGGCCGTCTGCGTGCGCGCCATCCAGTCGGGCTTCTCGTCGGTCATGATGGACGGCTCCCTCAAGGAAGACGGCAAGACCCCGGCCGACTGGGACTACAACGTCACGGTCACCACCACCGTGGTGAACATGGCCCACGCCTGCGGCGTGTCGGTGGAAGGCGAACTGGGCTGCCTGGGCTCGCTGGAGACCGGCCAGGCCGGCGAGGAAGACGGCATCGGCGCCGAAGGCACGCTCGACCATTCGCAGCTGCTGACCGACCCCAACGAGGCCGCCCAGTTCGTCAAGGCCACCAAGGTGGATGCGTTGGCCATCGCCATCGGCACCAGCCACGGCGCCTACAAATTCACCAAGAAGCCGACCGGCGCGGTGCTGCGCATCGACCGCGTCAAGGAAATCCACGCCCGCATCCCCAACACCCATCTGGTGATGCACGGTTCCTCGTCGGTTCCGCAGGACTGGCTGGAGATCATCAACAATTACGGCGGCGACATGGGCCAGACCTATGGCGTGCCGGTGGAAGAGATCGTCGAGGGCATCAAGCACGGCGTGCGCAAGGTCAACATCGACACCGACCTGCGCATGGCCTCCACGGGCGCCATCCGCAAGTTCCTGGCCGAGAACCGCAAGGATTTCGATCCGCGTAAGTTCTTCAAGGTGGCCCAGGACGCCATGGTCGGCATCTGCAAGGCCCGCTACGAAGCCTTCGGCGCCGCCGGCAGGGCCTCCAAGATCAAGGTCGTGTCGCTGGAAGGCATGAGCGGCAAATACGGCAAGGGCGAACTCGCCCCCAAGGTGGTGTGAGGGCAGCCGGGCGGCCGGACGCTTTCGGCCGCCCGTCCCCGTGCGATGATTTACGTGAAGGAACAGAGAAGATGACCGTCAAGATCGCCCCCAGCATCCTGTCCGCCGATTTCGCCCGCCTGGGTGAAGAGGTCAAGGCCATCGACGAGGCCGGCTGCGATTGGGTCCACATCGACGTGATGGACGGCCACTTCGTCCCCAACCTCACCTTCGGCCCGCCGATCATCAAGGCCATCCGGCCCTGGACCAAGAAGACTTTCGACGTCCACCTGATGATCGACCCCGCCCAGCCTTACATCGAGGACTATGCCAAGGCCGGTGCCGACCTCATCACCGTGCATGCCGAGGCGGATTCCCACATCGACCGCTCGCTCCAGCTCATCCGCTCGCTGGGCAAGAAGGCCGGCCTGTCCCTTAACCCGGCCACGCCGGAAAACGTCATCGAGTACCTCCTCGACAAGCTCGATCTGGTGCTGGTGATGAGCGTCAATCCGGGTTTTGGCGGCCAGAGCTTCATCGACAGCCAGTTGGAGAAGATCGCCCGCATCCGCCGCATGATCGGCGACCGGCCTATCGACCTGGAGGTCGATGGCGGGGTGACGGCGGACAACGCCCACAAGGTGATCGCCGCAGGCGCCAACGTCCTGGTCGCCGGGTCGGCCGTGTTCAAGACCAAGGATTACGCAGCCAATATCGCCGCCATCCGCCGTTCCTGACGCCGGTTGCGGCCCAAGTCCCGGCCCGGCGATCGCCCCCGATGGCCGGGCTTCGTCTTGCCTGGTGTCCCGCCCCGGGAATTCATCCCATGAATTTCCGGGGCAGGATACTAATTTGTTGAATTGTATGGCGATTTCGAAAATCACCCCGTCGGGTGAATTTCGAAATCGCCGCACTGGTGTCATACAAAATTCATCCGGCCGTCGCCGTCCCGTAACATTCTCGGGCTAGAGTCGTACTCCCGCCGTCCAAAGCGTGCAGCGATGCCGAGTGCCTTTGCCCAGATCCGCTCTTCCCGACCGCCAAGCCCCCCACCCATGTTCTTGGAACGGGTCTACCGAAAGGCTGAGGCCGGCAGGCCAATGGAATGGAGCCTCCCGCCACCTGTCGGCATCCCTTCCCACCCCCTTTACCATAGAGCCGCTTCACACGACTTGGTCACCACGGGCGAAGGGTATTCGTCCATGGGAGGATCGGATCGATGACGCCGGAGACAGGGCAAACGATGACCGAGCACACGGTGCGTTCTTACGACCAGGAACTGGCCCTCCTCACCACCATCATCGCCCGCATGGGTGGATTGGCCGAGGCGCAACTGGCCGCGGCGGTCCAGGCACTTGGAAAACGGGACACCGAATTAGGCACGCGCGTGGTGGCGGCGGACGCGCGCCTCGACGAGTTGGAGCGCGAGGTCCAGCAACTGACCGTGCGCATGCTGGCGTTGCGCCAGCCGGTGGCCAGCGATCTCCGCCATATCATCGCCGCCCTCAAGATATCCAACGAGATCGAACGGATCGGCGACTATGCCGCCAATGTCGCCAAACGGGCGCTCGTCTTGAACCAGATGCCGGCCGTCGAGCCGGTTGGCGCCATCCTGCATCTGGCGCGCTTGGTGCAGGAAATCATTAAGGACGTGTTCGATGCCTATATCGAGCGCGACATCCAGAAGGCGATCCAGGTCTGGATACGCGACGAAGAGGTGGACGCGATGTACACTAGCCTCTTCCGCGAGCTCGTCACGTACATGATGGAAGACCCGCGCACCATTACCGCCTGTTCCCACCTGATGTTCATGGCCAAGAACATCGAGAGGATAGGGGACCATGCGACGAACATCGCCGAGATCCTGCACTTCGGGGTCGTCGGCACCGCCCTCAAAGGCTCGCGGCCGAAGGGGAACGACCTCGACGCCCAGGCCGGCGGCGAATCGTGAAAGGGGGGGAAGGACCGATGAAGCCGTTGATCCTGATCGTCGAAGACGAGGCCGCCCTCGTCACCATGCTCCGCTACAATCTCGAAAAGGAAGGCTACCGCGTCTGCGATGCCGGCAACGGGGAGGAGGCGCTGGCCCTGGTGGCCGACCGCAAGCCGGATCTCGTGCTGCTCGACTGGATGCTGCCGTCCCTGTCGGGGATCGAGGTCTGTCGCCAGTTGCGCCGCAAACCGGCGACCCGCGAATTGCCGATCATCATGCTCACCGCCCGGAGCGAGGAGGGCGACAAGATCCGCGGCCTCAACACCGGCGCCGATGATTACATGAGCAAGCCGTTCTCACTGCCCGAACTCACCGCGCGGGTACGGGCGCTGCTCCGCCGAGCCCAGCCGGTGCCGCAGAAAGGCCTTCTCACCTACGACGACATCACCATGGATTTGGATGCCCACCGCGTCACTCGCGCCGAGCGCCCCATCCATCTCGGTCCCACCGAATTCCGTCTGCTACAGTTCTTCATGCAGCATCCTGGCAACGTGTTCTCGCGCGAGGACGTGCTGAACGCGGTTTGGGGACCGGACATCTACGTCGAGCCGCGCACGGTCGACGTGCATATCCGCCGGCTGCGCAAGGCGCTCAATACGGACAGCGATTCCGACATCATCCGCACGGTCCGCGCCGCCGGCTACGCGCTCGACAACGGTCAAGCGGCCTGAAAAAGGGAGTCCGATCAGTCCAGGGGCCGGCCGGTCAGCTTCACCGACGGCAGCCGGAAACGGCCGGATTCGGGCGAGGGAACGGACAACGCCACCGGCCAACCGGCCAGAAGCTGCCCTCCTCTCGCCGTGAAGCGGCGGCGCAAGGCACGGGGCACCAGCAAAGCGGCCAAGCGGTTCCTTCCGCGGCGGGACCGCTTCGACGGATTTTTCGGCTCGTCGGCCGGTTGAGGCGCGGGCTGGCCCGGCCAGTTCAGGGGAAATGCCAGCGCGGTCACGTCACTGGCATCGACGACGACATCACCCGGTTCCATCTCGCCTCATCCCTGCCCGCTCCGCCACAGTCCTCTACGTTACCGGATCGCCCGCCGCTTGCGGATGACCGTTTGGTTACGGGTGCCGAACCCTGTCGCGCTATTTCGTGGGAGATATCCCGAATCGGAGCCCGGCACCACATGGCCCCAGTTCAAGGGGGCCAACCTCGCCGTCCTGGCCTCGGACCGGTTCGAGCTTCATCCCTGGCGCCTGCCGCCGTCGCGGGTCGTCGGCCGGATCGCCCCGGGGCGAGACCACCGGACCAGCGGCCGGTCCATCCTGTGGAGAAACCTGGCGGGCCTCGATTGGCGCGATTTCATCGAGGATCTGGCGAACCGTCTGCCCACGGCCAACGTTTACGTCACCATCGACAAGGACGTCCTTCACCCGGGTGAAGCGGTGACAAACTGGAACCAAGGGGAGATGCGGATCGACCACATCGCCGATTGCCTGTCTGCGCTGGCCCGGCGGCGGCGCATCGTCGGCCTGGACGTGTGCGGCGAATTCTCGCCTCCGCGCTTTCGCCATTGGGGCAAGCGCATCCTGGCGCACCTCGATCAGCCGCCGCCGCCCCGAACCCACGATCCTTCCGTCAACGACGCCGCGAACGCGCGCCTGCTGGATGTGTTGGACGTCTTAGGGGTATAAGACCGGCGCGCAGGTGGCGAAACGGGCGCCCATACCGAGGATGCGGTCGAAATAGCCGCATGCCGCATGGTATTATTTTCCTTAGGACACGGGAGAAACCCGCGCTTCCGCCCACGACCGAAACGGTCGAGGAGGTGTCCCATGTTGTCCTTGGAAGATTGCATCGCTTTCAGCGGCCTGACGCCCGATCAGTTGGACGCAATCGCCCGATTCAAGCACTTGCCCACGATACTCGCGGCCGAATGGGCCGAAAACGCCTTGGAAACCCGGCGCGGCTGCGAGGACGTCGAGCGGATGCTGGTGGAGGAAGCCCTATTGGCCCGGCGCCAGCATTTGGCCTGCGCCGAGGCCTGGCGCGCAGCGGCCGAGGAATTCCACCGCGACCACGCCATGGCCTGAACGGTCAGCCGCCGAAGAGGTCCGGCGGGCGAGGGCCTTCCTCTTCGCGGCTGTCCAGCGCACCGTCATAAGGAACGAGCGCGGCCGCGACGTCGGCGGCGGCGTCCAGCCACAGCGCTTCGCCCTCCGCCCGCAAGACCAGCGACATGCGCTCGTGGATGCCGGTGATTGCCGGCACCGCGGCGCAGGTAACCACGGTGAACCGATCGCCATCGAGCAGGCCGGCGAAAGCGAACACGCCGGCCCCGGACGCGGCAATCCGCATGCGCGTCCTCTTCCGGATACCGGGCGTCTTGCGCCACTCCCACCAGGCGGTGGCCGGAATCAACACCCGCGAGCGCAAGAGGCGCCGGAAGGTCGGACGCGTAGTCAGGGTTTCCGCCCGCGCGTTTATGAGCGGCCGGCCACCCCCCGCCGGCACAAGCCCCCACCGGGCCAGCCGCGCGCCGTCCCGGCCGATGACCAGTGCCGCGTCGGTGGGTCGTATCTCGGCCTTTTCCGGCAACGGCGGTGGCACCCGCAGCCCGAAGCGCGCCGCCACGGTCCCGGACGCCGCGCTCAGTTCGAAGCGGGAGCACATGCCTTCCTGCCGACGATAAGGAATTCCTTATTGCCCTCGGGCCCCTTGATCGGGCTTTCGCACAAGCCCACCACCGACCATCCCGGCAAGGCGCCGAGCCAATCGGAAATCCGCTGGCAGACTTCGGCGTGGAGTTCAGGCTCGCGGACCACCCCGCCCTTCCCCACGCGCCCCTTGCCGACCTCGAATTGCGGCTTGATCAACGCCACCAGCGTCGCCCCATCCCGCGCCAGGGCCAGCGCCGCCGGAAGCACGGTTTCGAGGCCGATAAAGGACGCGTCGCAGACGACGACGTCGATCGGCTCGGGCACCTGAGCCGCAGTGAGATAGCGGGCGTTGGTCCGCTCCATCACTACCACCCGCCCATCCTGGCGCAACTTCCAGGCAAGCTGCCCGTGGCCGACGTCGACCGCGTAGACTTTGGCCGCGCCGCGCGACAGCAGGACGTCCGTGAAGCCCCCCGTCGAGGCGCCCACGTCCACGCATACGGCGCCCCGCACGTCGAGACCGAACCGGTCGAGCGCCTCGACCAGTTTCAGACCGCCGCGCGACACCCAGGGATGATCCTGGCCCTTCACCTCCAGCGCCGTGCCCTCGGCGAGCTGCGCGCCCGCCTTGTCGACCCGCCGGCCACCGGCCGTCACCAGTCCGGCCATGACCATCGCCTGCGCCCGCGCGCGGCTTTCCGCAAGGCCACGCTCGACCAACAGCTGGTCCACTCTCTTACGCACAGCCATATCACCTCAAGCGAGCTGCTGAATCGGGTGTGGAATTGGCGTTCGCCTTCCCCGAGAATAAATGAAAATTCCCAAGCTGGCTGTCGGGGAATCCGATGTCGACCTTGCTTTACACGCACCCCGTCTGCCTGGAGCACGACACCGGCGATTACCATCCCGAATGCGCCGACAGGCTGCGGGCCGTGCTGGCGGCGTTGGAGGCGGAGGAGTTCGCCCCCCTCCTGCGCGAGGAGGCGCCCAGGGCATCCCGGCAGCACCTGCTGCGCGCCCATCCCGACTCGTATATCGAGGACGTGTTGGGCAGCCTGCCACGGGCCGATGGCGAACATCGCTACCTGGATCCCGACACCGTGGTCTCCAGACAGTCCGGAGAGGCCGCGTTGCGCGCCGCCGGCGCCGTGGTCGCAGCCGTGGACGCCGTGGCGTCCCGCCAGGCCCGCAATGCCTTCTGCGCGGTGCGCCCGCCGGGCCACCACGCCGAACGGGCGGCGGCCATGGGCTTTTGCATTTTCAACAACGCCGCCATCGGCGCCCTGCACGCCCGCGACCAGCACGGCTTCGCTCGGGTGGCCGTGGTGGATTTCGACGTCCACCACGGCAACGGCACCCAGAACATCCTTTGGAACGAACCCGGCATGTTCTATGCGTCCACCCACCAGGAGCATGCCTATCCCAACACCGGATTGGCCGGGGAGACGGGGGGCGCCGGACGCGTCGTCAACATCCCGCTTCCGGCCGGCACCGGCCCCGATGCGTTCCGAACCGCGTTCAACGCCGCGCTGATTCCGGAACTTCGGGAATTCCGGCCGGAATTCCTCGTCATATCGGCGGGCTTCGACGCGCACGCCGCCGACCCCTTGGCGCATCTCAGGCTGAATGCCGCCGATTTCGGCTGGATCACACGCCGGATTCTGGATGTCGCCGCCGAGTGCTGCGAACACCGCGTGGTCTCGGTGCTGGAAGGGGGATACGACCTGGCGGCGCTGGCCGCCTCGGCACGAGAGCACGTCCGGGCGCTGATGGGGCTATGAAAGAATGTCCCGCCGCACCGCAAGCCTGGCCGACGATATCAGTCCCCCTCGTCACGCCCATCCCGATGTCGTTCCCAGTCGAGAGCGAGGCGTCGATTGGGTGCATGGCATAAACGATTTTTCATTGATTTCACCCCCTTGGGATGGGCTCACCAGCGAGGGCGAATAATGGGAATTGCCGCAAGGAAGTGGTGGAGCTTGCCTTTAGAACGAGGCGAACGTACACTTCCGCCCCTTGTTAGACTTTTTGGTCGAGCCCTCGAATCATAATGGCCGATATTCCGGACGACGTGGCTGCCATGAGCTTCGAGGAGGCGCTGTCCGAATTGGACCGCATCGTCCGCGCTTTGGAGGGCGGTACCACAAAATTGGACGACGCCATCGCCGCTTATGAACGCGGGGCCCTGCTGAAGCGCCACTGCGAGGCTAAATTGCAGGAAGCCCAGGCGCGCGTCGACCGCATCGTGCTGGGTCCGGATGGCGCCGTCGCCGTCGAACCCGCCAACATCCAGTAAATAAAAGGACGACCGTGAGCCAAGCCGCCGCCTCTTCGGCGCCCCTCGCCGACGCGCTCAAGCACACCGCAGAGATCGTCAACGCCGAGCTGGACCATCTTCTCGCCGTGCCGGACGGCCCCGAAAGCCGCGTCCACGAGGCCATGCGCTATGCGTCCCTGGATGGCGGCAAGCGTCTGCGGCCGTTCCTGGTGATGCAATCGGCGGGACTTTTCAACGTCGCCGAAAGTTCTTCCCTTAGGGTCGCCTGCGCGATCGAAATGGTCCATTGCTATTCGTTGATTCATGACGACCTGCCTTGCATGGATGACGATGACCTGCGCCGGGGGCGTCCCACCTGCCATCGGCAATTCGACGAGGCCACCGCACTGCTGGCTGGGGATGCGCTACTGACCCGGGCCTTCGAGACGGTGGCCGCGGCCGCGACCCACCCGGACCCCGCCGTCCGCTGCGAATTGGTGTGGGAACTCGCCCACGCCTCGGGGGCGGATGGCATGGTCGGGGGCCAGATGGTGGACCTGCGCGCCGCCGAATTCGCCATGGACGTCGCGGCGATCACCCGTTTGCAGCAGATGAAGACCGGCCGCCTGATCGGCTTTTCGTGCGAGGCCGGCGCGGTTCTCGGCAAGGCCCCCGGCGTGATGCGCCAAGCCCTGCGCAATTATGCCCACGATCTGGGGCTCGCCTTCCAGATCGCCGACGACCTGCTGGACGTCGAGGGCGACGCGTCCGAGGTGGGCAAGAAGGTCGGCAAGGATGCCGGGGCGGGCAAGGCGACCTTCGTTTCGCTGCTCGGCATCGAGCGGGCCCGAGCCCAGGCGGACATGCTGGCCAAACAGGCCGTCCGCCACCTCGACGTTTTCGGCGACAAAGCGGATCTGTTGCGCGCGACAGCCAGCTTCGTGGTGGACCGGCGCTCCTGAGGAACCTGAAGAATATGAACAGCTTACCGCCGAAACCGCACACACGCCTCCTCGATCGCGTCAGCGGACCTCAGGATCTCCGCGACCTCACCGTCGAGGAGCTTGTGCAACTTTCGGACGAGGTCCGCCGCGAGATGATCGAGGCGGTATCGCTGACCGGGGGCCATCTCGGCGCCGGCCTCGGGGTGGTGGAATTGACTGTGGCCCTGCACCACGTGTTCGATACGCCCAACGACCGCCTGATCTGGGACGTCGGCCACCAGGCCTATCCCCACAAGATTCTCACCGGCCGCAAGGACCGCATGCGCACGCTGCGCCAGCCCGGCGGCCTGTCGGGCTTCACCAAGCGCTCGGAAAGCGTCTACGACCCGTTCGGTGCCGGCCATTCCTCGACGTCGATTTCCGCCGCTCTGGGCATGGCGGTGGCGCGGGACCTCGGCGGGCGCGACAATTGCGTGATCGCGGTCATCGGCGACGGCGCGATGAGCGCGGGCATGGCGTACGAGGCGCTGAACAACGCGGGCGCCTTGAATTCGCGCCTGGTGGTCATCCTCAACGACAACGACATGTCCATCGCCCCCCCGGTGGGAGCGATGAGCGCCTATTTGTCGCGACTGCTGTCCTCGGGCACCTATCGCCACTTGCGGCACCTCGCCAAGGATCTGGCCGCCATGCTGCCGCCGCCGCTGGAACGGGCGGCCCGGCGCGCCGAGGAATACGCGCGCGGTTTCGTCTCCGGAGGCGGCACCCTGTTCGAGGAACTCGGGTTCTATTATGTCGGCCCGATCGACGGTCACAATTTCGACCATCTGCTGCCGGTCCTGAAGAACGTGCGCGACAGCGAGGACCCGAAGGCGGTCCTGGTGCATGTGGTGACCAAGAAGGGCCGCGGCTACGCTCCCGCCGAAGCCGCCGCCGACAAATACCATGGCGTCGGCCGCTTCGACGTCGTCACCGGCGCCATGGCCAAAGTCAAGGCCAACGCCCCCAGCTACACGTCGGTCTTCAGCAAGGCGTTGGTCGCGGAGGCCGGACACGACGACCGCGTCGTCGCCGTGACGGCCGCCATGCCCAGCGGCACCGGACTCGACAAGTTCGCCGAGCGCTACCCCCAACGCTGTTTCGATGTCGGCATCGCCGAGCAGCATGCGGTAACCTTCTCGGCCGGTCTGGCCGCGGAAGGCTTCAAGCCCTTCTGCGCCATCTATTCCAGCTTCCTGCAGCGCGGCTACGACCAGGTCATCCATGACGTCGCCTTGCAGCGCCTGCCGGTCCGCTTCGCCATCGACCGCGCCGGGCTGGTCGGGGCCGATGGCGCCACCCATGCGGGCGCGTTCGACCTCGCCTTCCTGGGTTGCGTCCCGGACATCGTGATTATGGCCCCCGCGAACGAGGCGGAACTGATGCACATGGTCGCCACGGCGGCCGGCATCGGCGACCGGCCCTCGGCGTTCCGCTACCCCAGGGGCGAGGGCGTAGGCGTCGACCTGCCCGAACGCGGCACGGCCCTTCCCATCGGCAAAGGCCGCGTGCTCCGCGAAGGAAGCCGCGTCGCCCTGCTGTCCCTCGGCACAAGGCTGGCGGAATGCCTTCACGCGGCCGACGAATTGACGGCGCGGGGGTTCTCGACGACGGTGGCGGACGCCCGGTTCATGAAACCCCTGGACGAGGATCTGGTGCTGCGGCTGGCCCGCGAACATGAAGTGCTGGTGACCGTCGAAGAGGGATCGGTGGGCGGCTTCGGCAGCCACGTCCTTCAGTTCCTGGCCCACACAGGCGCCCTCGACGGAGGATTGAAAATCCGCCCGCTCGCGCTCCCCGACCGCTTCATCGAGCACAACACCCCCAAGGGGCAATACGAGGAGGCGGGTCTGACGTCGCCCAGCATTGTCGCCTGCGTCCTCGGTGCATTGAAACACCCGTTGGCGGCCATCAACGCCTGATTTTGCGGGGTCGAATTAGAATATTTATGATTTTTGGGCGCCGAGATTTCTTCCTCCTCAAAAAATACTCCTGGGCTAGGATTCCATCCCCCTTCCCATTCGCGTATTGGCCTGTTGTAAAATTGATCTATCATAGATCAGTGTTATGATATGTGGCACTCGCACCTGGGGAGGCTGGTAGCCATGGAACTTGACAGGCTTCATGATAGTGCACGCCGCGCGAGCACCTTGCTGAAGGCGATGAGCAACGAGCATCGCCTGATGATCCTGTGCCAGCTGCTGCACGGGGAGAAATCCGTGGGGGAACTGGAGCGTGTTATCGGCCTGTCGCAATCCGCCCTGTCGCAGCACCTTGCGCGGTTGCGCCGCGACAGCCTGGTGCAGACCCGCCGGCAGGCCCAGACGATCTATTATTCCCTGGTGGGGAACGAAGCCTACGCCGTGATCCGGACGCTTTACGCCCTTTACTGCGGCAATCCGGAGACGAGCATCTGCGCGGCGTGAGACCGCCCTCCCGCGCCACCGCCCATGCCCCTTTCCCTTCGCATCGGCATCGACCTCGGCGGTAGCAAGACCGAGGCGATCGCACTCGACCGCGTCAGCCATCGGCATTTGGCACGCCGCCGGGTGGCCACCGAACGGGGCAGCTACGAGGGCACGATCCGCACCATCAAGGCGCTGGTCGAAGGCCTGGAAGCGGAACTGTCCGCCGTCGGCACCGTCGGGGTGGGGATTCCCGGCGCCATCAGCCCTCGGACCGGTCTCGTCAAGAACGCCAACTCCACATGGCTGATCGGGCGGCCGCTCGACCGCGATCTCGCCGAAGCCTTGGGCCGGCCCGTTCGGCTCGCCAATGATGCCGATTGCTTCGCGCTGTCGGAGGCGACCGACGGAGCCGGGGCCGGCGCATCGACGGTGTTCGGGGTCATCCTCGGCACGGGGGTCGGCGGCGGCATCGTGGTCAACGGGCGTCCGCTCGCGGGTCCCAACGCCATCGCCGGGGAGTGGGGACACAACCCCTTGCCCTGGCCGGCCGGGGAGGAATGGCCGGGCCCGCAATGCTACTGCGGCAAGCGGGGCTGCATCGAAACGTTCCTGTCGGGACCGGGACTGGCCCGCGACCATGGCGGCGGCCTGTCCGCCGCCGAAATCAGAGCGGCCGCCGCGGCGGGCGACGCGACGGCCGAAGCCGCGCTGGAACGTTACGAGGATCGCCTCGCCCGCGCCCTGGCCGGCGTGCTCAACATCCTCGACCCCCACGTCGTCGTCCTTGGCGGTGGATTGTCCAAGCTGGACCGCCTTTACGCGACGATCCCGCGCCTATGGGGCCGCCACGTGTTCTCCGATGCCGTGGAGACGAGACTGCTGCCCCCGGTCCACGGAGACTCGTCCGGCGTGCGCGGCGCCGCCTGGCTATGGCCGGCCGAAGCGGAGTAGCATCCCCCCCGTCAGTGGCAACCGCACCCGCTGCCGCACGACGAGCCGCCATGCTCCTCGGCGATGGCTTGGGCCGCCGCCACCAGCGTATCGCGCTGGTCCAGCACGGTGGCGGCCTGATCGTGGTGCCCCAGGGATTTGAGGATCGACGCGAAGGTCTCCAGCGTCAGGATCAGGGGAAGGACCGCCGAGTCCGCATCGGTCATCGCCACTTGCTGGAAGAGGTTGATGGCCTCGACCGCCGCATCCATGGCCATCGCGTGCAGTCCGGCCTCGTGCCGGCGGCTGGCGAGGCTGCTGAGCGATTGGGCGAGGAACAGGCGGTATTGGTCCGCATCCTCTCCCGCCAGACCGCGAGCGATGGTGACGGCCTCCTCGATCAGCGGCATTGCCTCGTCCCAACGGCCGGCGGCACCCACCGCGTGGGCGGCCTGTTCGAGATTGAGCGCCAGCAGGTGGTGCACCGGCGCCGGCACCGGTCCCGCGAAGCACTGGGCGGTCATGCGCCGAACCCGGATCGCCTCGGTCCACAGCCCCGCTTCGGACAGCGAGAGCGCGTTGCGGTGGAGGGCCTCGATGATCGCTCCCAGATAGGGGGCCATGTCGTCTCCGCCCGCGCGGAAGGCGTCGACCGCCTCCCGCATCTCGTCCAGCGCTTTGCCGCCCTGGCCGCCGCGCCACGACCGCCCGGCCTGGTTCATCAGCGCCGATACGAGAACGAAGCGGGCTTGAAGCGGCTCGCCCGCCAAAAGCGCGGTGGCGATCTTTACCGCCTCGTCGCCGGCGCTATGCGCATGCTCGTCGCGCCCCGCCTCGGACAGACGGTTGGACAGGTTGTTGAGCGCCGCCGCCAGATGGATCGCGAAAACCGGCGCATCGGCCGCGGCCAGAGACTGGAACTGCTCGACGCCTTCCATGGCGGCGGACAAGGCCTCGTCGGTCTGCCCGGATTCGGCGAGATGGGCGGCCAGCGACATCAGCGCGTCGGCAAATGCGGGATAAAGGGTGCCGGGGTTTTCCTCGAGCAGGGCGCGATGATCGGCGATGACCGCGTTCAGTTGGGCGATGGTTTCGTCGTGCGAGGAGGTGCTCATGGGGAAGATCCTTTCGGCTGGCGCGTCCTCTCGACCGACCGGAAGGAAGCCGCGGGGAAATCGGGGGAAGGTATCACGAAAGTAAGGTGGTTCAGCAGCGGTGGCGCGGCAAGGCCTCGATGCTGCGCAATTTCCCCACCAGACTGAAATCCTTGAAGCTTTGGACGATGTTCTGGGCCACGCCGTTGGCGTGATAGTCCAGCGCCATCTCGAAGTCCGGCGTGGATTCGGTCCCCTCCACAGGGAAGTAGGCAAGCCGCATCGGCCAGGACGGCGAGTCGATCAAGGGTGAGGACACCTTGGCCTCGACGATGTGCGGGCGTCCGATCAAAGCGCTGACGTCATACGCGCCCTCGGTGTCCGATCCGTCGAAGACCACGCGGAGGAAGGTCCTGGTCCCGGCACGGGCGGCCGCGATCAGCCGCTCGGTGTGCTCCGTGGGGAACAAGGTCCCCTTGGGCAGCGCGATGGTCATCGCCTCCGGGCGCGTATAGCGGGCCACGCCGCCTTTCCCCTTTCCCCTGAGTTCGGCGGTGCCTTCGACCTCGTCGGTGATCTGGCCGTCCCGGGTGTCGCGCAAGCGGAAGCGATACTTGAGCCCGTCCTTGGATTCCCAGGTCAGGAAATCCGTGGTGGTCATGGCCTGGCCGCCTTCCGAATACGCGTAAGAGATGGCGATGCGATTCTCGACGATCCAGCCGTCGCAGGCGTCGGCGAACTCGTAGCTCATGGTGCCATTGGCACCGACGATGCCGCTGCCCGGCTTCGTGCTGGCCAGCGCCATGTCGTAGATGGCACGGTGCGGCGCAAGCGTGATACCGCCGGCCCACGCCCCCGTCACGGCAAGCGCCGTGAGCAGGACGGCGATCGCCGAAACGGCCAGACCGGAACCGAGCTTCATTACGTCCTCCAGGAAAAAGCGGCGCCATTATACATTGCGCTGCGCCCGCCACCAGAGGTTCGCACCCCGCTCATCCTTAGTGCCTTTCCGCCACCCGGCCGACTCTGCCTCTTGCCCGGCAAGATATGCCCGTCGGTAGGCAATCCCTGCCGGTCCGCCCCCCTTGTCAACCCATGGGGTCCGCCCTTTTCCCATGGTACGCCGCTTGCAGACATCTCGAAGGAGAGCGGACGATTGCGCTGCGGGAGACGGGTATGACCCTGGATTTCTTCGGACCGAACGGGACATCCTGCCGATGCGCATGCGCGGCCACGGTTGAAACCGCCCCCCAAGCCCCGCCGACCTGGGGTCTTGGCGACAGCCGCACCGCCGTCGAGATGGCCGCTTTGATCGTCGAGATGTTCCGCGAGGGCACCCTGTCGGAGACGCAGTTGCTCGCGTTCGGCAGCCTGCGCGAGATCGGCCACCTGCTGGATGGCGCCACCCGCCCGGCGCTCGCCGCCGCCGAATGAGAGCGCCGGCCGGCGCTCATTTTTCCCGCATCGCCAGCGCCATCGCCCGTGCCAAGGGGTCGATCAGGTATTCCAGGGCGGTACGCGCGCCCGTGTCGATGAGGACGTCCGCCTGCATGCCGGGCAACGGCGGTCCCGGCAACCGCCGGAGCGAGTTGGGATCGAGGCGGACGCGCGCCCGGTAGTAGCCCTGGCCCGTGCGCTCGTCGTGCAGCAGGTCGGCCGACACGCGCGTGACCTTGCCGTAAGCCGGCGGCGTGATGCCGGGCAGGAAGGTGCGGAACCGGGCCTGGGCGCGCCGGCCCGTGCGGACCCGGTCGATATCCTCCGGCCGGACCCTGGCGACCACCACCAGCCGCTCGGCCTCCGGAACCACCGTCATGATGCTGTCGCCGGCGCTGACCACCGCTCCCACGGTGTGGATCTTCATGTTGACCACCACCCCGTCCTGGGGTGCGCGAATCACCGTCCGCCGCAACTGGTCCTGGATAGCCGCCCTCTCCTGTTCGACCTTGCGTATGTCGCCCTCGACGTCACGCAGGGTATTGGCAACCTCCTCCAGGTGACGGTAATCGACGTTGGCGATTTCGAGCTGAGTGCTGGCGATTCCCTGCTGGACTTGGGCAATACGGGCGGCGAAATCATCCCGCTCGCCCTGAAGCCGTTCGGCGTCCCCCTCCAGGGCCAATAGGCGCGGCCTCAATTCCAGTCCCTCCCGGAACAGGGTTCGGGCGGGCGACCGTACCGTCGCCGTCCCAATGCCCCGGCCAGCTCCTCCTCCAGCATCCCCTCGATGAAGGCCCGGACCTGCTGGCGCACACCCGCCTCCAGCGGGTCGAACCAGTCCGCACCCAGGAATGGAACCTCGTCGGCGATAGCGGTATCCTTCGTCATGGCGTGATCTCCTCCGGCAGCGCCAACTGCCGGTTGCTTGCGTTGCATTTCAGGAGATTACGCCTCCTCCGAATTTCCACCAGACCTGCGACGCGACCCCGGAACCGGTGGCGCGAATCACCCCTCGGATGCGAAATCCCGGCTGGACTCGTCGGTGCTCCCGGCCGATGCCGAACGTCGGGACGGAGGGTTCTTTTCCTCGTTCGAAAAGCGGAAGCGGCCGGCCAGAACGCAGCCTTTCATGCCGGGATCGCAGGGACGTCCCGCCACGCGGGTGCATGTCCCCCGGACGTCGTGGGCGCATCCCCATCCGCTCATCGGTTCCACTCCAAAAAGTCCCAACGGAATCGCCCCGGGGCAAAGCCGGGCGCAACGGGAATTGTCAGGCCCCGACCTTATCCGTCTTCAGCACATCGGGCGCAAGGCGGCGTTCCCCGGAGAGGAAAAAGACCAGCCCCCCCGGCAGCGCCGTCGCCGTGCTGACCAGCCAGTAAAGGAAGGAAAGCACCAGGGCGGATTCGTTCGGCACGCCGACAAGCCCGAACGCGGTGATCATCGCCTTTTCCCTTACCCCGAAGCCGAAGATGGTGATGGGCACCGTCTGGACCAGGATGACTGGAGGCACCAGCACCAGGCAATCGGTCGCGGTCACGGCGATGCCGAGGCCACGGGCGAGACAATAGACCGCCAGGGACAGGTTGACGTGGCCGAAGATGGCCACGGCCAGAGCCGGCACCCCGAAGCGAAGGCGGAAAAACACCCGCCGGGTGTCGGCGGCCAGCAGCGCCAATCCCTGCACCACACGCCAGCGGCGCAAGGCCGCCGGAAGGCGGTCGAGCAAACCGAGCACGACAAGCCCCGCGCAGCCCAGCAGCGACAAAAGCGGGAACACCCAGGCGCCGGAAAGAGCCGGAAGCCGGGCCAGGAGCAGCGGCTGCATCAGCGCCACCAGCAGCACCAGCCCCAGCACCGTCACCGCCCGCTCCAGCATCACCGAATTGACGGAGGTCTGAAGCGACAGCCCGGCCCGCCGCGAATACCACATGCGCATCGCGTCGCCGCCGAGCACGTGGACGGCCGAGAAAAACACGCCGATATAGTACGCCCCCAGGGTCTGCCACGCGGTGAACCGCCCCGACAGGGCGCGCAGCACCACGCCCCAGCGCACCGCCCCGAGAACGATCTGGACGAGCCAAAGGCCGGCGGCGGCGGCCAGCATTCCGAGGTCCATGCCCCGGGCCGTCCGCCAGGCATCGGCGATATCGACCTTGGACAAAACCCACCAGATCAGCCCGGCCGAGACAGCGCCCTTGAGAAGCCAGGGCAACCAGCGCTTAACCCGCATTTCTCACACCCCTGCCGGTTTGACGGCGGAAAATCCGCCGGCAGGGGTGTGAGAAATGCGGGTTGACCATCCTGCATCCACAGCCCGTTCCGGAGGCGGGAAGCATTAGCACAAATCGGTGGACAGTGGATACGCCGGCGCGCCTTCGGCGCGGCCTCACTCCGCGCCGATGCTCACCGGCTGGCGTTTGCGCCCCCATGCGCCGGGGGAGGCGTCGAACACGCCGGGCAGCGGCGTGCCGCACGCGCGGCATCTCCCTTGGACGTCCAGGTTCCACGCCGTCAGCTCATACCAGTCACGGCCGATGAGAAGGGCCCCGCAGGCGTGGCACCAGGTACTGCCGCCGGCGGTGTCTTGGATGTTTCCGGTATAGACGTGACGGATGCCGTTGGCTCGGGCGATCGACCGGGCGCGCGACAGTGTCGAGGATGCCGTGGGGGGCTTTTCGCACATCTTCCAGGCGGGATGGAAAGCTGTGAAATGTAACGGCACGTCGGGGCCGAGAGATGAAACCACCCAGCGGCTGAGCGCGTCGATCTCGCCGTCGGTATCGTTCTCTCCCGGGATGAGCAGTGTCGTGATCTCCAGCCATACTTCCGTTTCAGTCTTGAGGTAAACCAGGGTATCGAGAACGGCGTCGAGGTGCCCGCCGCAGATGCGATGATAGAAATCTTCGGTGAACGCCTTCAGGTCGACGTTGGCGGCATCCATGTGCGCGAAAAATTCCCGACGCGCCTCGCCGGTCACGTAGCCCGCCGTGACGGCCACGGTCTTCAGCCCGGCGGCATGGCACGCCTTGGCGGTGTCCACCGCATATTCCAGGAAGATGACCGGATCGTTGTAGGTGAAGGCCACCGACCGGCAACCCAGACGGGATGCGGCGCGGGCGATGGCCTCGGGCTCGGCCCGCTCGTTGAGCAGGTCGCTTTCGCGCGCCTTCGAGATGTCCCAGTTCTGGCAGAACTTGCATGTCAGATTGCAGCCGGCGGTCCCGAAGGACAGGACCGGCGTACCCGGCAGGAAGTGGTGCAGAGGCTTCTTTTCGATGGGATCGACGCAAAACCCCGACGACCGCCCGTAGGTGGTCAGCACCATCCGCTCGCCCTCGCGGGCGCGCACGAAGCACAAGCCCCGTTGGCCATCATGAAGCTTGCAGAATCGGGGACACACGTCGCACTGCAGGCGGCCGTCGTCGAGCCGGTGCCAGTAGCGTGCCGGGAAATGCGAACCCTGCGCGTCCTGTTCCATCGGCCCAGGGTACTCCCGCCCCGCCCACCGCTTCAACGCCGTGGCCCCGCCTTCCTTCTCCCTCGAAAGGCCTTACCCCGTTGGAGTGTTACGGGGGAGCTTTACACGGTGCGATTCGGCGGGTTAGCTATCCCTCGGTCTGCCTCTGGCCGCAAGGAGTCCGCCGTGAGCGGCATCCGTCCCGCCTCCGTCGCCGGTTCCTTCTATCCCGCGGAACCCGCCGAGCTTCATCGTCAGCTCGGGGCCCTGCTGAACCAGGCATCGACCCGGCCGCCGGCCCGGGCGGCCATACCCAAGGCGATCATCGTCCCCCATGCGGGCTACGTCTATTCCGGTCCCATCGCCGCGTCCGCCTACGTTCTCCTCGCGCCGGTGCGCGGCATGGTGGAGCGCGTGGTCCTGATCGGCCCGTCGCACTGGGTCGCGTTCCAAGGCTTGGCGGTCGGGACCGCCGATGCCTGGCAAACGCCGCTGGGAACGGTGCCGGTCGATGGCGACGCGGTCGAGCGTCTACGGCGGCTGCCGGCGGTCGTGACCGCCGACTCCGCCCATGTCCGCGAGCACGCGCTGGAAGTCCACGTCCCCTTCCTGCAAGACGTGCTGGGCGCGTTCCGCCTGATCCCGATCGTCGCCGGGGATACGTCCCCCGAAATGGTTGCCGAAGCGCTGGACGCGGTGTGGGGCGGACCGGAAACGCTGGTCGTGGTCTCCTCGGACCTCTCCCATTATCTGGACTACCGCTCGTGCCAGGATGCGGACCGGCGGACCGCCGCCGCCATCCAGGCTCTCGATCCCGGCGCCATCGACCGCCACGGCGCGTGCGGGCGCGTCCCGGTGGGAGGATTGCTGTTGACGGCCCAGCGACGCGGCATGACGGTCGTGCCCCTCGATCTTCGCAATTCCGGCGATACCGCCGGCCCCAAGGACCGGGTGGTCGGCTATGGGAGCTGGGCCTTCTATGAACACCCCGCCGCCGAACGGGCGCCGGCCGAGGATGCCGAGGAAACGGTTCGGGCGGTCGGGCCGACGCTGATCGCGCTTGCGCGGGCCTCCATCGAATGCGGGCTGGCCACGGGCCGCCCGGCGCCGGCCCCGACGACCCAGGACATGCAGGAAACCCTGCGCAAGCCCGGCGCGGCCTTCGTCACCCTGATGCGGCGGGGCGGATTGCGGGGATGCATCGGCTCGGCCGCGGCATGGCGGCCGCTGGCGGAGGACGTGACGGACAATGCCTTCAGGGCGGCCTTCCGCGACTCCCGTTTTGTGCCCCTGGCGCCCCGGGAAGCCGACGGGCTGGAGGTGTCCGTATCGGTGCTGACGGCACCCGAGCCGATGACCTTCGCCGACGAATCCGCCCTGTTGGAACAGCTCACCCCGGGAGTGGACGGCCTGATCATCGAGGACGGCCACTGCCGCGCCCTGTTCCTGCCGGCGGTATGGGCGCAGCTTCCCAACCCCCGCGGCTTCCTCGACCACCTCAAGCGCAAGGCGGGCCTGGACGCCGGCCACTGGTCCCCAGCCTTCCGCGCCAGCCGGTTTCGCGCTATCGAGGTGAAGGGTTAGACTGAGGAGAACCGCATGGCCGAGTTCTGGGTGGAGGAATTCCGCAACGAGATCATCGCCGACATCCGCGCCCTGGATGACGCCCGGCGGCAGCGGGCCGGTGGCCCCTGGTCCTACGAGGAGGCGCTGGAGCGCACCAAGGACTTCTATCGTCAGCGGATCACCGGATTCTGTACGTGCCACAGCATCTCGGAGCGCGAGCGCGACCAGTTGCTGGCCGTTGTCGAGGACATGGCGGGGGAGCCGTGGCGCCTGTGATCGGGCGTTGCCCATTCCCATCTTGCGCCTGAGACACCCGCTCGGCGAATGAGGTCTCCATGCACCGCTTCGGCATCGGCCAGCCCTTCCGGCGAACCGAGGATGTCCGCTTTCTGACCGGCCACGGCCGGTACACCGACGATATCACGCTGCCCGGCCAGGCTTGGGGCGCAGTGGTGCGTTCACCGTTCGCCCATGCCGACATCCGCAGGCTGGACACCGACGCGGCGCGGAACGCCCCCGGTGTCCTGCTGGTCCTGACCGCCGCCGAACTGGAGGCGTTCGGAGTCGGGCCCATGCCCTGCGATTTCGTTCCCGACGGGGCACCACCGCCGCCGATGCGCCCGGTGCTGGCCGGCTCGCGGGCACGCTACGAGGGCGAGGCCCTGGCCTTCGTGGTCGCGGAAACCCTCGAGCAGGCCGAGGCGGCCGCCGCGTCGGTGGTCCTGGACGCAACCGCGCTGGCCGCCAACGGGGATACCGCCCGCGCGCTCCATGCGCCCGAGCTTTTTCCGTCCCACCCCGGCAACGTCGCCTTCGATTGGACCCTGGGCAGCGCGCCGGATGTCGAGGCTGCCTTCGCGGCGGCTCCCGTCCGCGTCGCCCTCGATCTCGTCAACAACCGGGTGGCGCCCACCACCCTGGAGCCGCGCGGCGCCCTGGCCAAGCCCGAGGGACACGGGCTGACCCTCATCACCGGCAGCCAGGGTGTCCACGGCGTGCGGGATGCGTTGTGCGCGATCCTGGGACTGGCCAAGAAGGACCTGACGGTGGTCACTCCCGACGTGGGCGGCGGGTTCGGCCTCAAGATCGCGCCGTTCCCGGAGCATGCGCTGGTGCTCGCCGCCGCCCGCCGGCTGGGGCGGCCGGTGAAATGGATCGCGACCCGTCGCGAGTCGTTCCTGTCCGATACCCATGGCCGCGCCCACGCCAGCCACGCCGAACTGGCGCTCGACCGCGACGGCCGGTTCCTGGCGCTGCGGGTCTCCACCCTGGCTAATATGGGCGCCTATCTGTCCCAATACGGCGCCTTCGTCCCCACCCTCGGTTACGCGGGCATGCTGACCGGGGCCTACGCCGTCCCGGCCCTGTCCGTCCGCGTTCGGGGCGTCCTCACCAACACCACCCCGGTCGATTCCTACCGGGGCGCCGGCCGCCCGGAGGCGGCCTATCTGATCGAGCGCCTGGTGGACGTGGCGGCACGGGACCTGGGCATCGACCGCGTCGAGCTGCGCCGACGCAATTTCATCCGCACGGAGGCCATGCCCTACCGCACGGCCGGCGGCCATACTTACGATTCCGGCGACTTCGCCCGCGTCCTCGACGATGCCCTGGCCCGTTCCGATTGGCCGGACTTCCCCGCCCGGCGCGCCCAATCCGCGGCGCGAGGGAGGCTCCGCGGCATCGGCCTGGCCTATTACGTCGAAATCTCCGGCGGCACGGGGGGTGAACGCGCCGATCTCTCCATCGGCGGCGACGGCACCGCCACCGTGCTGGTGGGCACCCAATCCACCGGCCAAGGCCATGAGACGGCCTACGCCCAGATGGTCGCCACCGAACTTGGCTTGTCCATCGACGCCATCCGGGTGATCCAGGGAGACAGCGTCCGCATCCGCTCGGGCGGAGGCACGGCGGGCTCGCGCTCTCTGGTTCAACAGGGTGGCGCGCTGGCCCGCGCGCTGGATACGGTGATCGCCCAAGGCCGGCCCACCGCCGCCCGCCTGCTGGGCGCGCCGGAGGACGAGGTGGCCTTCGCGGACGGCCGATATATCGCTGGCGTGGGCGCCGTACCGTTCGCCACGGTCGCCCGCGCCGCCGCCGACGCGGGCGCGCCGCTGGCCGCGCGCCTGCGGTTCAAGCCGAAACGGGCCACGTTTCCCAACGGCTGCCACGTCTGCGAGGCGGACGTGGACCCGGAAACAGGCCAGACCGCCATCGTCCGCTACACCATCGTCGACGATGTCGGCACCGTCCTCAATCCCCTGCTGCTGAAAGGGCAGATCGTCGGCGGCGCCGTTCAAGGGATCGCCCAAGCGCTTTTCGAAGGGGTGGTTTACGACCGGGAAAGCGGCCGGCTGCGCACCGCCAGCCTGACGGAATACGCGCTGCCCCACGCGGTCCATGCGCCGAAGATCGATTTCAGCACCGTGGACATCCCCTGCGCCGGCAACCCGCTGGGCGTCAAGGGCGCGGGCGAGGCGGGCGCCATGGGCGCACCGCCGGCGGTGATGAACGCCCTTGCGGACGCGCTCGCCGTACGGCATGTGGACATGCCGGCCACGCCGCTCGCGGTGTGGACTCTCCTCAGCCGAATGAAAGCCGAGCCATGACCCTGGAACAGCCGCTGTCCCTGCTGCCCGCGTTGGAAGACCTGGCACGCCGAGCCGGGAGCGTGATCCTCGATGTCTACCACGCCGATTTCTCGGTCGAGCGCAAACGGGACGATTCCCCGGTCACCGAGGCCGACCGCCAGGCCGAGGCGGTGATCCTGGCCGGGCTCGCGTCGCTCACCCCCGGAATCCCGGTGGTCGCCGAGGAGGAAGTGGCGGCCGGGCGCATTCCCGATGTGGAGAACCGGCCGTTCTGGCTGGTCGACCCCCTCGACGGCACCAAGGAATTCGTCAAGCGCAACGGGGAGTTCACCGTCAACATCGGCCTGATCGTCGGTGACGTGCCGGTGGCCGGAGTGGTGCTGGCGCCGGCACTCGGGCAGATGTGGTCGGCGGCCGGCCCAGGTACGGCCGCCGCCGTCGAGGCCGATGGCAGCCGCAGGCCCATCGCCTGCCGCCGTCCGCCCGCCACGAGCGCGGTGGTGCTCACCAGCCGTTCGCACAACGAACCCGACGCTCTCCGGGCGTGGATGGCGCCTCTGGCCGAGCCGGTCCTGGAATTTTCGGGGTCGTCCCTGAAGTTCTGCCGGGTGGCCGAAGGCAGCGCCGATTATTACCCGCGGTTCGGCCCCACCAACGAATGGGACGTCGCCGCCGCCCATGCGGTGCTTCTGGCGGCGGGCGGCGAACTGGTCACCTTCGACGGCGCCCCCCTCGGTTATCGGAAGCCCAGATTCCGCAATCCGGATTACCTGGCACGGGCGCGCGGCTGACCGCCGCCCAGGTCCCGCCCGTTCAGCCCAGCGCGGGAGCCATTGTGCGCCGTGCCGCGAAGGGCTATCCTGCCGGCTTTCCCCAACGGCGGCGGTGGGATTTTTGTCTGAGCATCGGCGCGGTCTAGAACGTCTGGAATGGACTGAAGCGTTGAAGCTAGGCCACGAAAAGTTGGACGCCGATCACGAGGCCATCATAAGCCTCGCCCATGACATAGACCGCGACCTGACGGGGAGATGTTCCATCGAGGCGTTGCGGACCAAGCTCAATCGGCTCTACGCCATGTTGACGGAGCATTGCGTCTTCGAAGAGGACCTCATGGATCTTCTGCCCCGCGAGCGCTACGCCAAGGAGGTGGAAGACCACAAGCGTGGGCATGACCGCCTGCTGAACGGGTTCCTCATGCTGGTCAACTTCGCAGACCGGACGAGCGCGAGCGCCGAGGCCGTCCAGCCGCACTACCGCCTCACCATCGACACCCTCGCCGAACTGATCATCGGCGACAGCCAATTGCTGGGAAGCCTCGCCAAGGAAGGCAAAATATCCCCGGCCTGATCGCCGCCCGCCAGGCGGTGCCGGGGTTTTCTTGCCACCGCACTCCACCTCGCCCCCGGATTGCACTATCTTCGCCTTATGACGCCACCGTCCGCCGCCCCCATCCACCCGGCCACCGCCGCCGCCATCGCCGAAGCCGGCCGCCTGCTGGCCGAGGGCCATCTGGTGGCCTTTCCGACCGAGACGGTCTACGGCCTGGGTGCGGATTCCACTAGCGACCGCGCGGTGGCGGCGGTATTCGCGGCCAAGGGCCGTCCCAGCTTCAACCCCCTCATCGTCCATGTCGCCGATCCGGCCGACGCCGAGCGGCTGGTGGTGGTGGACGCGCGGGCGCGGGCGCTGATGGCGCGGTTCTGGCCCGGCGCCTTGACGCTGGTGTTGCCGCGCCGCGCCGATTCGCCCGTCTCGCTGTTGGTTTCGGCCGGACTCGACAGCGTGGCCGTGCGCCTGCCCGATCATGAGGTGGCCCGCGCTCTGATCCGCGCGGCGGGGCGCCCAGTCGCCGCGCCTTCCGCCAATCGCTCGGGCGCCGTGAGCCCGACGACCGCCGCCCACGTGGCCCAGTCGCTGGGCGACCGGGTGGCGATGATCCTGGACGGGGGGCCCTGCCGGGTCGGGGTCGAATCCACCGTGCTCGATCTTTGCCATGAGCGCCCGGCGATTCTCCGGCCCGGCGGCATCCCCATGGAAGCGCTCGCCGACGCCCTGGGCGAGCCTCCCCTGACGTCGGGCCACGGCGGCGACGCGCCGCGCTCGCCCGGAATGCTGGAAAGCCATTACGCCCCCGGCTTGGCAGTGCGCCTGTGCGCCTGTTCGCCAAGACCCGGCGAGGCGCTGCTGGCGTTCGGCGCGGCTCCGGCCGACGCCACCCTCAACCTGTCGCCCTCCGGAGACTTGGAGGAGGCTGCCGCCAACCTCTTCGCCATGCTGCGCGCCCTGGACCGGCCCGAGTTCACCGGCATCGCCGTCATGTCCATCCCCGACCGCGGGCTCGGCAGGGCCATCAACGACCGCTTGCGCCGCGCCGCCGCGCCGAGGTCGTCCGCCACCCGCGAGGCATCATGAGCGGTTTGAGGGAGCGCCTTGCGGCCATCGTCGGCGCCGGCAACTGCCTGACCGCCGCCGAGGATGTCACCCGTTATCTGGTCGAGGAACGCGGCCTTTATCACGGCGCCGCGCTCTGCGTAGTGCGCCCCGCCTCGACCGCCGAGGTGGCGGCGGTGGTCCGCGAATGCGCCGCCGAGCGCATCGCCATCGTGCCCCAGGGCGGCAACACCGGCCTGTGCGGCGGCGGCGTCCCGCCCGAACACGGCCGCGCCGTGGTGGTCTCCACGGAACGGCTCGACCGCATCCGCGCCGTCGATGCCGTCAACTTCACCATCACCGTCGAGGCCGGCTGTGTGCTGGCCTCCGTCCAACAGGCCGCCGACGCGGCGGGCTGCCTGTTCCCGTTGAGCCTGGCCGCCGAGGGAAGCTGCCGCATCGGCGGCAACCTTTCCACCAATGCCGGCGGGGTCAACGTGCTGCGCTACGGCAATGCCCGCAAGCTGGCGCTGGGGCTGGAAGTGGTCCTCCCCGACGGGCGCGTGTGGAACGGGCTGAAGGGATTGCGCAAGGACAACACCGGCTATGCGCTGGAACACCTGTTCATCGGCGCCGAGGGCACCCTCGGGATCATCACCGCGGCGGTGCTGGAGCTTTTCCCCAAGCCGCGCGAAATCGCCACCGCGCTGGTGGCCGTTCCCGATCCCCAGGCGGCACTCGACATCCTGTTCCGGGCGCGCCAGGCCAGCGGCGACGCGGTCACCGCCTGCGAACTCATGCCGCGCGCCGCCATCGACCTCGACCTCGCCCATGTGGCCGGCGCCCGCGATCCCTTCGACCGGGCCCATCCCTGGTATTTGCTGCTGGAACTGTCCTCATCGCGTCCGGGCGGGCTGCGCGCCGCCCTGGAGGAAATCCTGGCCGCTTCCCTGGAGGAAGGGCGGGCCGCCGACGCGGTGATCGCCCAGTCGGAGGATCAGCGCAGGGCCCTGTGGCGCCTGCGCGAGGGCATTCCCGAAGCGCAGAAGAAAGAAGGCGGCAGCATCAAGCACGACATCGCGGTCGCCACCTCGCGTGTCCCGGAACTGATACGGCGTGCCACCGCGGCCGTCGAAAAGGCACTTCCGGGCGTGCGCGTGGTCCCCTTCGGGCATCTCGGCGACGGCAACATCCATTTCAATCTCACCCAGCCCAAGGGGGCCGACCGGCAGGCCTTCCTCGACGGCTGGGGACGGATGAACCGGCTGGTCCACGACATCGTGGTCGCCATGGACGGCAGCATCGCCGCCGAGCATGGGATCGGCCGGCTCAAGGCGGCGGAACTGGCTCGCACGAAATCGGACGTGGAGATGGACCTGATGCGCCGCATCAAGGCGGCCCTCGATCCGGACGGCATCATGAATCCGGGAAAGGTACTGGTGTAGACCAGCCCCCGCGGAGACGCCGTGGCAATTGCCGCCGAGGGGAATTCTTGGCGGTGGATGAGCATCACCGGGACCGGCCCAGTATGACGATTTCGAAATCACCATACAATTCAACAAATTATCGGCCTTCTTATCCCCGAAATTCATCCCATGAATTTCGGGGATAAGCAGGCCGCCAGGCGTCGCCCGATGTCCTGAAATCGACGATCGCCATCGCGGGCGTCCATGCTCCTTGCATTCTGCTGAAGACACGGGTTTTGCCCGCTTCGGTGGAAGCCTGGAGCAGGCGGTGTCACGATGCTCTCCCAGCCCCAGTTTTGACGTGGCGGCGCTTCCGTTTTCCCTTTGGTCTGCCCTGGGCGCGGCGTGTATGATCCCCGCCGATGTTGGGGATAACACGCTATATGTTGCGGCAGTTGGCGGTGGGGATGCTATTCGTCTCCGCCGCGCTCGTTTGCGTCATGTGGCTTACGCAGTCGCTGCGTTTCGTCGAGATGATCGTGAGCAAGGGCCTGTCGGTCCTGGGCTTCCTGAAGCTGACATCGCTGCTGATGCCGGGCTTCCTCGTGATCATCATGCCCATTTCTCTTTTTGCGGTCGTTCTCTTCACTTACAACAAGCTCAACGCAGACCGCGAACTGGTGGTGATGCGGGCTGTCGGGCTCAGCCACTGGGCACTGGCCCGCCCGGCGCTGATCCTGGCGACGGCGAGCACGATCATGGGCTTCGCCCTGTCCTTGTGGATCATTCCCCGCACCATGGCGGCGTTCCACGAGATGCAATGGAACATCCGCAACGACATCAGCGGCGTCCTGCTCCAGGAGGGCGTCTTCAACCGCTTCGGCGACGGCGTCATGATTTACGTGCGTTCGCGCAGTCCCGACGGCGAACTGCTCGGACTGCTGGTGCACGACCGCCGAAACCCCGAGAAGCCCATAACGCTGATGGCCGAACGGGGAGCCCTCGTCTATACCAGTACAGGGCCGCGGGTCCTGATGGTCAACGGCAACCGTCAACAACTGGACCGGAATTCGGGCAAGCTGTCGCTCCTGTACTTCGACAGCTACACCGTCGATTTCGCTACGGCGACGGGCTCCAACCAGCCGCGGGCGCGGGACGCGCGGGAAATGCCCCTCTCGGAATTGCTCCACGCTTCCGAAGCTCAACTCGGCCCATCGGAGTACCGCAAAGCCAAGGTGGAACTCCACCAGCGCTTCTCCTCGCCCTTCTACAACCTGGGCTTCGCATTCATCGCCTTGGCGTCCCTGGTGCCGGCGTCGTTCAACCGGCGCGGACAGGCTGGACGAATCCTGACCGCGGTCGCTCTGATGGTGGGGGCCCAGGCGTTGGCGCTGGGGACCTCCAACCTCTCCACCGCCAACCTGGCATTCACGCCGACCATGTATATTTCGGCGCTGCTGCCGAGCTGTGCCGGGGCCTGGATGCTGGCAGGAAAGACCTTCCGCTTCCGCCGCCGCAGCGTCGCCCTGCCGACGCCGGCGTGATGCGGGGGCTTTCGTTGCGCGCCAAACTCCCCTTCCTGGTCCCGGCCGTGGTCCTTGCCGCATTGCAGGGAACCCGCCCGGCGGCGGCGGATTCGACCCTGTTCGGGCAGCAATGGCCCGAGGCCGGAAGTTGGGGGCAAGCCTGGAGCGACGACGACCAAGGCACGGCCACCGGGTCCGCGCCGTCCCCTCCGCCGCCCGCGCCGCAAGCCGCAGCACCGCCCTCCGCCGCCGATTCCAGTGACACCGCCGACACCGGCCAGCCTCAGGCCGCGTCTGTTCCGGCATCGGCAACCGCGTCGGCACCTGCGCCCGCATTCGTACCGCAAGGCGCCGCACCCTCCCCCCAGCCGTCGCCGATCGTGACGGCGCCGACGTTCGCCCAGACCGCCGCGCCGCAGCCCGACGCACCGTCCTCCGCCGCCGATTCCGGTGATACCGCCGACACCGGCCAGCCTCAGGCCGCGCCTGTTCCGGCATCGGCACCCGCATCGGCACCTGCGCCCGCATTCGTACCGCAAGCCGCCGCGCCCTCCCTCCAGCCGTCGCCGATCATGGCGCTGCCGGCCGCCGCCCAGACCGCAGCACCGACGTTCAGTCCGTCCCCGAACGGGCATGCCGGGCCGGCCACGAATACCACCCCCACGACGATCTCCGCGCCGGCCGGCACGAACGGCGAGCCCGACCAGCCGGTGCGGTTGACGGCCGACCAGATCATCAACGACCGCGACCTCGGCATCGTCACCGCCAAGGGCAAGGTGGTCATCGTCCAGGGCGGGAACACCCTCACGGCGAATACCGTCAGCTACAACCTGAAGCAGGACATCATCAGCGCCGCCGGCAATGTGGTGCTGACCGAGCCGACCGGCGAGGTGACCTACAGCGATTACGTCGAGCTGAGCGGGGACTTCAAGAACGGGGTCGCCCAGGAAATCCGCATGATCATGGCCGACCATTCGCGGCTGGTGGCGGCCTCGGCGACCCGCGTCAACAGCAACCGGACGGATTTCGACGATGCCGCGTACACGGCCTGCGAACCCTGCCGCGAGCACCCCGAGCGGACCCCGCTATGGCAGGCCAAGGCCGCCACCGTCACCCATGACAAGGTGGATCACACCATCGAGTACCATGATGCGTGGCTCGAATTCGAAGGGGTGCCGATCGCGTACACCCCCTACCTTTCCCATCCGGACCCGACGGTGAAACGCCAAAGCGGCTTCCTCACGCCGTCGGTGGGGATGAACAGCCTCATCGGCCCCAGCATCGCCACGCCCTATTACTGGGTTATCAACGACCAGCAGGACCTCACCTTCAGCCCGCGCTGGATGCTCAACCAGTTCACGTCCTTCAACAGCGGCGACGCGCCCAACGCCGCCTCGGCCGCGCTGCAGCGGGTGGTGCTGGCCGGCGAACACCGATGGAACGGCGAATTCGGGCAGGCCGATACCATCGCCAGCCTGACGGCCGATCCCATCACGGGGAACCTGCGCGGCCATGTGAACGCCTGGGCCAATTTCGCCATCGACGACAATTGGCGTGCCGGCTACATAGCGCAGCACCAGAGCGACGACACCTATTCGCTGATCTACGGCTACACCATCCCCGCGGACCAGCCGTGGCTGACGACCCAACCCTATATCGAGCGCTTCGACCAGAAGGACTACTTTACGGCGGAGGGCTTTCTGTTCCAGGGGTTGGCGCCTCCCCAGGACAACTCGGCGCTCAATCCTGTGGTCCTGCCCCACCTCGCCTACCAGCACGTCAGCGCCCCGGATCAGTACGGCGCCACCTGGACCGTCAATTCCGACCTGCTTTCCTACACGCGTCAGCAGGGGACCAGCGCGAGCCGGGTCGTGAACCAGGTCCAATGGGATCTGCCCTACACGACCTTGTCGGGCCAGCAATACACGTTCACCAGCTCGCTGACGACCGACGGCTACCACTTCGTCGGCCTGCCCGGCTACGGCGACGGTTACTCGGGGCGCGTCGTTCCCATGATGGCGATCAACTGGCGCTATCCCATAGTGAGCGATTCGACCACGCTCCCCCAGGTCATCACCCCCATCGTGATGGTCGCGGCCAGCCCCAACGGGGCCAACAACCCCCGCATCCCCAACGAGGATTCCGCCGACTTCGTGTTGGACGACACCAATATCTTCCTGCCCAACCGGCTGGCCGGATACGACCTCGTCGAGGACGGCGTGCGGGGCGCCTACGGCATGCGCTGGGCCGCGTATCCCTATCGCGGCGGCGAGCTCGATGCGCAGATCGCCCAGGCTTGGCAGGCGCACCCGGACGGCACGTTCGCGGTCGGCAGCGGCATGAGCAGCTACATGTCCGACTACATCGCCCGCGCCGACTTCATGCCGGCCGGGAACATCGGCTTCCATGATCGGGTGCGTCTCGACCGGCACACGTTCGAAGCCAATCGTAACGAGGCGAGCGTCACGGCCGGTCCACCCGCGTTCAACGTCGGGCTTACCTACGGATATTTCGCGAAAACGTCGCCCGACGCGTTCACCTTCTTCCCGACACGCCAGTACGGCGTGCTCGCGGTCAATTCCACGATCTCGCGCTATTGGTCGGTGCAGACCAGCTACTACCAGGACATGGCCACCGAAGGCGGCCCCCTGACATTCACCGCGAATGTCATCTACAACGACGATTGCTTCGCGCTGGTCAGCAGCTTCACGCGCAACTACACCTACCTGAACGACTACCAGGCAGGCTATACGATGATGTTCAACATCGTCTTCAAATCTCTGGGTGATATTCCCTTTAGAGCATTTTGAGCGGGTGTGCGCCCGCGCCGCCGCATACGGCATGCGGTTTGCCGAGCCCAAAGGAACGTGGTGCCATGCTTCAACGTCTCGCCGTTTGCCTCTTTGCCGTCATTGCGCTCGTCGGCGCGCGCCCGGCCTGCGCCCAGGAGATCGACCGCATCGCCGCCGTGGTCAACGACGAGATCATCTCCAACAAGGACCTGGACGAACGCGTCCATATGGCGATCGTGCTGTCGCACCTCCCGCAAAATCAGGACACCCTGCGCCGGGTGGTCCCCCAGGTGCTGCGCAAGATGATCGACGAGCACCTCCAGACCCAAGAAGCCAAGCGGCTAAAAATCGGCCTGACCCCGCAGGAAATCGACCAGGGCATCGCCTCCATCGAGCGCCAGAACAACATGCCGAAGGGCAGCATGATGCGCCAGATGAAGCAGGCCGGGGTCGAGCCCTCCCTCGTGCGCCAGCAGATCGCCGCCGACCTGCTGTGGTACAAGGTCGCCGCCGGCGTCCTGCAGCCGACGATCCGCATCGGCGACGAGGAGATCGAGGACCGCCTGGAGGCCATCAAGGCACGGCAAGGCAAACCGGAATACCTGGTCTCGGAAATTTTCCTGCCGGTCGACAACCCGTCCCAGGACAGCCAGATGCACACCCTGGGCGAACGCCTGATCGAACAATTGCACGAGGGCGCGCCCTTTGCGGTGCTGGCCAACCAGTTCTCGCAATCGCCCACCGCCGCCAATGGCGGTTCGATGGGATGGGTGTCCGAAGGCATGATCGACGACGACCTTCTGCGCGCGATCAGCGGGCTCACGCCCAACCACATTTCTCCATTGGTCCGCACGGCCGACGGCTACCATATCATTGCCCTGGCCGACCGCCGCATCGCCGGGGCAAGCCCCAACAACACCGACACCATCGTCACCCTCTCCCACATGATCCTGCCGCTTCCCAAGAATGGGCCGCCGAAGGAGCAGTTGATGGCCAAGGCGGCGCAGATGACCCAGTCGGCCAATTCCTGCGATGCGTTCGAAGCGATGGGACATCAGGTGGGCGCCCTGGACGTGCGCCGAATCGGACCCAGCAAGGTGGGCGAACTCACGGGCATGCTCCGCCGCGCGAGCACCGTGTTGCAGGTCGGCGGGGTGAGCCCGCCCTTGGAGATTCCGAACGGCCTGGAAGTGATCATGCTGTGCACCCGGAAGGAAACGGCGCCAACCACCCTGCCGTCCCACGACCAAATCCGGCGGATGATCGAAGACGAGCGCATGGATATGCTGACGCGGCGGTACTTGCGGGACTTGCGGCGCCAGGCTTTCATCGACATCAGGATGTGAGGCGCCCATGGCGACCATCCCTCTGCCCCCGCTCGCCCTCACCATGGGAGAACCCGCTGGCATCGGCGCCGACATCGCGCTGAAGGCATGGGGGCGGCGCCACGAGGGCGTAGCCCCGTTCTTCCTGATCGACGACCCGGCCCGGCTGCGGCGCGCGGCGGGGCTTCTGGGCCTGGATGTGCCGGTGGCCGAGATCGCCGATCCGGCCGAGGCTGGCCCCGTGTTCGCGACCGCGCTGCCGGTGATCCCCCAGCCGCTGGTCCAAGCGGTCGAGCCCGGCCGCCCCGACCCCGCCAATGCGAAAGCCGTCCAAGAATCCATCGCCCGCGCCGTCGCGATGGCCCGTGCCGGCACGGCGGCGGGGGTGGTGACCAATCCCATCCACAAACAGGTCATGTACCGGGGTGGATTCGCGTTTCCCGGGCACACCGAGTTTCTCGCCAGCCTGCTGGCGGCCGAGCTGACCGGGCCCGGCGGCCGCGAAGCGATGATGCTGGCCTGCCCGGGATTGCGGGTGGTGCCCGTGACCATTCACGTGGCCCTGGCCGAAGCGATCCGGACACTCCGGCGCGAGGATATCGTCGCGATCGGCGTGGCCACGGCGGCGGCCCTGGTTCGCGATTTCGGCATCCGAAATCCCCGCCTGGCGGTGGCCGCGCTCAACCCCCATGGCGGCGAGGACGGAAGCATGGGGCGCGAGGAAATCGACATCATCGCCCCCGCCGTCGCCGATCTGGCGGCCGCGGGGATAATGGCGTTCGGTCCCCGTCCGGCCGACACGCTGTTCCACCCCCGGGCGCGCGCCGAGTACGACGCCGTCCTGTGCATGTACCACGATCAGGCGCTGATCCCCCTCAAGACCATCGATTTCGATGGCGGCGTCAACATCACCCTGGGCCTGCCCATCGTCCGCACCTCCCCCGATCATGGCACGGCCCTGGACCTGGCCGGGACCGGCAAGGCGAGCGAAGCCAGCCTTGTGGCGGCGCTGCGGACCGCGGCCGAGATCGCCGCCAATCGTCGCCGTTCCGCCCCGCCGCGATGACCGGATTGCCGCCTCTCAGGGACGTGATCGCCCGGCATGGACTGACGGCGCGCAAATCGCTGGGCCAGCATTTCCTTCTCGACCTCAACCTCACCGGCCGGATCGCGCGGGCCGCGGGGAACATCGCCGAGGGCACCGTTATCGAAGTCGGCCCGGGTCCGGGCGGCCTCACCCGGGCCCTGCTCGACGCCGGGGCCCGGCACGTCGTCGCGATCGAACGGGATGAGCGCGCCCTGGCCATTCTGGGAGAAATCTCCGCCGCCTATCCCGGCCGGCTGGAGGTGATCGCGGGCGACGCCCTGGAGATGGACGCGGCGGCCTTGGGAACGCCGCCGCGCCGGATCGTCGCCAACCTGCCCTACAACGTCTCGACGGTCCTGCTGGTGGGCTGGCTGCGGCGCATCGCCGCGTTCGACAGCCTCACCCTGATGTTCCAGAAAGAGGTGGTGGACCGCCTCGCCGCCCACCCGCGCACCGCCGATTACGGCCGCCTGTCGGTGATAACCCAGTGGCTGTGCGAGGTCCGTCCGCTCTTCAACATCGACAAGCGCGCCTTCACGCCCCCGCCGTCGGTCACGTCGACGGTGGTCACCCTCGTGCCTCGTCCCCAGCCCTTGGCGCCGGCCCGCCTGGAAACGCTGGAGAAAGTGACCGCCGCCGCGTTCGGCCAGCGCCGCAAGATGCTGCGCTCCAGCCTGAAATCCCTGGGCGACGCGGAGGGGCTTCTGGCCGCCGCCGGAATCGACCCGACCCTGCGCGCCGAGGAGCTGACGGTGGAGGCGTTCTGCTCCCTGGCCAGGGCTCTGGATGCCAAAACGAAAAATTAAGATAAAATTGTAAATGCCGGGGATGGAGAAACACTGGCCTCTCAGATATTGTTTCACCATGTCGTCCCCCGCCGACACGAGCCCCGGCATCGCCATCGTCGATCCTTCGGCGATCGACGCACGCGCCTCGGCATCCCCTCCGATCCCCGGTGAAACCGAGGAGAAGACATACGCGGCCCTCCTGGCCACGCCCCCGGCGATCACCGATTCCGAGGCTCTCGACATCCTTTTCGCCGGCTGGCCGCGGGACACCGCGAATTCCGCCAGTCCCGAACTTCTGGCGGTCGCCCGCAACCTGGCGTGCCAATTCGGCCTCCCCGGCCGGACACCGTTGGCGGCTTCACGCGCTTGGCGGATGCTCGACCCGGCGACCTTCGAGGCGGAATTCGCCGCTCAACTGACCGCCATCGAGACATTCATCCGCGACTGGCAAACACAACGGGAAAGCTTCCTGATTCTGGAATTCGGCGAGATCGAACTGATCGAATCGCTGTTCGAAGCGCTGCCCCCCGGCCGGCATGCCGCCCTGCTGACGAATGTCATGAATTTCAAGGTGCTGTCGGGACGGCGCCTGGGTTTGCTGCGCCGCATCCCCATGCGGCTGCGCAAGACCACCGCACCGATGCTTGCGGCCCAACGCCACAGCGACGCCCTGACCGCGATGGCCGATGCCAAGGCCCTGCTGGAGCGCATCGCCGATCCTCTGGGATTCGCGCCGATCGTGGAGGCTGCGAACTCGGCGACCCGAGAGGTGGAAAAACTGATGCGGCAGGCGGCGACCGCGGCGGCGTCCAACGGGGGCACCGCCCTGGCGCGGATAGACATCGCACAGCGGGCGCCGTAGCGCCCGGTCCCAGGTTTCCCCGATTCAGCCGCCACAGTCGCCGCGAAGGACGCCACCCGCGTGGATCGCCCTGGCGACACCTTCGAGCATCGAGGCGATGGCATCGAAATCAGCCAGGCGGTCGGTATTGATGGTGAGGTCGAATTGGGTCGCGTCGGCAAGGCGGGAACGGAAAACCTCCCAAACGAAATGGCCACGCCGATGGTTGACCTCCAACACCCGCTGAAGCGCATCCTGTTCGCTGATGGAGCCGTCCGCGGCCAATCGGGCGGCGCATATCTCCGCCGTCCCGGTGATGCGGATCCTCAGAGCGCAAGCTCCGGCCAGGATCACATGGGCGCCCCGTCCGACGATGACTCCCCCCAACCGCCCCAGGCTGAGCACGACCTTGACCAGGGTCTCCCGGTAGGTATGCGGGCCGATGTCCTTCCCCGAAAGCAGCCGGTAAAGCCACATGTCCTTGGCTTGGCCGAATTCCTCGTCCAGCATGCGGACGATAGCGGGATCGTCCTGAAGGCGTGCGGCCACCTCCTTCAGCAGGACTTCGTCATAGATATCCAATCCCATGCGTTGCGCCAGCAGCCTGGCGATCTCGTCGCCGCCCGAACCATGGTCGCGCGAAATCGTGATAACCGGCTGTCGCGGCCGGCCCGACTTGGCTTGCGGCGCCCGCCCCGAGACTTCCGCCATTGCGGCGATAACGCTGAGAATGTCGTGGCCCATGGTTGCCTCCGCTCACGATAGCACATCAAGTGTAACATCGCGGCGGGTAGTACACCAGCCCTCCCCGTTCGGGTGGCTCTGTGCCCTGTTCGCGTGCTGTCGGAGAAAGGCAAGGGACGGACGGAACCCGGCCCCGGGGTATCTGAACCATCCGGGGCCGGGGTACGTCTTCCCCCCCATCGACGCCGTCGAACCGACCGAATGCAGATGAGGCCGAGATCACCCGGTTCTCTTGGCGCATACTGTCGGTTACGACTTCGACGACAGTATACCCATCCTGGAAGGGGCTTTCTATCGGGTGAACACCTTAAGGACCGTCATTCATTTCGGCAACCGGTGGAATTCGGCGATTAGATTCCAGGCCTCTTCCGCCGTCTCGACGAAGGTGAAGATGTCCTTGTCGCCGGGAGCGATCATGCCCTCGCCGATCATAGCGTCGAGATTTACCACCCTTTCCCAATATTCGCGCCCGAACAGCAGGATGGGGATGGGCTCGATCTTGCGTGTCTGGATGAGTGTCGCCGCCTCGAACAATTCGTCCAAGGTGCCGAACCCTCCGGGGAACACCACCAGGGCCTTGGAGCGCGACAGGAAGTGCATCTTCCTGATGGCGAAATAGTGGAACCGGAAACACAGCTCCGGCGTGATGAAGGGGTTGGGATGCTGTTCCATCGGCAGGACGATGTTGAGGCCGATGGATTTGCCGCCGACATCGTCGGCGCCGCGATTGGCGGCCTCCATGATTCCGGGTCCGCCGCCGGTCTTCACCACGAAGTCGCAAACGTGGTCCCCGCGGCAGAAATCGGTGACGATTTGGGCGAATCGCCTGGCCTCTTCGTAGTAACGGCTGTTGGCGGCCATGCGCCGGGCGATGGCCAATCGCCGGGCGGCGGCCCGGTCGTCCGGATTGGCGTGGGCCTCGGCCTCGGCGTCGGCCAGCGCCTGCTGGGCCGCGGCGGGCTCGGGAATCCGCGCCGAGCCGAACACCGAGATGGTGGACCGGATGCCATGTTCCTGTTGCAGGAGTTCGGGCTTCAGCAACTCCAGTTGCAGCCGTACCGGCCGCAAATCCTGCCGAACCAGGAAATCCACATCCTCGAACGCCAGCCGATAGGCGGGAGAGGCCGTCTGGGCGGTGCTGGCCGGCAGACCGGAAACGGCGTCGATTTCCTCGCGCGCACTGGGAAACGGGGCGGCGACGATCGTATCGCTCATACGTAAGGCCTGCCAACTGAAGGGAAGGATATTGCAATTTTCCGGGGCGTCTGGTTACCAGGCCGTAAAGAGCCGGTTTCATTCGAAACGGTGCCAAGCTTCCGGTATACCGGGGCGATTGTCTCTGGTGGAGCGCTACGATGGCCCCCCGATTCCTCGGCGAGTTCGGCGACCTGTCCCTGTCGGTGGTGGTGACCAGTCCGCATTGGCAGGAAAATTGCTACCTCGTCCACCACCGGACCACCGGCGCCGTGGTCATCGTCGACCCCGGCAACGACGCGGAGGCCATTATCGCCGCCGCGCGGGCGACGGGGGGCACGCCGCTGGCGATCTGGCTTACCCACGGCCATCTCGACCACCTTGGCGCGGCGCGGGCGATGGAGAGAACCTTCGACATCCCCACCCGCGCCCATGCGGACGAGACCACGTTGATCGCCATGGCCGGCCATCTCGACCGAGCCTTCGGCGGCAGCGGCTTCGAAGGACCGGACAATGTCGAGACGTTCGACGGCGAACCCATCCTGACCGCCGGCGATATCGAGGCCAAGGTTACCCACACCCCCGGCCACACGCCGGGATGCGTATGCTACGATTTCGGCGGTTTCGCCCTCACGGGGGACACCCTGTTCCGGCAAGGCGTCGGCCGCACCGACCTGCCGGGCGGCAACGAGGAAACCCTGTGGGCGTCGATAACCCGCTTCCTGGAGAGGACCGGCGACGCCACCGTTCTTTTCAGCGGCCACGGGCCGGAATGGACGGCGCGCGAAGCTCGCCGCTGGTGGCGGACGATGGCATGAGCCCGGCGCAGCTTGCGGCGCGCCGCCACGGGATTTCATAAGCTCACCCCCGAACACGGCTTCCCGGCGCAGTGTTGCCATGCTGCGACCCCGATGGAGGATCGGACCATGACGGGAAAGCTGGAAGGCAAGCGGGTGGCCATCCTCGCTACCGACGGCTTCGAGCAAAGCGAACTGGTGGAACCGCGCAAGGCATTGGAAGGTGAAGGGGCCATCGTCGATGTCGTGTCGCCGCACGACGGGCGGATTCAGGGGATGCGCCACCACGACAAGGCCGAGGCGACGCCGGTGAGCCGGACCCTGGCCGACGCCCGAGCCGAGGAGTACGACGCGCTGGTGCTTCCCGGCGGCGTGGCCAGCCCGGACACGTTACGCATGGACAGCCGAGCGGTTGGCTTCGCCCGCGCCTTCTTCGCGGACGGAAAGCCGGTCGCCGCCATCTGCCACGGTCCTTGGACTCTGGTGGAGGCGGGGGTGGTCCGCGGGCGTACGCTGACCTCGTGGCCGTCCCTGCAAACCGACATCCGCAACGCCGGGGGGTCGTGGGTGGACCAGCCGGTCGTATCCGACAACGGCTTGGTGACGAGCCGCAAACCCGCCGATTTGGCGCAATTCTGCGCCGCGATGATCGCGGAATTCGCCCGGCCGCCCCATGGCCCCCGGCCCGCGCCATGAATTCCCGGCAGGGGATTTGCCGTCGTCGCGGGGCACGCGGAGAATTTTGACGCCCGGGGTTTTCCCGCAAGGGATTCCGGTCGGCGGAAAGCGCTGATAAGATGTCTCCCGAGACTAGGTTAGGTCGGGGAGAACGGAGCTCATGCGAATCCTTCTGGTCGAGGATAACCAGAGGCTCCTTCACTTGGTAGCGGACGGCCTTCGGGGGGGAGGCTTCACCGTCGACGGTTTCCCGACCGTCGCCGATGCCGAGTCCGCCCTGTCCACCATCGGATACGAGGCGCTGGTGCTCGATCTCGGCCTGCCCGACGGCGACGGCCTGGACCTGTTGCGGCGCTTCCGCGCACGGGGGGGCAATATGCCGGTGCTGGTGCTGACCGCCCGCGACGGCATCGACGACCGGGTCCGCGGGCTCAACGCCGGGGCGGATGACTACCTGCTCAAGCCCTTCGCCATGGAGGAACTGCTGGCCCGCGTCCGCGCGTTGCTGCGCCGGCCGGGCCATGCCCTCGGGGTGGTGCTGACCTGCGGCGACATCGCCCTCGATACCGTCTCGCGCGAGATCACGGTCGGCGGCCAAACGACCTCGGTGCCGAAACGCGAGACCGACATGCTCGAACAATTGCTGCGCCGCGTAGGCCGGGTGGTGCCCAAGCGCGCCTTGGAGGAGGGTTTGTACGGATTTGACGACGACGTCTCCTCGAACACCGTCGAGGCGATCATGTCGCGTTTGCGCAAACGGCTTGCGCAGAGCGGCGCCACAGCCTCCATCCACACCCTGAGAGGCGTCGGCTACATGCTGTCCGAGGACGAGCCGGCGGCGTGAAGAAACCGGCCTCCCTGCTGCGGAAGATCGCCATCCGCATGACCCTGACGACGATGGGTGCCATCGTCCTCGCCTATGGCCTGCTGTGGCGGGACCTTCAGTCCACCACCGACAGCGTGCGCAGCCGCTCGCTGCTCGACCGGGCGCACACCATCGCGCGGAGCCTGTCGTACACACGCGGCGGGACCGCCACCCTGGCGCTCCCCAAAGCCGTCTTCCAGGCCTACGACCGATCGAACGGGGTGGATCGCTTTTCGGTGCGCGACCGCGACGGCCGGCGGCTTTTCGGCGCCGGCGGCAACACCGCGGTGCGGCCGGCGACATTCGCGGATACCGCCCATGTCCATTTCTACGATTACGACGACACCGCCATCGGGCCTCCCGGCGTTTTCGGCATTGCCCTGGTGGTCACGGTCGGCGACCGGGAACTTGTGATTCAGGTGGAGCATCAGGGGCATGCCTTCCTGAACCTGGTGGAAACCGTGACCGCCGACTTCCTCGAAGGCCATGCGTGGCTGGCGGCCCTGTTCCTGCTGGCCCTTCTGGGCGTGAGCCTCGCCACCGTGCGGTCCAGCCTGGCGCCCTTGCGGCAATTGTCGCGGCAGGCCGAAACCATCGGCCCCACGACGACCAGCGTGCGGCTGCCCGAAGCCGGGGTGCCCCGCGAAATCGTGCCGCTGGTACGCGCCGTCAACCAGGCGTTCGACCGGCTGGAGGACGGCTTCCGAATCCTGAGGGAGTTCACCGCCGATGCCGCCCACGAATTGCGGACACCGCTGGCGATACTGACCGCCCACATCGATTCGTTGCCCGACCGCGCGGTGGCCACGGCCCTGCGCCGCGACCTCGACGCCATGACCCGGCTGATCGGCCAATTGCTGACCGCGGCGCAGATCGAAACCCTCCGGATCGCCACCGACCAGCACGCGGACCTCAACACCATCGCCACCGACGTCGTCGCCTGGATGGCGCCCATGGCCGTGAAGGCGGGACGCGAGATGGAAGTGCTGGGCACCGAATCGTCCGTCGTCATCCGCGGCAACGGCGAGGCCATATTCCACGCGCTCCGCAATCTCGTGGAAAACGCGCTGACCCACACCCCATCCGGCACGATGGTGACCGTCAGCGTCCACAAGGATCCGCCGTCCCTCGGCGTGCGCGACCACGGACCGGGCGTGCCCGAAGAGTTGCGGGAACGGATTTTCCAAAGGTTCTGGCGCAACCGCCGTCAGTCGTCGGGATCGGGGCTTGGGCTTGCGATCGTCAAACAGACCATGCAGACCCACGGGGGCAGGGTATGCGTGGGCGACGCCGAAGGAGGAGGCGCCATCTTCACTCTCGAATTCACGCAAGACTAGTGTGCTTTGTAAGCGAAGCGTAAGGGAATCTGTCAGGTAGGCGTAAGGAAAAAAGGCTAGTATTGAATAAATCAGCAATGTCCACGGTGCTCGACCCCCACAGCCTCTTCAGAGGCGAGCCGTGGACTAAGCGCCCTCCTTCGCGGAGGGCCGTCGGCGGAGGCGGCGCGAATCCCGACCCCCTATAGGACTAGCGCCGCCTCTGACCTTCTCATTCTCCCAGCAACGGTTATTATTATGAGTTTTTCATTTTCATCTCGAGCGTAGCCGATCTTTCGGGCCCGGCGCGTTCCGCGCCTTGATCATGTCTGGCGGCGGAGCCGCGGGCGCGTTCCGCGCCTTGATCATGTCCGGCGGCGGAGCCGCAGGCGCGTTCCGCGCCTTGATCATGTCCGGCGGCGGAGCCGCAGGCGCGTTCCGCGCCTTGATCATGTCCGGCGGCGGAGCCGCAGGCGCGTTCCGCGCCTTGATCATGTCCGGCGGCGGAGCCGCGGGCGCGTGACGTATCCCTCCACTCGTTTGCGCCCGGTCGGCATGACAACGTGAGCGAGGGCACACAATGGGGATCGCTGTCCGCTCAGGCGACTACTTTCCCAGGATGACTTCCGTCGATTTGACGATCACGTGAATCTCGTCGCCGATGGCGAGGGCGAGATCGTCGACCGCGTCCACGGAAACGAGGGACGTGAGGAATTGGCCGCCGATGTCCACCTTCACCTTGGCCATGACCTGGCCCTTGGTGATGGCGGCGACCTTGCCGACGATGTCGTTGCGTGCGCTGAGTTTCATGACCATCCTCCCAATGTCCGGATAATGGGCACAGTGACGGATCTGCCCAACATCACGCCGATTTTCGCCCGGCGAAGGGGCGTGTCAAGCGCCGGCCTATCGTCTATTCCTATCGTCCCGCGACGTCGCCGCGGGCGATGGTCACCGCCTTGATCAGCGCATGCACGGGAAGCCCCGGCGCCAACGCCAGCGCCGCCTGGGCCTGCCGGGTGATCTGCGACCATAACGGCGAACCGCCGCAATCCAGGACGACGTCCACCAGATGGCCTTCCGCCGCCGCGACCGAACGAACGACGCATGGAAGAACATTGCGGACGCTGATTCGTTCCGGACGGTCGAGGGCGATGGCCACGTCACGGGCATGAATGCGCACGCGGGTGCGCGTCCCTATCGCCAGCGCCAGACGGCCGACGACCAATTCCCCGCCCCCGAACGCCAGGCGGGTGACGCCGAAATCCTCGTCGTGGCCGGCGACGATCCCTTCCACCACCGCGCCGGCATCATAGCGCCCCGTCAGGGGCCGAAGATCGGTGCGGGCCAGCACGCTTTCGACCGTGCCCACCGCCGCGACCCGGCCGCCATCAATCAGCACCAGGGTA
This sequence comes from Pseudomonadota bacterium, assembly GCA_021847015.1. Classification (GTDB taxonomy): domain Bacteria; phylum Pseudomonadota; class Alphaproteobacteria; order Rhodospirillales; family Magnetospirillaceae; genus JAJZVW01. The sequence goes on along the minus strand of JAJZVW010000002.1, from coordinate 49,455 downwards.
TCGGCCAGCCGCAGCACCTCGTCCATCGAATGGCTGACGTAGAGCATCGGAACGGCGAACTGCCGCGCGACGCGGGCGATGAACGGCAGCACCTCCTCCTTGCGGGCGGCGTCAAGGGCGGCCAGGGGCTCGTCCATCAGCAGGATGCGCGGACTGGCCAGCAACGCCCTTCCGATCGCCACCCTTTGCTTTTCCCCCCCCGACAGACGTGCGGGATGGCGTTCGAGCAGGTGGTCGATCCCCAACACACCGATGACGACGTCGAACGGAATCTTGCGCTCGGCCGGCGCGAGGCGCTTCATCCCGAACGTCAGGTTGGCGCGGACCGACAGATGCGGAAACAGGCGCGCTTCCTGGAAAACGCAGCCGACCCGGCGATCCTCGGGTGGCACGTCGATACGGCGGCCGGAATCGAACAGGAGCCGCCCCCCCACCACGATCCGCCCGTCGTCGGGCCGGGACAATCCCGCCACCATGTTGATCACCGACGTCTTGCCGGAACCGGAGCGTCCGAACAGGGCGGTCACACCGGACCCGGCCGCGAACGACACGTCCAGCGTGAACACGCCCTGGGTGCGGCGAACGGCCAAGTCCAGCACGGCTACCCCTCCAGCCGGCGGGCAAAGCGGCGCGCAAGCGCTTCCGACGCCAGCAGGGCGGCAAACGCCAGGACCACCGAAATCGCGCACAGCCGTGCCGCCGCCGCCTCTCCGCCGGGCGTCTGGATCAGCGCGTAGAGGGCCAGCGGCAAGGTCCTGGTTTCGCCGGGAATGTTGGAGACGAAGGTGATGGTCGCCCCGAATTCGGACAGCGAGCGGGCGAAGGCCAGCACCACCCCGGCGGAGATGCCGGGCAACGCCAGCGGCAGGGTCACGGTGAAAAAGGTTTCGACCGGCCCGCAGCCCAGCGTCCGCGCCGCCTGCTCCAGCCGCCGATCCACCCCTTCCAGCGCCAGCCGTATCGCCCGCACCATCAGCGGGAAGGCGATCACCGCGGAGGCCACCGCCGCCCCCTTCCAGGTGAAGGCGACGGCGATGCCGAACCACCGTTCCAGCAACGCGCCCAAGGGCCCGTTCCGGCCCAGGGACACCAGCAGCACATAACCCACGACCACCGGCGGCAACACCAGCGGCAGATGAACGAAACCGTCGAGAAGCGTCTTTCCGGGAAAGCGCAGCCGCGCCAGCACCCACGCGACCAGCACGCCGAACGGCAGCGACCCCGCGACGGCCGCCGCCGACACCAGCAGGCTGAGCCGCAATGCCTCGATTTCCGCGGCGGTCAGCCCCATCGGTCAGTGCACCACGAATCCGTAGCGGACGAAAATCGCCTTCGCTTCGGGCGTCTGAAGGAAGTCCAGGAACGCACGGGCGGACACCGTGTCCCTGCCGGCCACAAGGGCAACCGGATAGTCGATGGGCTCATGAAGGGCGGCAGGGAAGGTGCCCACCACCCGCACCCGCTTCGACAGTGCGGCATCCGTGGCATAGACGATGCCCAAGGGCGCCTCGCCCCGCTCGACCAGGGCCATGCCCGCACGCACGCTCTCCGCACGGGCCAGCCTGGGTCCGATTCTGTCCCACTGCCCCATGGCCTTCAACGCCTGCTTGGCATAGATGCCCACGGGAACGTGATCGGGATCGCCGACGGCCAGACGGCCCGAGCCCAGCAGCGCGGCGATGTCCGTGCTCCGGCCGATGTGGATTTCCCCCAAGCCGGAATTGGCGGGAGCGATCAGGACCAGAGCGTTGCCGAGCAGGTCGCGGCGCGTCTGCGGAAGCACGGAACCGGCGTGCTCCAGCCAGTCCATCCACTCCCGGTCGGCCGACAGGAAAACGTTGGCGGGCGCCCCCCGCTCGATCTGGCGGGCCAGGGTGGACGAGGAGGCGTAGGATGCCCTCATGGTTCCCAATCCCTTGGCGGCGAACAGCCCGCCCACATCGTTCAGGGCATCGGCGGTCGAGGCGGCCGCGAAAACCAGAACATCGTCGGCCCTGGCGGCGCCACCCCAGCCCATGGCCGTAAGCAGAACCGCGATGACGGCAAGAAAACGCGATATCCGCATAGTGTCCACTCACACAGCGTTCGGGGGTCATTCTTACCATCCCCCTCGCGGCAAGGGCAACATCCGCAATATCAATATGGATATAGCGCAAAACCCGTGGGCGCAGGACGCCGTCATTCCGGTTCCGGGCGGCCCGGTGGGTGGACACGCGGAAAAGCATAGGCGATCGGTCCGGCGGCACCCGCCGGAAAAGCTGGCGGGAGTCATCGCGCTTGCCCTGGAACGCACCACCGCCGACAATGACGCGGTTCGAACCATGACGGCCGGCCCCATGCCCCGTTCGCGTGCCCTTCTCGGTTTCCTGGTGCCGCTGCTACCAACGCTGGTCGCCGGCTGCGGCGGAGTTGACGTGAGCCGGCGCGCCCTCATGGACCCGAGAAGCCTGTTCGACCCGCATCCGGGGCTGGAACAGGCCCAGAGCGCGCCGTCGCTATCGCCACCGGCTTCGCCGTCGCCACCGCCCGGCCCCGCGTCGGTACCTTCCCTGGAGCGGCCGCAATCCTCCCCCGACGACCCGCTGCCGTTCCCGGCGGTCGCCCAGGTTTCCGGACCCCAGGCCGTCCGCGAGCTGGAGGGCGACCCCCTGGCGTTGCGCTTTCTGATCGTGCGCCAATTGCTGGACGAGCGCCTGATTTCCCCCAGCGAGGCGGCGGTGCGAGTCGACGCCAACAAGGGGGCGCTGTTGCCCCTGACCGCGCCGCAGCCGCCGGCCGTCGGGCTTGACCGCCCCCTGCCGCCCGTGGATGCCATCCTGGCCCGCTTCCGCGCCCTGGACGCCGCCCGGGACGCGGCGGACGGCGAGCGGTCGTTCCTGCTCGACGCCATTCTGCCTGCGGCACCCGCGGCACGCCGGCCGCTGACGCCGCCCGACCTCGCCTCCGCCCGGGCCCTGCTGGCCCGTCTGGACCGCCTGGAGGAGACCGGCCTGATCGGGGCCGATGAACGATTCCGCGAAAAAAGGGCGGTCGAGGCGCTGGTCGACAGCGGCAAGTTGCCGGACAAGGCGGCCGTACCGACGCCTTCGCCTCCGCCCGCCACCGAGGCGAAGGCAGCGCCCGGCCACCGGCCGCACCACGGCTTCGAACCTGAAATCGCGCCGTCGCCGCCGGGAATGGACCCCCCGAAATTGGCACCCGGTGCGAAGGGGCCGGCCGGAGCCTATCTGCTGGCCATGGCATCCCCGGCTTTCGGCGACAAGGCGTGGACTGTGCTGGCCCAACAGAATCCGGAACTCGCGGGGCTGTCACACAAGCTGGTGAAAGCGGATCTCGGCAATCTCGGCGTGACCTACCGTTTGATCGCCGGGCCAGTGGACCCGGCGGCGGCCGATAAGCTCTGCGGGGCCTTGCGCGCCCGCAATCAGGACTGCCTGCCCACGCCGTTTCCGCCATGACCGCACGGTGGGACGCGCCCGGCGGCTTGCCCGCCGATTTCCTGCAATCCCGGCTGCTCTACCGGGACGGACTGATGCTGATCATCGACAAGCCGGCGGGAATCCCCGTGCATGCGGGGCCCCGGGGCGGAGTCACCTTGACGCCCCTCCTGGATTCCCTGCGCTTCGGCCTCAAACGGGCTCCCGAACTGGCGCACCGGCTGGACCGGGAGACGTCCGGCTGCCTGGTATTGGGACGGCACCACAAGGCGCTGGCCAGACTTGGGGCTCTGTTCGCCGAGGGCAAGGTCGAGAAAGTCTATTGGGCCGTCGTCGTAGGGGCTCCGGCGGCGCAATCCGGGACCATCGACGCCCCCCTCCTCAAGCTGGAACGCAAGCACGGCTGGCGGATGGTGGCCAATCCCAAGGGCCAGCCTTCGGTAACCGATTGGACGGTCTTGGGCCGGAGCGAAAGACTGGCATGGATCGAAGCGCGCCCCCGCACCGGACGGACCCATCAGATCCGCGCCCATCTCGCCCTGATGGGCAGCCCGATCGCCGGCGACGTCATCTATGGCCGCGGGACCGCCGACATGGCGGCGGACATTCTCCATCTCCACGCGCGCAGCGTCGCCGTGCCCCTTTCCGCGAACAAGCCGCCCGTGCGGGTCACGGCCCCGGTCCCGGAGCACATGTGCGCGCTGCTGGCCGCCTGCGGATGGAACCCGGCGGCCGAGGACGCCGGAATTCCCGCAGATCAGGCACGCGCCTGATAGTAGAGATTCTGCACATGGTTGCCTTGGGCGAAGAACACCCACCGTTCCGCCAGCAGGCCGAGGTATTGCGCCAATGCCGCGGCGATCAGCAGCGCGGCATCGCCCGTCGCCCAGCCAACGCCGATCATCACCGCCGGTAGAAGGAAGCCGAACGCCACGAAGGCGGCGGTCAGGACTGCCATCTTGCCCTTGCCGCCGGGAACGAAGAACTCCTTCGTGTTGAACGACGTGCCACAGAACCCCTGAGTCAGCTGGCGGATTTGCGGGTGATGCACCCCGATCGCCGATTTGAGGGTGAACGGCGACTTGGCCCGCCAATTGCGCCAAAGCTGGTAGGAACGGGTGGCCAGCGCGACCAGCGTCAGCACCAGCGCGTCGGCCGCGAAAAATTCCGTCAGCGGGCTGCTCGAGATCGCCGCATAGGCGGCGGCCACAGTGAAACCCGACGCCAGCCCCATGGCGACGAAATTGACCACCGTCCAGCTTGACGCCCACTCGCGGATGAAACGAACGCACGCATAGATCATGCCGGTGACGACGTAGAGCAGGAGGGCGGCGCCCGCGGTCACGAAACCCACCGCCATAGTGAGGTCGAGGGATTTCTGGTTCGAGAAGGTCATCAGCACCGGGCGGATGCCGAATCCGTGGACACCGGCATAGACGACGCCAAGCCCCATCACGACCGGCAGCAGAATCACCTCGCGCGACAGCCACGAGGTGCGCCAACGGGTCGCAGCACGCCAGGCCCGCTGCGGATTGGCCAAGTGGAAGAATGACGCGAACAGCCCCAGCCCCAGCAAGACCAGCGCGATGGCGGCGCCCACGGCATAGAAGGCGCCGTTTTCCTGCCGCGGCGTGGCGCCGATGACGAAGTACCACTGGCCAGTGACCAGCGCGACCAGAAGACCCTGCCCGGCGCCGATCAGGGTGGTTAGGAAAAGCACGGAAAAGGCGGGCTTCATCGGTATCTATTTCCTTGTTCGGCTGCCGAGGGTCCGCCGCGTCACGAAGAGCGGCACAGCGGCGCCGGGATGCCCCGAAACAGAGTATCCCGGCATCCGGACCATCACCAGCTGGAGTAATCGTCGAGGGAGGACCCGTCCGGCGGCTTGGGCAATTCACCCTCGATCTTCAGCGGATTGTCGGCACGGATCAACTCGTCCTCGTGCAGCGTCATCTTGGTCTTGCGCCGCGGGAGGTAGTGGTTGGCCGGCTGGGTGCCCCATTCGGGCATCAGCGGATAGCCGCCGTTCTCGCGGATGGCGATCGCGGCTTCCGAATCCGGGTCCTTGATGTCGCCGAAGATGCGCGCGCCGGCCGGGCACGCCAGCACGCAGGCCGGCTTGCGCCGCTCGGGCGGCAGGGTCTGGTCGTAGATGCGGTCCACGCACAGCGTGCACTTCTTCATCACGCCCTGGACCTCGTCGAACTCGCGCACGCCGTAGGGGCAGGACCACGAGCAGTACTTGCAGCCGATGCACTTGTCGTAATCGACGAGGACGATGCCGTCCTCCTCGCGCTTGTAGGACGCGCCGGTGGGGCACACCGGGACGCATGGCGGGTCCTCGCAGTGCAGGCAGCTCTTCGGGAAGTGGATCGTTTCCGTGTTCGGAAACGTCCCGCATTCGAATGTCTGCACGCGGTTGAAGAACACGCCCGAAGGGTCGGCGTCGTAGGGGTTCTGATCGGGCATGGGGCCCGCCCAGCCCGACGTGTTCCATTCCTTGCAGCTCGTCACGCAGGCGTGGCAACCGACGCAGACGTTGAGGTCGATGACCAGGGCCAATTGCTTTTTCGACATTTCCCGCGATCTCCTCAGCCCCTCGCCTTGCCGGCGAAGAAGGCGCGCAGGGTGCCGGTGAACCCGGTCTGGCCGGGCACTTGGGGCAGGGGCGTGAATTGCGGCCAACTCTCGGCCGGCTCATCGGCCGCCGCCGGGGTCACGCGGACCCGCACGTCGTACCATGCCGCCTGACCGGTGACCGGATCGGAATTGGACACGGTGCGGCCCGAGATCAGGGCCGGCAGTTCCTCGCTGATGACGTGGTTCAGCAGGAAGCCGTGGCGGGACTCGTTGGCGTCGGGACTGAGGCCCCAGGCCCCCGATGCCTTGCCGACGGCGTTCCAGGTCCACACCGTGCCGGGCTCGACCGCTTCCGTGAAACGGGCCTGGCAGCGGACCTTGCCCCATGGGCTTTCCACCCAGACCCAGGCGCCGTCGCCGAAATTGTTGGCGGCGCCCACCGATGGATGGACGAACAGCGCGTTATGGGTGTGTATCTGCCGCAGCCAGGCGTTCTGCGAATCCCACGAATGGTACATGGCCATCGGCCGCTGGGTGATCGCCGCCAGTGGAAAGGCCGAGGTGTTGGTTTGATGCCACTCAAGCGGCGGGAAATAGAACGGCAGAGGATCGAAGAAGTCCTTGACCCGTTCGCGCAGGTGCGCCGGCGGCTGCTTGCCCTTGCGCTTGCCCTCAGCGGCGAGCCTGAACTTCTGCAACACTTCGGAATAGAGGTGGATGACGATGGGCTCGGCGAACCGCACCAGGCGATGGTGGCGGGCCCAGGTGAGATAGCCGCGGTTCCAATTGCGCATGTACTGGTAGCTGCGCGGAAGCTCGTAATGGAAATGATTGTGGTTGCGGGCGTACATCTCCCACTGGCTGGGATTGGGCTCGCCCACCAGGAACTTCTCGCCCGACTTGCCGCGCCAGCCCGACAGGAAACCGATGCCCGAGCCGGGCTCGGTCTCGAAGTGAACGATGAAATCGGGATAGTCGCGATACTTGCGGCTGCCGTCGGCGTTGACGAAGGCCGGCAGCCGCAGCCGGCTGCCCAGTTCGATCAGCACCTCCTGGAACGGCTTGGACTCGCCCAGCGGCGGCAGAACCGGGATGCGCACGGAATCGACGGGGCCGTCGAACTCCGAGATCGGCCGGTCGAGCAGGCTCATCACGTCGTGCCGCTCGAGATAGGTTGTGTCGGGCAGCACCAGATCGGCGAAGGCGACCGTCTCGGACTGGAAGGCGTCCGTCACGACGATGAAGGGGATTTTGTACTCCCCGTTCTCGTGCTTGTCGGTCAGCATCTTCCGGACCTCGACCGTATTCATGGACGAGTTCCAGGCCATGTTGGCCATGAACAGGAACAGGGTGTCGATCGGATAGGGATCGCCGCGCCACGCGTTGGTGATGACGTTGTGCATCAGCCCGTGGACCGACAGCGGGTATTCCCACGAGAACGCCTTGTCGATACGCACCGGCTCGCCCTCGGCATCCACGAACAGGTCGTTCGGGTCGGCCGGCCAGCCCAGCGGCATGCCGCCCAAGGGCTCGTTCGGCTTGACGCCCTCGGGCCCCTTGGGGGGCTTGGCGCAAGGCGGGATCGGCCGCGGGAACGGCGCCTTGTGGCGGAATCCGCCGGGGCGGTCGATGGTGCCCAACAGGCTCATCAGGATGCCGAGCGCGCGGATGGCGTGGAACCCGTTCGAATGGGCGGCCAGACCGCGCATGGAATGGAAGGCGACGGGATTGCCGACGATGGTGTCGTATTCCCGTCCCCAGGCGTCGGTCCAGGCGATCGGCAATTCGATCTTATGGTCGCGCGCGGTCACGCCCATCTCGTGGGCGAGACGGCGGATGGTGGCGGCGGGGATGCCGGTAATGCCCTCGGCCCATTCGGGGGTGCAGTCCTTGACGCGGTCCTTGAGCAGCTGGAAGGCCGGCTTGACCGCGGTGCCGTCGGGCAGCTCGAATGCGCCGATGAGGCGTCCGTCGCTCCCCTCGGAACGGGCGATGGTGGGACGGTCGGTGAGGCGGTCCCACCACAGGCGGTTCTCGGGATCGAAACAGCCGGGTTCGGCGGTCACGGACGGGTCGCGGATAAGCAGGCCGAACTCGTCGCTCGCCGGGTCCATGTTCACCAGTTCGGCCGCGTTGGTGAACCGGATCAGGAACTCGCGGTCGAACAGCCCCATTTCCACGATTTCTCGGATCAGGGCCAAAAGCAGGGCGCCATCGGTGCCGGGGCGGATCGGCACCCACTCGTCGGCGATGGCGGCGTAACCGGTGCGAACCGGGTTGATGGCGATGAACCGCCCCCCGCTCCGCTTGAATTTGCTGAGCGCGATCTTCATCGGGTTGGAGTGGTGATCCTCGGCCGTGCCGATCATCACGAACAGCTTGGCACGGTCGAGATCGGGACCGCCGAATTCCCAGAACGAGCCGCCGATCGTGTAGATCATGCCGGCCGCCATGTTCACCGAGCAGAACCCGCCATGGGCGGCGTAATTGGGCGTGCCGAACTGCTTGGCGAACAGGCCAGTCAGCGCCTGCATCTGGTCGCGGCCGGTGAACAGGGCCAGTTTCTTGGGATCGGTGGCGCGGATATGGGCCAGGCGGTCGCCGAGGATCGTGAAGGCTTCGTCCCAGGAGATCGGCTCGAACGCGTTCTCCCCGCGCTCCGCTCCCTCCTTGCGCTTCAGCGGCCGGGTCAGACGGGCGGGCGAATACTGCTTCATGATGCCCGACGCGCCCTTGGCGCAGATCACGCCCTGGTTGAGGGGGTGGTCAGGATTACCCTCGATATAGCGCACCTCGCCGCCCCGCAGGTGAACGCGAATGCCGCACCGGCACGCACACATGTAGCAGGTCGTCGTCTTGACCTCGGAGGGGCCGAACTCGGTGTCGCGGCTGGTAACAGGGTCCTTCATGCCTTCTCCTGGCGCTGTATGCGCGGAAGCTTAAATAAGTTCTAGCTAATAAATCAAACGGAAGTTTGGGTTGGGACACTGCCCAATCCGACCATCGTCGCCGGCCTCACCCACTCATCGAATTGCTCGGGTGTCACCTCTCCCGACGCGACGGCCGCCTCCTTCAGGCTTATCCCATCGGCAAGCGCCTTTCCAGCAATAGCCGCGGCGCGGTCGTAGCCGATGCGCGGAACCAGGGCGGTCACCAGCATCAGCGACTGGCCGGCCAGCGCGGCGATGCGCTCCCGGTTGGCGTCCATCCCGGCGACGCAGCGGATCGCGAAGCTGTCCGCCGCGTCGGCCAGAAGACGGATGGAGCCCAACACGTTTACGGCGATCACCGGCTTGAAGGTGTTGAGTTGCAGATCGCCCCGGGACCCGGCGACGGTCACGGCCACGTGGTTGCCCATGACCTGGCAGCACACCATGGACAAGGCCTCGGCCTGGGTCGGGTTGACCTTGCCCGGCATGATGGAGGAGCCGGGCTCGTTGGCGGGGAGGAGGAGTTCGGCCAATCCGGTCCGCGGCCCCGAGGCCAGCAGGCGGACGTCGTTCGCCACTTTCATCAGCGCGACCGCCAGGGCGCTGAGCGTCCCCGACATCGCCACCATGGCGTCGTGGCCGGCGATGGCGGCGAACTTGTCGGGAGCCGGCGTGACCGCGAGTCCGCTCAACGCGGCCAGTTCCTCGCAGAATGCCCGGTCGAAGCCGGGCGGCGCATTGAGGCCGGTGCCGACCGCCGTACCGCCCTGGGCGAGTTGCAGCACCTCGGGCAGAGCGGCGCGGATTCGGGCCGCGCCGTCCTCGACCTGCGACGCCCAGGCGCCGACCTCCTGACCAAGGGTCAGCGGCACGGCATCCTGAAGATGGGTGCGTCCGGTTGTGACGATCTCGGCGAACGCGGCCGCCTTGTCCCGCAACGCGACCGCCAGACGGTTCAGGGACGGCAGCAGGCGGCGCGACACCTCGTCGGCGGTCGCCACATGCATGGCGGTGGGAAAGCTGTCGTTGGACGACTGGCTGCGATTGACGTGATCGTTGGGATGGACCGGCGCCTTGGTTCCAAGCGCATGACCGAGACGCTCATTGGCGCGATTGGCCAGCACCTCGTTCATGTTCATGTTGGTCTGGGTCCCCGACCCAGTCTGCCAGGGCACCAGCGGAAATTCTCCGGCCAGATCGCCGGCGATGACGTCGTCGGCGGCGGCGGCGATGGCGGCGGCGATGTCTGGGGCCAACGTTCCGAGCCGGGCGTTGGCCAGGGCGGCGGCCTTCTTCGCCAAAGCCAGGGCGCGCAGCAATGGCCACGGCATCCGCTCCTCGCCAATGGGGAAATTCACCAGGCTGCGCTGCGTCTGCGCACCCCAATAACGATCGATGGGAACCGCCACGGGACCCATGGCGTCGGTCTCGGTGCGAACCGTCGGCATCCGGATACCTCCTGCTGGGGATTAGGGAACGACTTGCGGATATATTGGATGGCTTCCCGCCTTACGGATGGAATAGCTGCGCAGATCATGCGGCCATGTAAAAAAAACTTAATGGCGACTTCGCTTGCCAAGTTTACCATTGAGGACTATGTCTCCGGCGGAAACGGCTTAACCCAAAGCACATCACCCGCGCCATTGGCTGGGCGTTTCCGCGGGGAGGCGGAACCGGGATGGCAAAACTGCTCGACGGCCTGAGTTTGGAAGAGAGCGGCGCCCTGGCACTGGCGGATGCGGCGCAGGCTTTGGACAAGGCTGACGATACCGCGGCGTTCCTCCGTGCCCTCAAGGATAACCACCGTCTGTGGACCGTGCTGCGGAACATCGCGGAAAACCGGAACTGGCCGGTGCCCGACCGCCGCCAGACGGACTTCGCCCTGGTGACGAGCGGCGAGAGCGGCATAAGCGACGACAAGGTGCATGCCCTGGTCGAAATGAACCGCCGGGTTTCGGCCGAGTTGGCGGGCGGCGACATCCAGCGCATCCGCGAGCGCGCCTATTTCATCTGGGAGAGCCTGGGCCGCCCCCAGGGTCAGGCGCTCGATCATTGGCTCCTGGCGGAAATGGAAACCGTCGGGCAGAGGCACTGAAAAACGCCGGCTGTTCTCATCGCGGGGTTTTCCGTTGTCATCCCGAGCGCCGGCGAAGGATCTTTCCGGCTCGGCGCGTCCTGCGCCATGGTTCTTGTTTGGCGGCGGAGCCGCCCCCCACGTGAAGTATCCCTCCACTCGCTTGCGCTCGGTCGGGATGACGTCATAAGCGGGCGCCATACTGAGAATCGCTAAAAAAAAGCATCTGCCTTTGACGCCAGCCTAAAAGGTTGTTAATTTTTGTTTAGGGACGGGAAAAATTTCGGTTTCCTCTTGTATCGGAGGGTCCCCATGGGTGTGTCGATCCCAATCCGCCTGACTCTGGCGGAAAGTGGTGCTGTCGCTCTCGCCGAAATCGCCCACGACCTTGACGCCGCCCTCGACGCCATGGCTTTTCTCGTGGCGCTCGACAACAATCACCGCCTCTGGCTGACCCTGTCCGATGTCGCCCACCGCTGCGGGTGGCGTGCCCCGGACCGGCGTCTCGCCTCCTTCGTCACGGCGACGTCGTGCCAGGCGGGACGCGGAGTGGACGACGAGGCGGTTGAGGCCCTGATCGGCATCAACCTCGATGTCGCCACCGAATTGGCCGCCGGCCAGGATATGGACACCATCCGCCGCCGAGCCCTGCTCGCCTGGCGTGAGGCGGCCCCTTCCCACGGCCTCGACATGGAACGCTGGCTGATCGGGGAAATGGCCCGGAAAAGCCGGATGGTCGTTTCCGACGTCAGCCATGCCGGTCGATATCGCCCTGAAGCTCGTCCCCGGATAATCCCAGCGCCCACATCAGCCCCACCACGGCTCCTTTGATCCGCGGCAGCAATTGCCAAATCAGCATTGCGGCGGCAAGGATTGCGGCGGAGAGGTCGGGGACCAAAGGCGGATGCCAATGCCGCTCCACCACGAGGGCGGCCGGAACCATGATGTGGGCGACGACCAGCACCGTGAAATAGGCCGGCCCGTCGTCGGCGCGGATATGGCCCAGCATCTCGCCGCATGCCGGGCATGCCGGGACGACGGCGAGATAGCCGAGACGCCAGCTCCCCTTGCCGCAACGCGGGCAGCGGTTGCACAGCCCCCGGAGAAGTGCCGAAGCAACCGGGTGCCGGCGGGGGACAGGAAAGCCGGCGGAAACGCGTATCCGGTCGGCCATGGCTCCTCGCTATATGCGAATGCGACGCAACCCATATGAGGGCGGCGCGGGCCGTTGAAAAGGCCACACCGATGCGTCAGCGTCCCTCCTCGCCCTCGGGGACATGGTAACGGCCCATGATCTCGGCCACCGTGCCGTCCGCCACGATCCTGCGCAGCGCGTCGACCACCGCCGGGTCGAACTGCCCCCCCGGCTGGGCGGCTATCTCGGCCAGGGCGCGTTCGACCGTCCACGGTTCCTTATAGGGCCGGCGCGAGGTCAGGGCGTCGAAGACATCCGCGACCTTGACGATGCGCGCGGACAAGGGGATGTCCTCGCCCCGCAGCCCCGCCGGATAGCCGCTGCCGTCATAGTTCTCGTGGTGGCCGCCGGCGATCTCCCTGGCCACGGCGTAGAAAGGGGCGTCTCCCAGGATTTTCACTCCGTACTCGGGGTGCCGCTTCATCACCGCCCATTCCTCGGCATCCAGCTTGCCCGGCTTCTTCAGGATGGCGTCCGGGATCGACAGCTTGCCGATGTCGTGGAGGATGCTCATCACCCCCATGTGTTCGGCATCGGCCGGAGCGAGCCCCACGGCGAGGGCAAGTTTCTCCGTGTAGAACTGGATGCGCCGCACATGGAAGCCCGTATCCTCGTCTTTGCCTTCGCAGGCGAAGGACAGCATGGTCACGGCGTTGAGATAGGAATCCTTCAACTGTTCCGACGCCGTCGTCAGTTTGCGTTGCAGGCTGAGCGCCTCCAGCGCCCGCACGACCGTGAGCCGCAGCATTTCCGGCTCCCACGGCTTGGTGATGTACTTGTATATCCCCGCTTCATTCACGCATTTCACCAGCGTCTCCATGTCGGAATAGCCGGTGAGAAGAATCCGGACCGCCTCGGGCCGGTGTTCGCGGGCGAATTTCAGCACCACATCGCCAGTGAGATCGGGCATGCGCTGATCGCAGATGATGAGATCGACCTCGTTGTTCCGCAGCATTTCCAATCCCGCCTGCCCGCAATCGGCGGTGAGCACCTCGTAGCCCTTGCGGAACGAGCGGCGCAAGGTTTCGAGGATTCCGGGCTCGTCGTCGATGAACAGGAGGCGAAAACGGGCGTCGTCCATCATGCCTCTCCCAGGACCGGCATCTGCGAGCGCAACGGCAGCCGGAGCTCGAATATCGTTCCCTTCCCCACCTCGCTGCGGACGGCGATGCGTCCGCCATGCTTCTCCATGATCCCATAGGAAATGGAAAGCCCCAATCCCGTCCCTTCGCCAACTTTCTTGGTGGTGAAAAAGGGATCGAAGATCTTGTCGATGATTTCCGGGGGTATGCCCTTGCCGGAATCCTCGATGACGACCACCGCCCAGGGATCATCGGACAGCGTCGCGATGCGGATGGTCCCCTCGCCTTCCATGGCCTGGATGGCGTTGAATACGATGTTCATGAAAACCTGGTTGATCTGGCCGGGGAAACACGGCACCGGCTGATTGAGGTGGAAATCCTTCACCACCGCGATGCGCCCCTTCATGTGGGGATGCAAGATCGCCAAGGCATCGTTGAGGCCGTCTTCCAGAAGAGCGTATTTGAACTCGGCTTCATCCAGACGCGAAAAGCTTCTCAGCGACAAGACGATTTCCTTCACGCGCGCGGCCCCATCCCTGCCACTGCGGATGATTTTGAGGATGTCCTCGCGCACGAAGCCGAGATCGGCGGCAACGACGAGGTCCTCGAACCGGCGGGCGACATCGGGATCGGCGGGGACGCGGCGCATGGCTTCGATCAGGCCCAACAGCTCCCCGACATACTCGTCCAGATGGGAAAAATTGGCGTAGATGAACGCGATGGGATTGTTCAGTTCGTGCGCCACACCGGCCACCAACTGCCCCAGCGAGGCCATCTTCTCCGACTGGACGAGTTGCGCCTGGGCCGCCTTCAAATCGTCGAAAGCCTTGGTCAGGTCGCCGTTGGCGGTCTCCAGTTCCCGCGTCCGCGCCAGCACCTTCGCTTCCAGCGTCTGGTTCAAGCTTTCCAGTTCGTGGACGAACCGCTCGCGCTCCTGGGCAGCCCGTTCCAGCGTCTCGGTCATGCGATTGAAGGATTGGGCCAGGGTTCCCAACTCGTCACGGGAGGAAATGGGCACGCGGTCGCCGAGATTGCCGGTATCGACGACGCCGCGCACGTAGCCGGTCAACTCGACCACCGGCTTGGTCAGCTTCTGCGACAGCCAGCGGACCCCGATCAGGACGGGGATGCCAAGGAACAGGCCGAGCAGGAGCAGTTCCATCGCCACCCGCCGGACGGAGCGTACCGCATCCTCGGTCTGGCGCAGCGTCACCACCTGCCAATCGCGCACGATGGGATCGACCGAATGCGACCGCCCGGCCACATAGGCGCCCCCACCGAAGATGGGGCGTCCGCCGCCCGCCGAATTCGCGGACAGCGCGTCCTCGGCGGGGACGTCGGTGGCCAGGACCTGCGGCGACGCGCCCGTACGCAGCAGAAGAATGCGCGAGCCGCCTTCGAACAGCAGCGTCTCGATTGAACGCCACGGATAGGTCAGCACCAGCGACCCGATGCGGTAATTCCGGGAAAAGCTGGCCACCACCGGCATGGTGAAGGCGACCGTTTCCCCCTGTCCCAGCGGATTGATGTGCTTATCGATGAAGACCGGCCCCGCGCCGGGCGTCGTCCAGACCAAGGGCATGCCGTTGGGGGCGGACGCGAGCGGGCCGGAGGACGAGGATGCGATCAGCTTCCCCGAGCCGTCGAAGGCGTAGATGTCCCCCTCCAGCCCGTACTGCCGCTTCAATGCCTCCAGCGCCCGCGCTATGCGCTTGTCGATGTCGCCGGTGATGAGGTCGTTCATCACATCGAGCTCGGACCAGGCTCTCAGATTGACCGCATTTTGGCGGAGCGCGCTCGCCAGCCGCTCGATCTTGCGGTCGGCCAGTTCGGACAGGGCTTTGGTCTCGGCGTCGATGATGGACGCCCGGACCCCGGTGAAAACGACCAAGGCCGTCAGAAGGTAGGTGGCCGCATAAATGCCGACGAACGAGGCCAGGATTTTCCGCGAAATCGAGCGGCCGAGGAAATTCCTCATCATGGCACCCGCCCCAGCACTTTGACGTCGGGATGCGCCGTGGACGCCCGGATATAGCCTATCGAGCCGGGCACCTTCTGGATGAAGGCTAGGACAGCCTGATCGGATTCCTGAATGAGCGGCGGCATCCGTCCCTTGAAGTGCATCTCGTTCCAGTAAGTGGCGAGCGTGGCGTTGTCCTCGCGCAGGACGTCCGCGGTAAACTCGGCCCGCGTGCCGCTGGTCGCCTCCCTGTTGACCGGAACGATACGCTGCCCATCCGGCCAAACGGTCGTCTTCAACAAATAAATCGCGGAAATCTGGGACCGCGTCAAATCCGTCGCTTCCACCGAGGGATTGACGATGATCAGCACCTCCTCCGCATGCGCCGTCCGCGCCCGGAGCCCGAGGGCCGCTACTACCGCCAGCGCTATGAGCGACGTTCTCATGTCAAAACAACACGGAAAAGGAGGCGTAGACGCCGTTTCTTGTATCGACCGCGCCTCCCTCGCTCGTCAGACTTCCGCCCCCGATGTTCTTCAGATATTCGAGCTTCCAAACCAGTGGCGGCTGCGGCCGGTACGAGATCCCCACGAGCACGTCCTGGATCGGCGCCGTCGCGTTGCGATCCTGGAAATACTCGTACCACGACAGCAGCGACCAGGATTCGGTCAGGGCATACGAGCCCAGCACGTACCCGCCGAATTCGGTCGAGCGCACCGCCCCCACCTCGTGGCCCGAGATCGTCGTGTAGGTGCTCTCGCTGTCGAGGGTGAACCGGTCGAAGGAATATCTGGCGTTGAAGCCGGCAAGATATTGTGTGGCGTCGCTGTCCACCACGCGCGAGCGCTGGGCGGATACGCCGATCTTGTCGGTGAGGCCGATCGGCCAGCTCACTTCCCCGCCGACGATACTGTAATATTGGCGCGCAACCAGATCGGACGGTCTTGGGGCGATATCCCTGTCCGGCTGCCAGTATAGCTGAACGTCGGGAAGGTTCGACCCCGGATCGGAATACAGCAGGGATGCGCCGCTGGTGTATTCGCTATAGCTCTGGTACGTGCTCAACGGCCGCGTGGTGGTCCAGACCAGGGGCGCAGCGTGGATCTGGTTCCACTCGCCGACGGCCGTGAGCATCTTCCCCAGGCGCAGAGTGAAGCTGTCGGAAAGCAGGGTGTCGTTATAGAGCCGCTCCAGGACCACACGGCCCTGGCCGCCGGGCAGCGACGTGCCGCCCGACTGAAGGAGCGGATAGCCGGCCAGCTCGGTTTCCATGAACGGATTGATGGCCTGGTTGAGGCGCCCGCTGACGTAGAGGCTGAGATCGTCCAGGACCAGCGATTTGCGTTCGCCCCCCGTGGGGAGGTTGCCGACCACGTTCGCATAGCCGGCGATGTTGAAATCGCCGACATCCAGCCCCTGACCAAGGTGATATTGACTGTCCTCCGCCTGCACGGGCGTCGCCGCGATGCAACACCACAGCGCGGTCGCAACGGCGGCGATCCTGAACGAAAAGAACCCCATGAACTCGGCCGCCCCCGGTAACGCAAGGGCCGGCCGCGCCGACATTGCCCAATGGGCAACCGCGCCGCTTTGCCGCCCCGTACACGATATTCGGGTTAGTCTTCCCAGCCATCGGTCAGGCCGTCAAGGGCAGGGAAGCGCGGGGGGCAGGGTCAACCGACGAATTCGGCGAAAAAGTCGTTGCCCTTGTCGTCGATGACGATGAACGCGGGGAAATCGACCACTTCGATCCGCCAGACCGCCTCCATGCCGAGTTCGGGATACTCCACCACCTCGACCTTGCGGATGCAGTCTTGCGCCAGCCGCGCCGCGGCGCCGCCCACCGAGCCGAGATAGAATCCGCCATGGGCCTTGCAGGCTTCGGTGACCGCGCGCGAGCGGTTGCCCTTGGCGATCATCACCATCGACCCGCCATTGGCCTGGAATTGCTCGACATAGGCATCCATCCGCCCGGCCGTGGTCGGCCCGAACGAACCGGAGGCCATGTTGGCCGGCGTCTTGGCGGGGCCGGCGTAATAGACGGCCATCCGCTTGAAATAGTCCGGCAAGCCCTCGCCGCGGTCGAGACGCTCCTTGAGCTTGGCGTGGGCGATGTCGCGGGCCACGATCATCGGGCCGGTCAAGGACAGCCGCGTCCGCACCGGATAGCGCGACAGGGTGCGGCGAATCTCGTCCATGGGCCGGGTAAGGTCGATGGCCACCACGTCGCCCGACAAGCGCGACGGATCGACGTCGGGAAGATATTTGGCGGGATTGGTCTCCAGCGCTTCGAGGAAAATCCCGTCGGCGGTGATCCGGCCGAGCACCTGGCGGTCGGCCGAGCAGGACACGCCGATGCCCACCGGGCACGAGGCGCCATGGCGCGGCAGGCGGATGACGCGCACATCGTGGCAGAAATACTTGCCGCCGAACTGGGCTCCAAGCCCCATCCTGCGGGTCATCTCCAGCACCGCCCCCTCCAGTTCGCGGTCGCGGAAGGCTTGCCCGTGGGCGTTTCCCGATGACGGCAACCCGTCAAGGTAACGGGCCGAGGCCAGTTTGACAGTCTTCAGGGTCATTTCCGCCGACAGGCCGCCGATGACGATGGCGAGGTGATACGGCGGGCAGGCGGCGGTCCCCAGGGTGCGAATCTGGGCATCCAGGAATTTGAGCAGGCTGTCGGGATTGAGCAGCGCCTTGGTCTGCTGGTGGAGAAAGGTCTTGTTGGCCGAGCCGCCGCCCTTGGCCATGAACAGGAAATCGTAGGAATCGCCGTCGGCGGCGTACAGGTCGATCTGCGCCGGCAGATTGGTGCCGGTGTTGACCTCCTGGTAGAGGGAAAGCGGCGCAAGCTGCGAGTAGCGGAGATTGAGGCGGGTGTAAGCCCGCTGCACACCGCGGGCGATGGCCGCCTCGTCGCCGCCCCCCGTCCAGATGGACTGTCCCTTCTTGCCCATGACGATGGCGGTTCCGGTGTCCTGGCACATGGGCAGCACGCCGGCGGCGGCGATACAGGCGTTCTTCAAGAGGTCGTAGGCGACGAAGCGGTCGTTGGACGAGGCGTCCGGGTCGTCGATGATGGCGCGGAGCTGGGCCAGGTGACCGGGGCGCAGCAGGTGCGCGGTATCGCGGAAAGCCTCGAAGGCCAACTGGGCGAGCGCTTCCGGCGCGACGGTAACGATCCGCCGGCCGGCCAACGTCGCCGTGCCAACGCCCTCGGCGCCAAGCTTGCGATAGGGAGTGTCGCCGTGGACGAGGGGGAAAAGCGCATGGAAGACGGTATCGGTCGTCATCGCGGCGCCCCGGAGCTGGTGAATTCCGACGGCATGGGACCGCCCGCCGTCACTTCTTGCGAAACGCGTCCAGCGCCACCACCTTGCCGGGCTGCTCGCCCGTCGGGATTTCGGGCTCGGCGGCAGCATGCTCCTCGCCGTCCTCCCCACCCGCGTCCACGACGGCCTCGTCACCCTCCGCCATCTCGAACTGGAGGCCGAACTTCGCCGAAGGGTCGGCGAAGCCCGCCACGGCGACGAACGGAATGTGCAACCGCTCCGACACGCCGGAGAACGACAGTGTCACGCCGAACGCGTCCTCGCCGACGTCAAGGTCCCAGAACTGATGCTGAAGGACGATGGTCATTTCCTCGGGATAGCGCGCACGGATGCGCGGGGCGACATTCACCCCGGGGTGATCGGTGCGGAAGGTGATGTAGAAATGGTGGTCGCCGGGCAGGCCGTTCCGCGCGGCGTACGCCAAAGCCTGGCGCACGACGCCGCGCAGGGCGTCTTCCACCATTTGATCGTATCTCAGAACCTCGGGCATCTGCACCCCTGGCGCCCCTCGGACGAAGGAAAGTGGGGGGACTTCTGTTGCCCGGCGCCCCCCGGACCGCGCTTACCGGTTAAGCGGCAGCGGCAAGAGCCACGTTGTCGTTGGCACTTGTGAGGATGGCCCGATAACGGTGGTACCATGCCGAACGCAAACCATGCCTTTACTACGCGCGTCGATCCTGTTTCGCCCCCATGAGGCCCGGCGGCCGCGAAGGCCCGAACCGGGAAACATTGGTGGAGGCGCCGGGTACCGCCCCCGGGTCCGCAACGCTTATTCCGCATGGCGTTTAGCGCCATAGTCGGGAAACCCCGACGCCAACAATATAGTCGAGGCCGGCGGCCTACGCCAGTGCCGGCTTCGGCACCGCGCGCATTTCCGGCCCCGCCCTTCAAAAAACTGCAACAGAGCGCCGCTCGACAATGCCTTTGGCGGGGATTATGAAATGGCCTCCGTCAAATGGAGTAGGCCACGTGCCACAGCCCCGCTCCCGAGCCGTCTTCGCGCTGCCCGAGCTGAAACCCAACGCTTGGGACGCGGCGCTCGTGCCTCTGGCCTTCGCCCTGCTGGTCCTGCTCGCCTATGGCGGAGCGCAGATGACGACCCCCTACGACGTGGGCGAGCCCCTGCCGATGTCGCTGGACCCGCTCAACCTGCCCTATTACCTGCTGCGCAGCGCGCTCCGGATGCTGATGGCGCTGGGGGGATCGCTGCTGTTCACCCTGGTCTACGCCACGGCGGCGGCCAAGGTGCCGGCGCTGGAGAAGGTCCTGATTCCGGCGCTCGACATCCTGCAATCCATCCCCATCCTGGGCTTCCTGTCGATCACCGTCACCGGCTTCATCGCCCTGTTCCCCGGCAATTTGTTCGGGGTGGAATGCGCGGCGATCTTCGCCGTCTTCACCTCGCAAGCCTGGAACATGGCCTTTTCCATGTACCAGAGCCTGAGAACCGTGCCGGCCGACCTGATCGAAGCGTCGGACATGTTCCTGCTTTCGCCCTGGCAACGGTTCTGGCGCCTCGAATTGCCCTATGCCGTACCGGGCCTGATCTGGAACATGATGATGAGCGTGTCGGGCGGCTGGTTCTTCGTGGTCGCGTCCGAGGCCATCTCGGTATCGGGACAGACCATTCTCTTGCCGGGCGTGGGGTCCTTCATCGCGCTGGCCATCGCCGACCGCAACCTCCCCGCCATCGGCTGGGCGATCGCCGCGGTGCTGGCCGGCATCCTGATCTACGACCAGCTCATGTTCCGGCCGCTGGTGGCGTGGGCCGACAAGTTCAAGTTCGAGCAAGTCCCGGGCGAGGAAGTCCCCAGATCGTGGCTGCTGACCCTGTTGCAGCGCGCCCGTCTGGTGCGGGCGGCGGCACGCCTGCCGGGTGCATTGTGGGAAGGCTGCGCAAGCCTGGTGCGGCGTCCGGGAAAGGGACGATTCCGCGCCGTTTCTCTCGCGCCCGTTTGGCATCTGCCGCCCTGGGCGGAAAGGGTGTGGAACGCGATCCTGATGCTGGGGGCGCTGGCCGCCGCCGTGCGGGTGGCGCTGTTCGTTCACAGCAGCGTGGAAACCCCGGAGATCATCCGGGTGTTCCTTTATGGCACCGCCACCGCCACCCGCGTCCTGGTGCTGATCGCGCTGGCGTCCCTGGTATGGGTGCCGATCGGCGTATGGATCGGGCTGCGCCCCCGCGTCGCCCAGAACCTTCAATGGCTGGCGCAATTCCTGGCGGCCTTTCCCGCCAACCTGATGTTCCCGGTGGCGGTCATGCTGATCGTCCATTTCCACCTGGACCCGGATGTGTGGACCAGTCCGTTGATGGTGCTGGGCACGCAATGGTACATCCTGTTCAACGTGATCGCGGGCGCCGCCGCCCTGCCCTCCGACCTCAAGGACGCCGCGCACAATCTCGGCCTGTCGGGCTGGCTCATGTGGAAGCGCTTCATCCTGCCGGGAATATTCCCCTCCTTCGTCACGGGGGCGATCACCGCGTCCGGGGGATCGTGGAACGCGTCGATCGTGTCCGAAATGGTCAGCTGGGGCGACACCAAGCTCTCGGCCTTCGGCCTGGGATCCTACATCGCCCAGGCCACGGCGGCCGGCGACTTCCCCCGCATCGCGCTGGGCATCGGGGTGATGTGCCTGTTCGTCATGTGTTTCAATCATTTCATCTGGCGCCGGATGTACAGGCTCGCCTCCGAGCGCCTGCACATCGGCTGATGGAGGCCGCCATGTCCACCCCCCTGCTCGACCTCGGCGGCGTCCGCAAGACCTTCCGCACCCCCGAGGGAAAGGAGCGCACCGTCCTCGAAGGCGTCGATTTCCACCTGGATGAGGGCGAAATCGTCGCGCTGCTGGGAAAATCCGGATCGGGGAAATCGACGCTGCTGCGCATCATGGCCGGGCTGATCCCGGCCAATGGCGGCAATGTGCGCTACCGCGGACGTCCGATCACGGGGCCGACGCGGGGAATCGCGATGGTATTCCAGACCTTCGCCCTGTTTCCGTGGCTCACGGTCCAGCAGAACGTCGAATTGGGGCTTGAAGCCTTGGGCCAGCCCAGGCGCGAGCGTGAGGAACGGGCGCAGGAAGCCATCGACATGATCGGCATGGGCGGCTTCGAAGGCGCCTATCCCAAGGAATTGTCCGGCGGCATGCGCCAGCGGGTGGGCTTCGCCCGCGCCCTGGTGACGCGCCCCGACGTGCTGCTGATGGACGAGGCCTTTTCCGCCCTCGACGTGCTGACCGCCGAGGCTCTGAGGAGCGACCTTCTCGAATTGTGGACCGAGCGGCGCATCCCCACCAAGGGCATGCTCATCGTCTCCCACAACATCGAGGAGGCGGTATTCATGGCCGACCGCATCCTGGTCTTCGACAGCGACCCCGGCCGCGTGCGCGCCGAGATTCCCGTCGGCCTCGAACACCCCCGCGATCCCGAATCGACCCCGTTCCGGCAGATCGTGGACGAGGTCTACGGTTTGATGACCGCCTCGGCGCGGGTCGGGGCGGCCGCGGGCGAGCCGCTGACCATCGGCTACCGTTTGCCGGCGACCACCCCCGGCAAGATGATCAGCTTGCTGGAGACCATCGCCGAGCCGCCCTTCGGAGGCCATGCCGACCTGCCGGCCCTGGCCGAGGCCACCGAACTGCCCGACGACACCCTGTTCCACCTGTATGAGGGCCTGCGGGTCCTCGGTTTCGTGCGCCTGGCGGCGGGCGACATCTTCCTCACCCCGGCGGGCAGGGCCTTCGTCGAGGCCGACAACGACCGGCGCAAGACCCTTTTCGCCGAGCACTTCCTGCGCAACATCCCCCTGGCCGCCCACATCCGCCGGGTTCTGGACGAGCGCCGCGGCCACCGCGCCCCCGAGGATCGCTTCTTGCAGGCGTTGCAGGATTACCTTACCGGCGACGAGGCCGAACGCGTGCTGGAGGTGGTGATCGGCTGGGGCCGCTACGCCGAGGTGTTCGATTACGATTACAATGCCGGGATGCTGAAACTTCCCGAGGAGGAAGAGGAAGGCGAGGAAGCCGGCGGCGGAGAAACGGCCGGCGCGGCGGAATGAGGCAACCGGACCAGCGTTCGCCGTCATGAGCAGCGTCTGGAACCCGGATGCCACATGGTCCGCCTTCGTCGCCGAGAGCCTGGCGTCCAAGTAGAAAAAAAGCCCGCCCCGACGCGCATGCGGTCGGGACGGGCCGTTCTCCCTACTCGAAGCTGATCTTGGGACCCTTGCGGCCGCCCTGGATGGCCTGCACCTTGTCGCGGATCTTCTCGGCGATGGCGCGATAGGCCTTGGCGTGCGGCGAGGACGGCTTGGACACCACGATCGGCTCGCCGCGGTCGGCGGTCTCGCGGATTTCGATGTCGAGCGGAATCTCGCCCAGGAAGTCGGTGGACAGGCGGGCGGCCTCGGCCTTGGCGCCGCCATGGCCGAAGATGTGCGCCTCGTGCCCGCAGCTCGGGCACACGTAATAGCTCATGTTCTCGATGATGCCGAGCACCGGCACATCCACCTTGCGGAACATGTTGAGGCCCTTGCGGGCGTCGAGCAGGGCGATGTCCTGGGGGGTGGAGACGATCACCGCGCCGGTCAGGGGCACGCTCTGGCTGATGGTGAGCTGGGTGTCGCCGGTGCCGGGCGGCATGTCGATGACCATGACGTCGAGGTCGCCCCAGCGCACGTCGCGCAGAAGCTGCTGCAAGGCGCCCATCACCATCGGGCCGCGCCAGATGATCGGCGAGTCCTCGGGCACCAGGAAGCCGATGGACATGCACTTGACGCCGTAATTCTCCATCGGCAGCAGGCTCTGGCCGTCGGGGCTCACCGGCTCGCCCTCGATGCCCAGCATGCGCGGCATGGACGGGCCGTAGATGTCGGCGTCGAACAGGCCGACCTTGAGGCCGAGCTGCGTCAAGGCCATGGCCAGGTTGGTCGCGGTGGTGGACTTGCCGACGCCGCCCTTGCCGGACGCCACGGCGATCACCGCCTTCACGCTCGGCAGCAGCGGCGCTTCGGCCTCCGGCGCACCGTGGCTGGGGCCTCCCTTGGGGCCGCCGTGGACGTTGCGCTCGGCGGTCAGCACCGCCGACACGGTCAGGACGCCGGGCAATTGATGCACCGCCTTCTCCGCGGACTTGCGCAGCGGTTCGAGATGGGGTCCGCGCTCGGGCTCGACCTCGATGGCGAAAGCGACGTGTCCGTTCTTCACGGCGACGCCCGACACCATGCCGAGACTGACAATGTCGGTCTTCTTATCGGGGTCGATGACGCTCTTGAGCGCCTCGAGAATCTGCTGCTCGGTCAGTTCGGCCATGAAAACTGTCTCCAAATATCCCAGTGGTTCGGTTGGACATTACTGTGCCGCACGCGCTTGCACAAGAGCCTCCTGATATAAGAGCCGTTCTGAGGTTTTGCCAAGGTGTGAAGCGCCACCAACCGTCGCAATGCGAATCGGAGGGGGCGTCCCTTCCGCGCATTGCGTCGATCGCGCCTCTGTCCTATAAGGCCGCGAGGTCCTGAGTCCATGCCGGGATCGAGACACAGCACGCGCACCCGCGGCCATCGCTGCGGGAAGCGTCGGACGAGGGGATGCGCTCATGCCTTGGAATCCTCAAGGGGATGGCCGAAACCCCTGGGGCGGCGGTGGCGGCCCCTGGGGCGGCGGTGGTGGCGGCGGCCCGCGAGGCCCCGATTTCGAGGACATCATCCGCCGCGGCCAGGAGAAGCTCCGCCGCGCCATGCCGGGGCACCACTTCACCCGCGGCAAAGGTATCGCAGCGGCGGTCGTGTTGGCCATCCTGGCCTGGATGGCCACCGGCGCCTACGTCGTCGACGCCAACGAGCAGGGTGTCGTACTGCGCTTCGGCAAGTGGGTCTCCACGACCGAACCGGGGCTTCACTACCACCTGCCCTATCCGATCGAAACCGTGCTGCTGCCGCGAGTCACCGATATCAATCAGCTTCAGCTCGGCTTCCGGGCCGCCGAGCGCTATGAGCGCGCCAGCCACCGCGAAGTGCCCGAGGAAAGCCGGATGCTCACCGGCGACGAGAACATCGTCCAGGCCAACTTCGCGGTGTTCTGGAAAATCAAGGACGCGGGCAAATACCTGTTCGACGTGCGCGACCCCCAAGGCACCGTCAAGGTGGCGGCGGAAAGCGCCATGCGCGAAGTCATCGGCCGCAACCCCATCCAGGCGGCCCTGTCCGACAAGCGCGAGCAGATCGCTCAGCAGGCGCAGGAGGAATTGCAGCGGCTGCTGGATTCCTACGGCGCCGGCATCCTCATCACCCAGGTCCAGTTGCAGAAGGTCGATCCCCCCGACGCGGTCATCGACGCTTTCAACGACGTCCAGCGCGCCCGCGCCGACCAGGAGCGCCTGCGCAACGAGGCGGAAGCCTACCGCAACGACATCATTCCCCGCGCCCGCGGCGACGCGGAGCGGATCGTCCAGGACGCCGAGGCCTACCGGGAGCAGGTGGTCGATCTGGCCCAGGGCGAGGCCAAACGTTTCACCGAGGTGCTCGGCGCCTACAAGCAGGCCGAGGACGTCACCGCGCGGCGGCTGTATCTCGATACGATGGAAGAGATCCTGAAAAGCGCCACCAAGGTCATCATCGACCCCGTGGCCAAGGGCGCCCAAGGCGTCGTGCCATACTTGCCCCTGCCCGAACTGGGCAAGAAACCGGCGCCGGCCGCCGGCCAGACCGGGGGGAACACGCGATGAATCGCACCGGAGCCATCCTTCTGGCCGTGCTTGCGCTGGCGGCGCTGGTCGTGGGCGTATCCTCGCTGTTCGTGGTCGATCAGGCGTCCCAGGCCATCGTCCTGCGCTGGGGGGCATTCCGCAAGACCGTCCAGACACCCGGCCTCCACGCCAAGGTGCCGTTCATCGAGGACGTGGTCTTCTACGACAAGCGGCTGTTGGCGATGGAATCGCCGGACGAGCAGATCATCCTGGGCGACCAGAAGCGGATCGTCGTCGATACCTATACCCGCTATCGCATCGCCGATCCGCTGCGGTTCTACCAGTCGCTCAAGAACGAGACCAATGCCCGTAGCCAGCTCGCCCAAATCGTGCAATCGGCCATGCGCCGGGTGATGGGCACGGTCATGCTGCCGTCGATCCTCTCCGGGGAACGCACGGCGATCATGCGGCAAATCCTGACCGATGTGGCCGAGAGCGCGCGGCCGCTGGGAATCGACGTCGTCGATGTCCGCATCCGCCGCGCCGACCTGCCGGAAGAGACCAGCCAGGCCATCTACGATCGCATGAAATCCGAGCGCGAGCGCCAAGCCAAGGAATTGCGCGCCCAGGGCTATGAATGGGGCCAGCAGATTCGGGCGCGCGCCGACCGCGACCGCACCGTGATCCTGGCGGAAGCCCAGCGCCAGGCGCAAATCCTGCGCGGCCAGGGGGATGCCGACGCCAACCGCGTCTATGCCGACGCGTTCGGCCAGGACCCCCAGTTCTTCTCGCTGTACCGTTCCTTGCAGGCCTACCGCGGAGCGCTCGGCACCGGCACCACGCTGGTGCTGTCGCCCGACAGCGATTTCCTGCGCTACTTCAGCCGCGGGCCGGGAGGCGAGCGGCGGTGATCCAGGGCGGCGCCCCCCTGCGGGGGCCGGTGGCGCCTTGATCGCGCCACACTTTCGTTCGATGTTTTTACCTTAGCCCTTCGGCTTGAACCGCTCGGAGGGCGCGACCAAATCGGGTTGGTTCCCCTCAGGGGAGCCATCATCATCAGGAGGGCTTCGTCCGGTGCTCTGCCCCAGAAACCTTGACAACAGCGAGAGCGCGGCCACCGTCCGCGTCGCGCCCCGCGGTGCCTTCGCCTGGCTCGTCGCCGTCATGCTGGCCATCGCCTCCCTTTCGCAGACGATGCCCGCGGAAGCGCACGACGCGCCCGCAAGCTTCGCGGACTTGGCGGAGAAGCTGCTCCCGGCGGTGGTCAACATCTCGACCACCCAGACCATCCGCAATCCGGAACGGATTCCGGAGATGCCGCAATTCCCGCCCGGCTCGCCGTTCGAAGACTTCTTCAAGGATTTCTTCGACCATCAGATGAAGCAGGATTCCCAACCCCGCCGGGCCACCTCGCTGGGATCGGGATTCATCATCGACCCGGCCGGCTACGTGGTCACCAACAACCACGTCATCCAGGACGCGGACGCGATCACCGTCACCCTGCACGACAATTCCGTGTTCAAGGCGAGCGTGGTCGGACGGGACACCAAGACCGACCTCGCCCTTTTGAAGATCGATCCGGGCAAGAAGGCGCTGACCGCCGTGGCCTTCGGCAATTCCGACCAGGCGCGGGTGGGCGATTGGGTGCTGGCCATCGGCAATCCCTTCGGCCTGGGGGGCACGGTCACCGCCGGCATCGTCTCGGCCCGCGCCCGCGACATCAATGCCGGTCCCTACGACGACTTCCTCCAGACCGACGCTTCGATCAACCGCGGCAATTCCGGCGGCCCGATGTTCAACGTCCAGGGCGAGGTGATCGGCATCAATACCGCCATCTTCTCGCCGTCGGGCGGGTCCATCGGCATCGGCTTCGCCATCCCCTCCTCCCTGGCCAAGCCGGTCATCGACGATTTGCGCAAATTCGGCAAGACGCGTCGCGGCTGGCTCGGCGTGCGCATCCAGTCGCTCGACCAGGATCTGGCCGAGTCCATGGGCCTGTCGGAGGAAAAGGGCGCCCTGGTCGCCTCGGTGACGGCCGACAGCCCCGCCGCCAAGGCCGGCATCAAGCCGGGCGACGTCATCTTGAAATTCGACGGCCGGGACGTCTCCGAGATGCGCCAACTCCCGCGCATGGTCGCCGAGACGCCGATCGGCAAGCGCGTCGATATGGACGTGTGGCGGGATGGCCGCGAAAGCAGCTATCAGGTGACGGTCGGCGAATTGAAGGAGGAGCCGGCCGAGCAGGCCAAGGCTCAAGACAAGCCCGAATCCCCGCCCAAGGGCGAGGAGATTCCCAGTGCGGGCATGACTGTCGCCTCGCTGACGCCCCAGCTTCGGGAACACTTCGGCATCGACGAGCAGACCAAGGGCGTGGTGGTCGTGGACGTCCGCAACGACGGCCCCGCCGCCGACAAGGGGCTGAAGGCGGGCGACGTCATCATCGACGCCGGCCAGCAGCCGGTTCGCTCGCCCCAGGAACTGCTGCGGGCGGTCGACAAGGCCCGCTCGGCGGGACAGCACTCGTTGCTGCTGCGGGTGGAGAACCCGCAAGTGATCCGCTATGTCGTCCTGCCCGTAGGGGAAAAGGGCGACAAAAAATAAGGCGACGGGAAAGGGGCCGAAAGGCCCCTTTCTTCTTGCCTGCCGGGGGGGTGCTTGCCCGCACGCGGCCATTTCCCACCATGTCCCGCTCAGCTCCGAGGCCTCGGCGTGCGGCGGGTGGGATATACGGGAATACATCCGCCGCGACGGTGGCGGGAAAGGAGGAGAATGGATGGCTGGGACGGGCCGGGCATCGTTGTCGTTCTTGGCGCTGCTCGGGTGGCTGCTGATCGGACCCGTCCAGGCGATTGCGGGGAGCCCGCCGCAGAAATACTTTCAGGAATGCCCCGACTGCCCCGAACTGGTGGTGATCCCGGCGGGCACGTTCGTCATGGGCAGCCCCTCGAACGAGCCCGGGCGTTTCGACGTGGAAGGGCCGCGCCATATCGTGTCCGTGCCGTCTTTCGCCCTCGGCAAGCACGATGTGACCGTCGAGGAATATTCGGCCTTTCTGCGGGAAACGGACTATCAGCCCGCCCCTTGCGATCGCATCCTGGGACTTGCCTGGCAATCGCCCCGGTACGGCCTGGTCTATCCCCCGGGAAGCGCCGATTCGCCGCGCCAGCCGGCGGTCTGCGTCAATTGGGATGATGCCCAAGCCTATGTGGCGTGGCTGAACGCCAAGGTTCGGCACGGCAACCCGCCGGCAAAGGGCGGCGACGGCCCCTATCGGCTGCCCAGCGAGGCGGAATGGGAATACGCGGCGCGGGCGGGGACGACGACGACACGGTGGTGGGGCAAGGCGATCGGCGTCGGCAATGCCAATTGCAACGGCTGCGGCAGCGCTTGGGACAACACGCTGTTCGCTCCGGTGGACAGCTTCGGGCCCAATCCCTTCGGCCTTTACGACATGCTGGGCAATGTCTGGCAATGGACCGAGGATTGCTGGAATCCGAGCTATGTGGGGGCGCCCCGGGATGGCAGCGCATGGTTGACCGGCGATTGCACCAAGCGCGTCGTGCGCGGCGGGTCGTGGAGCAACCTTCCCATCTTCATCCGCTCGGCGATGCGCATCGGCGGCGCCACCCATGGTCAGGAGTTCGACTACGCCAGCGACACCGGCTTCCGTGTCGCCAGAAGCATCCGATGACAGGCCGCGCTCCGCCCGCGATCACCTCAGGGCCGCCCGAGGATCCAAATCCAGGACCATGTCCCGCAAGGCGCTGGGCGTTCCCGGCGGCAATTGTACAGGCGAAGACACCAGCACGGCGTTACGGGCGCTGCGGGCCAGCGCATGGTAGGCGGGATCCGAGTGGTAGCGCGGGTCCTCGATGATCGAGGCGCTGTCGACGTTGCCCTGGGCATCCAGGACCACGTGGATCGAAACCACGACGTGACGGCCTCCCAGCGTCGCGACGTCGAAGTTCCAGTGGCGCTCGATCTGGGCGCGAACGACATCCTTCACGCCATACGTCGCTTGCGGCCCGCGCACACCGTTCAGACTGGCCACCGCCCGATTGGCGACGCCATTCCCATTGCGCGACGTCGAATCGGGGGGCGCGGCCACCGGCTGGAGTTGCTTCTCCGCCGCACGAAGCTGAGCGTCGAAATTGTTTTCGGAGGACGGTGCATTCCTGGGCTTGGCCTTCGCCAGCCTATGCTTGGCCGCCGGCAGCGCGACCCGAGCCGGTGCGGGGGCTGCCTTGGGAGCCGCGGACAGGCCTTTGCTGGGGGATTGCGGAGCAACCTCCTGCGGCAGTTGAGCCTTCTCCGCGTGCCAGGGCGATGCCGTCCTGTCGCCAAGCTCGACCAGCTCGACGGGGATCGCCTCTTCCAGTTGCGGCGGCGGCCGGGACAGGCTGGGGCCGAAGATCAGCAGCAACAGGACCGCGGCATGCAGAACGAAGGAGAGAACCATCCCTCGGCCCTGCCGCTCGAAAAGCCCCTTGCCGGCCAGCGCTCCGCCAATCCAGGTCTTCAGACGATGGCACCAGATGAGTTGGCCCCCTCCAAGGCGCGGAAAATGCGAACCGTCGGCGATGCCACACCGGCACGCACATGGCACGCGGCGGTTCTCATCATGCGGTCTCGCTCAGTTTGTCACCCCGACCGAGAGCAGACGAGTGGAAGGGGCCTTCACGCGAAAGTGCCTGAAAGATCCCTCGGCTGCGCTCGGGATGACAACAGCAAACCCGCAATTAAGAACCGCGGCATGGCACGGCAGCCGGTCCGGCACGGCTGCGCGAACAGGTTAGAGTATCGCCTCTTCTGTATGGCGGAAATCGGGCGCCGTTCCAATGGGAGCCCCGCGTATCCGCGGAGCCAGGGGGCCAACGCGATAATCAGACTGAACTCGGCGCACACTTTGGCATACAAAGAAGGCTAGGACGACATCAAGCCGCCTCCACCGTCGGCGCCATGCTTTTGCCATAGCGTCCGGTTAGAGACGGCCGACATCGTGCCGGTTTTCCAGCCAGCAAGAGGTTCCATGGGCGGCTTCGTCACAACATCGCCCCACTGCCTGCGGACACGGGGCGTCCTTTTGGATCGTGACGGGCGCGTCTTCGCCCGCTTGCCGGATGTTGATCTGGCGCCGGGACGGATCGTCGCGCTCACCGGCACCTCGGGAGCGGGCAAGACCACCGCCCTGCTGGCGCTGGCCGGCATCCGCCCGCCGCGTGAAGGGTCAATCCAGGTAGGCGACACCGACCTCTGGTCGCTGCCGCCGTCCGGGCGCGACCGCCTGCGTGGCCAGCGCATCGGGCTGGTGTTCCAATCCTTCCATCTCATCGACGCGGTGAGCGTCGAGGAGAACCTGCGCCTTGCCGCCTCCTGCGCCGGGTTGCGGGCGGAGCCCGGCCACCTGCAAACGCTGCTGGAGACCCTCGACATCGTCGCCATCCGCCACCGGCGGGCCGACCGCCTCAGCCAGGGGCAGGCGCAGCGGGTGGCCGTGGCACGCGCCCTGGTCAATCGCCCCGCCCTGGTCCTGGCCGACGAGCCCACCTCGGCGTTGGACGACGGCAATGCCCGGGCGCTGCTGGACCTGCTCGCCCGCGTCGTCCGCGAGCAAGGCGCCGGGCTCCTGATCGCGACCCATGACCGCCGCGCCCTCGACGCGGTCGACGCATCTCTGGCGATGGAGGCGGCGGGATGAGCGGGAGACTGAAGCAATGAGAACCATGGGCTTGGCATGGGCATTCCTGCGCCGCCGCTGGGGGCAGGCCCTGCTGTCCGTGATCGTCGGGGCTCTGGGCGTGGCCGCCGTCGAGACGGTGGCCATCGCCGAACGGGAATTGCCGAAGGCGGCGGAGCGGGCCTTTGGCGGCGTCGATCTGGTGGTCGGGCCCAAAGGATCGGCGTTGGACCTGGTCCTGTGCTGCGTGCTCCACGTTTCCGACCCGCGCGGGCTGGTGCCGCTCAAGGAGGGAATGGATGTGCTGCGCAACCCGATGGTGGCGGCGGCCGCGCCCATCGCGCTGGGCGACAGCGTGCATGGCCGCCGGATCGTCGGGACCACGCCGGACATCCTGACGATCTACCGGGCTCACATGGCCCAGGGAGCGATATGGACCGCGCCGCTCCAGGCGGTGGCCGGCAGCGACGCCGCCCGGACGCTGGGCCTGAAGCCCGGCGCCACCTTCGTCGGGAACCACGGTCTCGGGCCGGGCGGCGAGGAACACGCGAAATTCCCCTACACCGTCACCGGCATCCTGGCGCCGACGGGCTCCGCGCTCGACCGCCTGATCCTCACCGACATCCAGAGCGTCTACATCATCCACCGTGACCCGGACGACGCCGAAGAGGCCAAGGCGGGCCAGGGCGGGCCGACCGGGTTCGGCCCCCCTGCGGCCACCGCCATCCTGGCCTCGTTCCGCAGCCCGGTCGCCATGGCGTTCCTGCCCCGGCTGGTCGATGCCACCGAGCGCTTCTCGGCCGCCAGCCCGGCGATGGAAACCGCAAGGCTGGCGCGCGCCGGCCGGCCGGTCATCCTGGCGGTCACGGCGGTCGGGGTGCTGTTCGCCGCGATCGCCGCGGCGACCGCGGCCACGGCATTGGCCGCCGCCATGAGCGGACGGGCCAGGGATCTCGCGCTCTTGCGCGCGCTCGGCGCCCATCCGTGGGAAATCGCCGCCATCGCCGCCGCCGAGGCCGCCATGCTCGCCGCCGGTGCCCTGGCCACGGGCGTCGCCGCGGTGGCCGGCTTGGCGCCATGGGGCGCCTCTCTACTCGCCGAACGCGACGGCCTGCTCGTCACTGTCGCCCCCACCGGCCAGGATCTCGCAATGCTGGCCGCCGGCGCCCTTGCCGCCGCGCTTGCGGCGGCGGCGGTTCCGGCCTTGCGCGCGGCCCGCGCGCCGATCGAAACGGTGTTGAAAGCATGATGCCAGCCCGTCGCCTGCGCCCCCTCCTGCTGCTGCCGCTCGCCTTCCTGCTCGAAGGTTTTCAGGTGCAGACCTCGACCGAGCCGGTTCCCTACCAGGCGCCGGGCGAACGCGCGGCCCAGGACAAGCTGCCGCAGTCGAAAAATCCGCTGTGGGGCCAACTCGCGCACTGCGCCGTCCACTTCAACAACAAGACGGCGCTTTACGGCATTTCGATTTCGCCGGAGGTGAAGGCGATGGACGGCCAGACCGTTACCGCCAACGGCTTCGTCCTGCCGCTCGACGGCTCCGACAAGACCCGGCACTTCCTGCTGACCAAGCGTACCCCCGTCTGCATGTTCTGCCCGCCGGGCGAGCCGAACGAGGTCATCGAGGTGACGTCCAAGCATCCCGTCGATTGGACCGACGACCTCGTCACCCTGCGCGGGCGCTTCGTGCTGGTCAACAACGGCGAGAAGGCCATCTTCTTCGCCCTGCGCGATGCCGAGAAGGTTCCTTAAAGCCCGCAGCTTGCCAGCAGACGCCGAATGCGGTCGAGGGTAAGGGAACCGCGCCAGGTTCGGCACGCGCGGCCATCCGGACGCCGCGCCACCGAGAAGGGCAGTATGCCGTCGGGGTCGCCCGCCGCCCTCAGCGTGGCGCGGGGGTCCGTCGCGGCCGGGGCGGCGACGGCCGCCGCCTCCAGCCCGGGCGACACCGCCGCCAACTCGCGGCGGGCCCTGGCCTCTTCGGTCAGCACGACGACGGTAACGGGAAGGCCATCCTGCACGGCCTGCGCCAGAACCGGCAGTTCCAGCCGGCACGGCACGCAGGTGGAGGCGTAATAGACATCCAGGATCGGGGCGGGCGGAATCATTGGCGCGGCCTTGTTGGTGCGGTTGACGTATACGTCTCCGCGCGCCATGCCCGCAACCGCGCCGTCCGCGATCCCTCCGCCTTGACCGGCCGGGTTGCCGGGGCTAAGAGGTCTCCTCCACACCGTCCGCCCGGAGGAACCCCCGTGTCCGTGCCGCTGCTCCGCCCCTTCGCCGGCCTGCGCCCGGCCCCCCAGTACGCCGCCGAAGTCGCCGCGCCGCCCTATGACGTCCTGTCGAGCGACGAGGCGCGCGCGATGGCGGCCGGCAAGCCGTGGAGCTTTCTGCACATCTCCAAGCCGGAAATCGACCTGCCCGCGGGCACCGACCTCTATGCGCCCGAGGTCTACGCCAAGGCCCGCGAGAACCTGGACCGGATGGTGGCGGCCGGTGTGCTGAGGCGGGACGCCAAGCCCTGCTTCTACGTCTACCGCCTGAAGATGGGCGACCATGTCCAGACCGGCATCGTCGGCGGCGGCTCGGTCGCAGCCTACGACGCCAACCGCATCCGCAAGCACGAATTCACCCGGCCCGACAAGGAGGACGACCGCGTCCGCCAGATCGACGCCTGCGACGCCCAGACCGGACCGGTGCTGCTCGCCCACCGCAACACACCCGCCGTGGCCGCCGCCATCGCCGCCACCGTGGCGGGCGTGCCGGCCTACGCGGTTACCGCCGCCGACGGCATCACCCATACGCTGTGGGTCATGGACGACGACCGGCTGGTGGAGTCGGTCGTGCGCGCCTTCGACGCCATGCCCGCGCTCTACATCGCCGACGGCCACCACCGTTCGGCCGCCGCCAGCCGCGTGGCCAATGCCCGGCGCGCCAAGGGCGCCTCCGGCGGCCTGTCCGAGTCGTTCCTGGTGGTGACCTTCCCCATCGAGGAGATGAAGATTTTCGACTACAACCGCGTGGTCAAGGACCTCAACGGCATGGGCCGCGAGGCGTTCCTGGCCGCCTTGGCCGAGGATTTCGCCGTCGTGCCCGCCAACGGCCGGGCCAAGCCGGCCGCAGCCCGCGAGTTCGGCATGTATCTGGGCGGGCAATGGTACCGGCTGACGCTGAAGAAGCCGCTGCCGCCCGAGAGCGACCCGGTGGGGCGCCTGGACGTCAGCCTGCTGTCGGACCGTCTGCTGACCCCCGTTCTCGGCATCCACGATCTGCGCAAGGACAAGCGCATCGACTTCGTCGGCGGCAAGCGCGGCCTGGAAGAGCTGGAGCGGCGGGTGGATTCGGGCGAGATGGCCGTGGCCTTCGCCCTCTTCGCCACACGCATGGAGGATCTGGTCGCCGTCGCCGAGGCCGGCGAGGTGATGCCCCCCAAATCCACCTGGTTCGAACCCAAGCTGGCGGACGGGATGGTCAGCTATCCGCTGGGCTGAGGGGGACGCGCGGGGCGGCCCTCCGCCTCGCGCCGGTCACCGGACGACGCCAGGGCGTCGATGATCCGGCATTCGGCGACGCAGCCGGCATCGCAGGAGACCATTTTCCGCAATTCGTCCCGCAGCCGGCCGAGTTCGGCGATCTTGCGTTCCACTTCGGCAAGGTGCCCGGCCGCCAGCCGGTCCGCATCGGCACAGGGTTGCTCGGGATGTTCCGCCAGCCGCAGCAGGGCGCGGATGGCCTCGACCGGAAACCCCAGATCGCGCCCCTTGCGGATGAAGGAAAGCCGGCGGACATGGGCGGCATCGTATTGGCGATAGCCCGAGGCTTTGCGCTCCGGGGCCGGCAGGAGGCCGATGCGCTCGTAATAGCGGATGGTCTCGACGTTGACGCCGGTTTCCTTGCTGAGCGCCCCTATCCCGATCGCCATGGCTGGGCCCTTTTCCCATTGACTCTGTAGCGGCTACAGGGTCGATCCTGCCCTGGACTTGCTCCCGGGAGACCACCCATGGCCGGCTGCTGCGCAGACCAATGCGATACCGCGTTCACGTCCCGCCGCAATATTCTTTGGTTCGCCTTCATCGTCAACGCCGCCATGTTCCTCGTCGAAACGGCGGCCGGGTCGTGGGCGCGCTCCGCGGCCCTGCAAGCCGATGCGCTCGATTTTCTCGGCGACGCGGCCAATTTCGGCATCAGCCTGTTCGTCCTCGGCCTTGCCTTGCGCGTCCGCGCCCGGGCGGCGATGATAAAGGGCGCCTGCATGGGGACGTTCGGCTCGTGGGTTGTGGCCGGCACCGTCTGGCACGCCTGGACCGGGACCCTGCCCCGGGCCGAAATCATGGGCGCCGTCGGCCTGCTGGCGCTGGCCGCCAACGGAACGGTGGCCGCGCTGCTGTTCCGGCACAGGGGCCGGGACGCCAACATGCGCTCAATCTGGCTGTGCGCCCGCAACGATTCCATCGCCAATCTGGCGGTCATGCTGGCGGCGAGCGGGGTCTTCGCCACGGGCACGAACTGGCCCGATATCGGCGTCGCCGCGCTGATCGCCGGGCTCAATTTATCGGGAGCGGCGGGGGTGCTGGTGAAAGCGCGCGGCGAACTCCGCCAGGCGGCGGCGGAATGACGGACGTTTCCATGCACGACCACGACCATCACAACGACCATCACCACCACCATGGACACGCCCACGCCCACGGGCCGGCGAACTACGACCTCGCCTTCGCCGTCGGCGTGGCTTTGAACATCGGTTTCGTGGCGGCCGAATCCTTCTACGGCGTCGCGGCCCATTCGCTGGCCCTTCTGGCCGATGCCGGGCACAATGTCAGCGACGTCCTTGGCCTGCTGCTGGCCTGGGCCGCCTCGTGGGCGACCAAGCGCCGTCCCACCGCGCGCTGGACCTACGGCTTCGGCCGGGGCAGCATCCTCGCCTCACTGATAAACGCCGCCGTCCTGCTGATGGTCGTCGGGGGCATCGCCTGGGAAGCCATCCTGCGGCTGACCGCGCCCGAAGCGATCGCCGAATCCACCGTCGCCTGGGTCGCCGCCTTGGGCATCGCCGTTAATGGCGGTACCGCCTTGATGTTCCTGAGAGGCAGCCGCGAGGATATTAACATCCGCGGCGCCTTCCTGCACATGGCCGGCGATGCCGGGGTATCCCTGGGAGTCGTCGTCGCGGCGCTGGCCATGCGCCAGACGGGCTGGCTGTGGCTGGACCCCGCTGCCAGCCTCGTCATCGTCGTCGTCATCGCCTTGGGGACGCTGGGCCTGCTGCGGGAGTCCCTGGGGCTGGCCCTCGACGCCGTCCCGGCCCGGATCGACCATGAGGGCGTGGAACGCTTCCTGTGCGCGCTGCCGGGCGTGGCGGGGATTCACGACCTCCATATCTGGCCGCTCAGCACGACCTCGGTCGCCCTGACCGCGCACCTCGTCAATCCTGCCGGCGATATCGGCGACGATGGTCTTCACCGGATCGCCGGCGAATTGCACGAACGCTTCGGCATCGACCACACCACCCTTCAGGTGGAGCGGGGCGGCGGCGACACCCTCTGCCGCTTGGCCACCCACGTCGGCTGAGGCCGGCGGGTCATTTCGTTTCGCGGGCCTTGTTGGCGATTTCGGCCAGGGCATCGCGATGCCAAGCGGCTATGCGGGCGTCCACCATCTTACCGCTCTGCACGTCCTTGACGGCGACGGCCACCTCCTCGCCGTCATCCTCGTAAATGCCGATCGACAATGCTCCACTCGACGGATGCGCGGAGACATGGCCGACGTAATCGCCGTCGATGCGGTAGCAAATGCCGTCGTCGTCGGCAACGTTTAAGCCCTCGGGGCACTCGACCACGGACGACATGGCGCTACGGGAGGACAATGCCGCCAGGATGGCGCCATCCCCCTTCTCGTGCCGAAGCTCCATGCTGAGGATGGCGACCGCGCCGGCCGCGATTGCCGCCGCGCCGATGGCGGCGGCAATGAAAACGTTGCGGCGTTTCGTCGTCTTACGGTACTCGGCCATCGCACCCTCCCTGCGCCGTAGCGCGAGTCATCCGGTAACGGCACTTGCCCAATTCGGCTCTACGGGCGGCATGACTTCAACTTGAAGCCAAACCAATCCGCTCGGTCGTGCTGGCCCGCACACGAGCCTGCCACAGGCGCCACAGGCCCACCACCCTCTCCACCGCCATAACCGGAGCGGCGCGTTCGCGCCCAAGCCAATGCCAACGCCTGTATCGAAGCATAACCCAGCGTAATAATTATGCCACAAAACCCGACGCCGTGCCGAACCGGGTCCGCAAAACTCCTCCCGTTTGAGGGAACTCCGCCACCATCAGGGAAACGCGATGTGAATGGGCGCATGCCCGGGCAGGACGGCCTAGCCGCCGGCCCGAGGGGATGGCGAGGCCAGCGGCAGCCATACGGTAAGCGCGGCCGGAGGCCCGGCATCCACATCGAGGTCGCCGCCATGCGCCCGCGCGATCGCAAGACAGCTCGCCAGCCCAAGGCCGGTTCCCCCCGTCCGCGTGGTGAAGAAAGGCTCGAACAGGTGTTCGTGCGCCTCCGCCGAAAAGCCGGGACCGTCGTCGGCGACGCGAACGAAGGCCCGTTCGTCCTTCCGCCCCACGGCGACCTCGACCTTTCCCCCGAACGACCGGGCGTTGTCGAGGAGATTGTCCAGCATCTGCTCGACCCGATAAGGGTCCGCCGAAACCGGCAGCGGCAGGGGGGCGCCCGAGAAGGTCAAACGGACGTCGGCATAACGCCCCGCCCAGCGGCGGGCAATCCCCTCGCACAGCGCCCCGAGGTCGATCTCCTGCGGTTTCAGGCGGATCGGCCGGCCATACGCCAGCAGCGCTTCGATAGTGGCGATCGAGCGCTTGCAATGGTGCAGCACCAACTGCATGTCGGCCCTCAGTTGGGAGTCGATATCCTCGCGGGCGGCGACCAGATGGGCGACGTTGCTGATGACGGTGAGCGGATTGTTGAGGTCGTGCGCCACCCGCGCCGCCACCCGCCCGATGGCCGACAATTGCTCCCGGTGCTGGGCCTCGCGTTCGAGCCGCCGCAGCCGTTTGAGATCGTCGGACATCCGATTGAAGGCGTCCACCAGCGGCCGCATTTCGGAGCCGCCGCCGGAAACCGTGCGGCCGAATTCGCCGCGGCCAACCGCCAGCGCCGCGTCGATCACATTGAAAACCGGGTGGAAGAGGCGGCGGAGCAGGACGGCGATGCTCGCCACCAGCAGCACCCAGAAGACGGTCATCACCAGAGCCAGCACCGTCTTGACGTCGGCCAGGGCGAAGCCGACCTCGTCGGGGGCGATGATGTCCATGGCTGCGGAAGGGTCCCCGCCGGCAATGACCGGCACGCGGATGGCGCCTGCGGGTGGCAGCTTCGAGCGGGCGACGCTGACGACGACGCCGGTGTCGCTTTCCGGGCGGAACAGAGTGGTCAGGGGTTTGGCGAGTTGGAGCCGCGCGAACGTGCCCTCCTGGCGGCGCAAGGCGGCCACCGCAATCAGCCAGATGTCGTCCCCCCTCCGGATCGCGGCGGTATGGACGCCTTTCCCGTCATTGGGAAAACTGACCGGCGGCATCGGCGGACCGACGGCACCGACCAGCCGGTTCTCCTTGGTCCAAAAGGATACCGAGTCGAGGCGGAAGGCGTTGGATATCCGGTCCGCCGCCGCCCGTGGCTGCTCCCTTCCGCCCCCTCCGTAGAGATGGTAGTACGTATCGTCGACGAGTTCGGAATCATTGGCGAGAAGGCGGGCGATACTTCCCATCTGCGCCAGTTGGTCGGCAACCGTCCGTTGGGTAACGT
This sequence comes from Pseudomonadota bacterium, assembly GCA_021847015.1. Classification (GTDB taxonomy): domain Bacteria; phylum Pseudomonadota; class Alphaproteobacteria; order Rhodospirillales; family Magnetospirillaceae; genus JAJZVW01. The sequence continues at coordinate 10,700 of JAJZVW010000002.1, read as the reverse complement.
TGGTAAGGCGGGCAAGGCGCACATCGTGGACGACGACGAAGCGGGACTTGACGAAATGGTCCACGCTGAAGAACAGGGTCGCGGTGGTGAGCCCGGCGAAGCCCGCCAGCGCCACCACGACCTTGATCCACAGCGTCCGCCACCCCGGCGCCGCCAGCCGGATTGGTGCGGCCGGTACGGATTGGGAGCGCGGCGGCAGGGGATCAGAGGTCATCATCCCGGTGAACGCGAAGGTGAGGAAGCGTGGCGAAAAATCTGCATGAGCATGACCCATCCAGCGGCGATGGGAAAGGGGGCCCCACCGATATCCTCATCGTCGAGGACGAACCGGACGTCGCCTATATCCTGAAACGGGCAATCGAGTCCTGCGGCGATTTCGACGTGCGATTGGTGGGTTCCGCCGAGGAGTTCGAGGCGGAACTGCTCCGCCGTCCTCCCGACATCGTCTTCACCGACCTGATGATGCCCGTGCTCGACGGCTTCGAACTGATCCGCCGGGCCCTCGTCATCGACCCCGACCTGCCGATCATCGTCATCAGCGGCTATTCCAGCATCGACAACGCGGTCAAGGCGGTGAAGGAAGGCGCGTTCGATTTCCTGCCGAAGCCGTTCAGTCCCGAAAGTTTCCAGCTGGTGCTCGCCAAGGTCGAACGCGAACTCGGCCTGCGCCGGCGCGCCCGCGAAGCCGCCGAGCGCGATCCCGACCTGGACGCGATCCGGGGCAACGGCCCCCTGGTTCAGCGACTGCGCGAATGGATCCGCCGCATTCGCGATACCCAGGCCAACGTGCTGATCGAGGGCGAAAGCGGAACCGGCAAGGAACTCGTGGCCCGGGCCATTCACGGAGGGCGCGGGCCTTTCCTGGCCATCAACATGGCGGCGGTCCCCGACAGCCTGGCCGAGGCCGAGCTTTTCGGCTATCGCAAAGGCGCCTTCACCGGCGCCCTGGCCGACAAGAAGGGCCTGATGGAGGAGGCCCACCACGGCACCCTTTTCCTGGACGAAATCAACGCCGCGACGATGCCGATGCAGGGCCGCCTGCTGCGCGCTTTGCAGGAGCGGAAAATCCGCCCCGTGGGCAGCACGTCCGAAGTGCCGGTGGATTTCCGCCTGATCTGCGCCTCCAACCGCCCCCTGGAAGAGCTGGTGCTCGCCGGCCAGTTCCGCCGAGACCTCTACCACCGGCTGAACACCCTGGCCGTCCGTGTCCCGCCGCTCCGCGAGCGCCGCATCGACATCCCGGTGCTCGTCGACCACTTTGTGCACCGTTATGCCCGCGCGCACGGCCGCCGGGCATGCCGCTTCTCGGCTGAGGCGATGACCGCGCTGGTGGAGGCTGACTGGCCGGGCAATATCCGTGAATTGGAGAACGCCATCGAGCAAGCGGTCATCCTGTGCTCCGGCAAGATGGCGGAAATCCCCGTGACCGCCCTGCCGCCCGCGCTGGGCGGCCAAGGCTGGCAGTTCGGCGACGTGGGTGAAAGCGTGTCGCGGCCGAAGACACTGGCCGAGGTCGAAATGAACTACATCCTCACGGTGTTGCGCCAGGTAGACGGCAACAAGGCCGAAGCCGCACGAATCCTCGATATCGGCTACAAGACCCTCCTGCGCAAACTGGAGTCCGCGGCCGACGGGCCGGCGGGCTGACGTCCCCGGCCACCGTCACGGCCAAAACCACACTGAAAGACCCTCCGGCGACGGCGGCTCGCACCGGAAAATTCCGCACGCGCCAATTCATTGCATGCCAATTCCAGGGCTGTTCGGTTCCCTGCCGATCGTGGGTCCGTCCACACATGACATCGGCGGGTGAAAACGAGCACGGAGCAGCCCTTATGCTAATTCAGTATTCGCTAATACAGCATTATCTAATTGAGCACACAGTAATAATATGTGTCATAATGGGACCCCGCATAGACAGGATGTGTCGAACTGACCATTTTTTAACAGGGCCGGAGATGTAATAGACCCCCTTGGACTCACGGCGCATTGGCCAGTATTTGCTTCCCCTCCCCCCTTCTTATGCTAAAAATCCTAACGACTGAACGGCTGGCACTCCACTTGCTACGGGGCATTTGGAAAGGCGCTCCGATAAGGGGGGGCCCGGAAGATTGCCAAAGGGGAGGCACGATTGCCCAAGGTCGAAATATCAAGCACGGCGGCGCTGGTTTCCGCGACGGAGCGCGAGGATGCGTCATCTCAACCCCACCCCCGGTTCAGCGAGATCCGCCCGCTTCGGGTCCTGATTCTCGGACTTGCGGTCCTTGCCGCGGGGTACGGCACCGCGCACGCCACGGAGGGCGGTGGAACCGCCTTCTTCATGGGGCAGAAGACCACCCAACTCGGGATCATGCCGGCCCCCGGCTTCTCGTATGCCGCCCTCACCACCTATTATGAAGCCAATAGCTTCGTGGGCTCCAACGGCAAGACCCTCGTTCCACGCTACGACCTCAACGCCGAGGTGGGGGGTGGACGCTTTACTTACGTTCTCCCGGACCAGATCGAAGGCACCACGGTCGGATTCGCCGTCCAGGTCCCGCTGGTGACAAGCAACTACCTGAAGAAATCGGCCAACGGCATCGTCGATGGTGTCGACCAGCGGAACTATGGGATGGGGGACATAAAATTCTCCCCGATCAACCTCGGCTGGAAAGGCAACAACCTGGCCGGACGGTTCGACTCGAATTTTTCGGTATGGGCGAGCGCACCAACGGGGGAATACGAAGCCAACCAGCCGTTCAACATCACCCGGAACTACTGGAGCTACTGGGCATCGTGGGGACAGAACTGGCAGCCGACGCCGGACATCCAGATCGGCATCATGCCCAGCTACATCAAGAACATGAAAAACCAAGCGACCCAGTATCAATCGGGCGATGAAGTCGAGGTCGATTACAGCGCCGGATACCGGGTGATGCCCAGCCTCTGGCTCGATGTCGCCGGCTACTATTACAAGCAGGTTACCGGGGACACATTGAAGGGGCAGATAGTCTCGAACACCGTCGCCGCCTTCGGCCCCGCCGCCGGCAAACCCGGCGTTCCCGTCGATCCCGGCGACGGTTTCATGGGCCGGGTGTTCGCCATCGGTCCCCAGGTGCGGTACAACCTGTTCGGGGTCAACGCCATCGCCAAGTGGCAGCACGAAATGCTGGCCCAGAACAGGCCGGAAGGCGAGCGCTTCTGGATGATTTTCGCCGGCCACTTCTGATCGCTACAGCGGGATGGGAGCGGAGGGTCCCCGCTCCCATCCCGACGGTGGCGCCCCCGATGGGGGCCGTCGCCCCGCACCACGCCGCGTAAGCGGTCCGTAACCGGGTTGTTCCCCGCGACACGCCCCGCCCCCCTTACCGAAACACCACCCGCGTTAGCCACCGACGCCGCCGACACCGTGAATGATCTCGGCACGGCGACGGGGCCGACACGGCAGCCATGCCCGCAGGGACGATGACCAAGCAGCGCTTCCCTCCGACCCAAGCCCGGATCTGCCCCCAAAAGGGGTGTGGTGTGACGCAAGCTATTTTGACCTACCCCATCTCGGCGATTGGCCAATCCGACCCATTCCAAAGTCCCGCAACGGCGGTTTTCCAGGCGTTCCGGGGTGGCATGGGGCTTGCTACTCCAGCGACCGGAATGGCCGGGCGACGAGGCCCCGGCAGCACCAAGGGAGATGAATGATGTCCAGTCCACACAGGGGGCAACGGGTCGCGGTCGTTGCGCTGGCGTTCGCCCTGGCCGCCCCGATCGCGGCGGCGCACGCCGACCCCCTGGTCCACTACGACGTGGTGGACAAGGCGATCCCGCAATCGCTGACCGGTGTCCCCGGCGATCCCGCCAACGGCCGCAAGCTAGTCATCGACCGCGCCCGTGGCAATTGCCTGGCGTGCCACGAAATGCCCATCCCCGAGCAGGACTTCCAGGGAACGATCGGCCCGGACCTCAAGGGCGTGGCCGACCGGCTGACGGAGGGGCAACTGCGGCTGCGGGTGGTCGACGCCAAGGCGATCACCCCGGACTCCGTGATGCCCGCGTTCTACCGGACCGATGGCCTCTACCGCGTCGCCGACAAATTGGCCGGCAAGCCGATCTTTTCGGCCCAGGAGGTCGAGGACGTCGTCGCCTATCTCGAAACACTGAAATAGCTCACCGAAGCACTGAGGAGAACAAAGGATGTCTGAGACGGAGTTCCGCCAGCCAACCCTAAGCCGCCGGCACATCCTGCTCGGGACCGCCGCCGTGGGCCTGATGGCGTTGCCGCGCTGGGCCGCAGCCACCCCGGCCGAGGCCGAGGCGGTGGTGGCGAAGCTGGCCGGCAGCGCCAAACCCGCCGCCAGCCGCATCGCCCTGCAATTGCCGCAAATCGCCGAGAACGGCAATTCGGTGCAGTTCTCGGTGTCCGTGGACAGCCCGATGACGGAAACCGACTACGTCAAGTCGATCCACATCATCGCCGACCAGAACCCCTATCCCGAAGTCGCCACCTTCTATCTGTCCCCGGCCAACGGCAAGGCCGAGGTAACCATGCGCATGCGGCTGGCGAAGACCCAGAACGTGCGCGCGATCGCGCTGATGAGCGACGGCTCGGTCCATCAGGCGCAGCAGGAAGTGAAGGTCACCATCGGCGGCTGCGGCGGCTGAACAAAGGGAGGAACGAACATGGCAGACGTCAAAGCCCGGGTGAAGGTACCCGCGACCGCCACCAAAGGTGAAATCATCGAGATCAAGACCGCCATCGCCCACGCCATGGAATCCGGCCAGCGCAAGGACAAGGAAGGCAAGGCGATCCCCCGCAAGATCATCAACAAGTTCGTATGCACGTTGAATGGCAAGGAGCTGTTCCGTTCCGACTGGTACACGGCGGTTTCAGCGAACCCGTACCTGTCGTTCTTCGTGCGGGCGACCGAGTCGGGCACGTACGACTTCGCCTGGTACGACGACGATGGCTCCGTCTACCACGCATCCGCGTCCATCGCCGTGTCATGACGGCTGTCCGCCGGTAGCTGCTGCCGATGACGGCAGCCGTGGGGGGCAACCCAGGGAGATCAAAATCCATGAAATACGTGATTGCAGGGGCGATGGTGGCGGCCGGCCTCCTCGCCCATGGGGCGGTGCGGGCGGCGGATGCCCAGACCGGCGGCGACGGTCTCGGCAAGTACATCGTCGGAGACAAGCGCTCGGGCTACGTGTTCGCGGAGCCCGACACCCGCGCCATGCAAGACGACGATTTCCAGAACCCCGGCATGGTGTGGGTCGAGGCGGGAAAGCAGTTGTGGTCCACGCCTGACGGCGCCGCCGGCAAGTCGTGCCAGACCTGCCACGGCGACGCCGCGACGTCGATGAAGGGAGTCGCGACCCACTATCCCAAGTTCAATCCGCGCGTCGGCAAGGTCATCGACCTGGAGCAGCGCATCGACATGTGCCGCGCGAAGGCTTTGCAGGCCAAGCCCTACCCGTGGGAATCGCACGAGCTGCTGGCGATGACGACCTTCATCAAGAATCAGTCGCGGGGCATGCCGATGAACGTCGCGGTCGACGGTCCGGCGGCCCCCTTCTTCGAGAAGGGCAAGGAATCGTTCTATCGGCGCCGGGGCCAGCTCGACCTGTCGTGCGCCTCGTGCCATGAAACCCTCGAGGGGCGCCATCTGCGCGCCGATGTCCTGAGCCAAGGCCAGACCAACGGCTTCCCCACCTACCGCCTGGGGTGGCAGACCCTGGGATCCCTGCAGAAGCGGATCAAGGGGTGCGACAAGCAGATGCGCGCCGATCCCCATGCCTTCGGCTCGGACGAATACGTCAATCTCGAACTCTACCTCGCCTGGCGGGGTAACGGGTTGCCGGTGGAGACGCCCGCGGTCCGCAAATAGACGCCGCCTCGACGATATTCGGCAAGGACGAACACCCATGCTCACCCGACGCGATTTCCTCCAGGTGGCGGCGGCCACGGCCGCCGCCCTGCCCGGGGGCCTGGCCCGCGCCGCCGACAATGGCGCCGTCACCCAGGACGATCTGCTGGCCTTCAAGCCGGTCGGCCAGGTCACCCTGCTCAATTTCTGCGACATCCACGCGCAGCTCGTCCCCCTCTATTACCGGGAGCCGGCGATCAATTTGGGCGTGGGCGCCGCCCGCGGCCTGCCGCCGCATCTGACCGGCAAGGATTTCCTCACCTATTTCGGGCTGAAGGCCGGCACGCGCGCGGCGTACATGTTCACGTGCGACGACTTCACCGCCCTGGCCCGCCGTTACGGCCGGGTTGGCGGCGTCGACCGCATCGCCACCCTGGTCAAGGCCATTCGCGCGGAGCGGCCCGGCAACACCCTGCTCCTCGATTCCGGCGACACCTGGCAAGGCTCGTACACGGCGCTCAAAGCCGGTGGCGAGGACATGGTCGGCGTCATGCGGCATCTCGGCGTCGACGCCATGACGGGCCATTGGGAATTCACCTACGGCAACGACCGGGTGAAGGAACTGGCGTCCAAACTGGGCTTCCCGTTCCTCGCCAGCAACGTCCGGGACACCGAGTGGGACGAAGAGGTGTTCGCCCACACCGCCTTCTTCGACCGCGGCGGCGTCAAGGTCGCGGTGATCGGCCAGGCCTTCCCCTATACGCCCATCGCCAACCCGCGATGGATGATCCCGACATGGTCCTTCGGCATCCGCGAAAGCGAGATGCAGCAGCGGGTCGATGCCGCCCGGGCGGCCGGCGCCCAACTCGTGGTGATGCTCAGCCACAACGGGTTCGACACCGACCGCAAGATGGCCCAACAGGTCAAGGGGATCGACGTCATCCTGACCGGCCACACCCACGACGCCATCCCCGCGGCGATCAAGGTCGGCTCGACGCTGCTGGTGGGGGCGGGTTCCCATGGCAAGTTCCTTGCCCGTCTGGATCTTGACGTCCGGGATGGCAAGGTCGCCGACTATGCCTTCAAGCTGATCCCGGTATTGGCCGACGTGATCGCGCCGGATCAGGACATGGCGGCCCTGGTCGCCAATATCCGCGAGCCGCACAAGGCCGAACTCGGCCGCGTCCTCGGCCGCGCGGACTCGCTGCTGTACCGCCGCGACAACCTCAACGGCACGTTCGACGACCTGATCTGCGACGCCCTGCTCCAGGAGCGCGATGCCGAAATCGCCCTGTCCCCGGGCTTCCGCTGGGGCGCGACGCTGCTGCCGGGACAGGCCATCACGCTGGAGGACGTCTACAACCAGACCGCCATCACCTACCCGGCCGCCTATCGCAACGCGATGACGGGCAAGACGCTCAAGGAGACGCTGGAGGGCGTGGCCGACAACCTCTTCAACCCCGACCCCTATTACCAGCAGGGCGGGGACATGGTCCGTGTCGGCGGCATGAGCTACACCATCGCCCCCGACCAACCCCTGGGCAAGCGCATCACCGACATGCGCCTGACCCGTACCGGCAAGCCGATCGACCCGGCCAAGACCTATACCGTGGCCGGCTGGGCCTCGGTCACCAAGGGCACCGAAGGCCCCCCGATCTGGGACGTGGTCACCCAGTACGTCGCCGGCAAGAGCGTCGTGACGGTGCCCGAAAGGCAACGCGTCAAGGTCGTCGGCATTTAAGCGCAGGCTGGAGAATCCCCATGAGCGACCTCCCCATTACTACCATCGTCGGCGGCGCGGGCTTTCTCGCGGGCGGCATCTTCGGCGCCGTCGCCAACAGGACCCATTTTTGCACCATGGGCGCCATCTCCGACATCGTCTTCATGGACGACTGGCGCCGCATGCGCTCGTGGCTGCTGGCCATCGCCGTGGCCATCCTGGCCACCCAGGCGATGAACACGGCCGGCCTGATCGACACCGGCAAGTCCATCTACCTGACCCCCAATTTGGGCTGGCTGGGCGCCATCGTCGGCGGCCTGCTGTTCGGCTTCGGCATGACCATGGCAGGGGGGTGCGGCAACAAGACGCTGGTGCGGATCGGCGGCGGAAACCTCAAATCCGTGGTGGTGCTGCTGGTCATCGGAATCTTCGCCTACATGACGCTGCGCGGGCTGATCGCCGTGGGCCGCGTCCAAATGGAGGCGGCGGCCAACATCAATCTGGCCAACCGCGGGCTGACGAGCCAGGGCCTTCCGGACATGCTGGCGGCAATCACCGGCCTGGCGCCGACGGCGGCCCATTGGGCCATCGCCGCACCGCTCGCGGGGGCGCTGCTTCTGTTCTGCTTCGCCGACCGCGACTTCCGCACCTCGCCCGCCAACCTGATCGCCGGTCTGGTGGTCGGCCTCATGGTTCCCACCGGCTGGTGGATAACCGGCGTGCTGGGCAACGACGACTTCTCGCCCACCGCGCTGGCGTCCTTCACCTTCATCGCCCCCATCGGCGACAGCGTGGAATACCTGATGACCTATTCCGGAGCCACCATCAATTTCGGCATCGCCACGGTGGGCGGGGTCATCGCGGGATCGTTCGTGATGGCGGTGGCGAGCAGCACCTTCCGGTTCGAGGGCTTCACCGATACCGCCGACACCATGCGGCACCTGATCGGCGCGGCGATCATGGGCGTCGGCGGCGTGCTGGCCCTGGGCTGCACCATCGGCCAGGGCCTGACCGGCATGTCCACGCTGGCGGCCGGCTCGCTGCTGGCCCTGCTGTCCATCCTGACCGGGGGCGTGCTGGGACTGAAATACCTGGAGCAGGGCAGCCTGGGCGGCGCGCTGCGTGCGGTTCTGGTCCGGGGCTGACCCGGGAGGGAGGGAATCGTGGCCGTTTTCGACGTCTCCCTGGGGGCGGCATTCGGCGCCGGTGTGCTGAGTTTCGCTTCGCCCTGCGTGCTGCCCCTGGTTCCCGCCTATTTGTGCTTCCTGGGGGGCGTGTCGCTGGATCGCCTGAACGAGCGCGGTACGGCGGCGTTCGATCCCAACGTGGCGGCATCGGCGGCCGCGTTCGTGGTCGGCTTCGCCGCCGTCTTCGTGGCCCTGGGAGCCTCGGCCTCGGCAATCGGCACGCTGCTGGCCGGCAACATGCGTTGGCTGTCGCTGGCGGCCGGCGGGGCGATCATCGTACTGGGCATCCATTATTGCGGCCTGGTTCGACTGCCCTTGCTGGACGGCGACAAGCGCGTCCATGTGGCGCAACGGCCGGCCGGCCTGCTGGGGGCGTTCCTCGTCGGGCTGGCCTTCGCCTTCGGCTGGACGCCCTGCGTCGGCCCCGTGCTGGCGACCATCCTGATGATTGCCGCCAGACGGGACAGCGTGGCGGACGGCACCCTGCTGCTCGCGGCCTATGCCGCGGGACTGGGCGTGCCGTTCCTCGCCGCCGCGGTCGCCACCAGGCCCTTCCTGGCCTGGACACGGCGGTTCCGGCGCCATCTGCGCCTTGTCGAATTGTCCATCGGTGGCCTGCTGATCGCCACGGGCGCCCTGGTCCTGACCGGAGGGCTCGCCGACGTGGCGAACTGGCTGGGCGGCGCCCTGCCGGCGTTAGCCAAAGCGGGGTAGCCGGCTAGGGAATCCGCAACCGCAACACTTAGCGTTAAGACCTTTTGGGAGGAAAAACCATGAAACTGATCTCGGCCGCCTGGCTGGCGGTGGCTCTCGTGTCCACGGCTCCCGCACTGGCGGAAGACCTTGCCAATCCCAAGCCGGACTGGGATCACCCGCGCAAGCTGGTGCTCCAGTTGGACTCGGCCGATCCCAAGAAAATGAACCTGATCCTCAACAATGCCCTGAATTCGCAAAACTTTTATGGCCAGGACAACGTCAAGATCGCCATCGTCGCCTTCGGCCCTGGGCTGCACGCGGTGTTGAAGGATTCGCCGGTGGCGGACCGTGTGTCGGCGGCGGAATACGCCCATGTCGAGTTCCTGGCCTGCGGCCAGACCATGAAGACCATGCACAAGACCGTCGACGACCTGCTGCCCGGAGTGACGAAGACCGAAGCCGGCGTGCCGACGCTGATCGAGCGCCAGCTCAAAGGATGGACCTATATCGCGCCATGACGGTGAAAACGCCGACGTGGACACGCTGCATCGCGGTCGTCGCCGCCCTCACCCTCCGGGGTACGGGCATCGCGGCGACCGCGCAAGCGGCCAGTGCCGACGGGCAATACCGCGCCGACCGGGCCGCCGCCGGCCCGGTTGACCTGCGCAACTCCATCGCCGCCGCGGCGGCCGCCGGCAAACGTTTTGCCGTGGTGTGGGAGCAGAGCGGATGCTCCTACTGCCGTGAGATGGAGACCGCCTATTTCCCAAACCCTCGGATCGGCGGCTGGATCTATCGCCACTTCGCCATCGTTACACTCGACCTGCACGGCAGCCGTGCGATAACCGACTTCGACGGCAGCGTACACCCGGAGAGCGCGCTGGCGCGCAAGTACGCCGTCCACCTCACCCCCACCATCCAATTTTTCCCGAAGGACCCCAAGGATGTCGCCGGGCGCTCGGGCCCCGACATCGAGGTGGCGCGCATGCCCGGCCTGCTGGAGGCGAAGGATTTCCTTGCCATGTTCCAATGGGTGGCGGACGGGCACGGCGAGGACTTCGGCACATTCAGCCGGCGACAGGCCGAGGCAGGCGGAAATTCCCCCTGAAAAAGACGACGAACCGGCAACGCGAAAGCCGCTGTTTCCTATTCGGAATCAGCGGCTTGGGTTTGGTTGCGGGGGCAGGATTTGAACCTGCGGCCTTCAGGTTATGAGCCTGACGAGCTACCGGGCTGCTCCACCCCGCGTTTGATTTTTGA
>JAJZVW010000046.1 GCA_021847015.1 Pseudomonadota bacterium | reverse complement strand
TCGCCCCGCCCGTCTCCGCAAGGACCTTCGTGATCGCCGCCGTCAGCGAGGTCTTCCCGTGGTCAACGTGACCAATGGTGCCGACGTTGCAATGCGGCTTGGTGCGCTCGAATTTCGCCTTAGCCATTTTTCTGCTCCCTCAATTCCCGGCGGCCTCGTCAGCCGGCCATCTTGGCACGGATTTCCTCGGAAACGTTCTGAGGCACGTCCGCATAGTGGTGGAAAAACATCGAGTACTGCGCGCGGCCTTGCGACATCGACCGCAAGGCGTTGACGTACCCGAACATATTGGCCAGCGGCACCAGGGCGGTGATGACCCGGGCATTGCCGCGCTGCCCCATGCCGGTCACCTGGCCCCGCCGTCCGTTGAGGTCGCCGATGACGCCGCCCGTGTAATCCTCGGGGGTTACCACCTCGACCCGCATCATCGGCTCCAGCAGCCTCGGCCCCGCTTTGGCGAGGCCCTCGCGGAGAGCGGCGCGCGACGCGATCTCGAAGGCCAGAGCCGACGAATCCACGTCGTGGGACGCGCCGTCGACCAGGGTCGCCTTGATGTCGATCACCGGAAAGCCGGCGATCACGCCGCTCTCCACGCCCGAGCGCAGCCCTTTTTCCACGCCCGGGATGAATTCCCTCGGTACCGCGCCGCCGACGACGGCATTGACGAAAGAGAACCCCGTCCCCTTGGCGGCGGGCTCAAGCCGAATCTTGACGCGCGCGAACTGGCCCGAACCGCCGGTCTGCTTCTTGTGGGTGTAATCGATCTCGCAGACCGTGGCGATGGTCTCGCGGTAGGCCACCTGCGGGGCCCCCACATTGGCGTCCACCTTGAATTCCCGGCGCATGCGGTCGATGACGATCTCCAGGTGGAGTTCGCCCATGCCCTTGATCACGGTCTGCCCGCTCTCGGGATCGCTGGCGACCCGGAAGGAAGGGTCCTCGGCGGCAAGACGCCCCAGCGCAACCGCCATCTTTTCCTGATCGGCGGTGGTCTTCGGCTCCACCGCGACCTCGATCACCGGCTCCGGAAACTCCATACGCTCCAGAACGACTTGGCTTGCCGCATCGCCGGCGCAGAGGGTATCGCCGGTGGTCGTATCCTTGAGCCCGGCGAAGGCGACGATGTCGCCCGCCCATGCCTCGCGGATTTCCTCGCGGCTGTTGGCGTGCATCAGCAGCATCCGGCCGACACGCTCGCGCTTGCCCTTCACCGTGTTCTGAAGCATGGCGCCCGATTCCACCATGCCGGAGTAGATCCGCACGAAGGTGAGGGTACCGACGAAGGGATCGTTCATGATCTTGAACGCGAGACCGGCGAAGGGCTCGTCGTCTGTGCTGTGACGCTCGACCGCCGCGTCCGAATCGACCCGGTGCCCCGTGATGGCCGGAATGTCCACCGGCGCCGGCAGGTAATCCACCACCGCATCCAGCAGGGGCTGCACCCCCTTGTTCCGGAACGCCGACCCGCACAGAACGGGCACGAACGTCATGGCAATGGTGCCCTTGCGAATGCAGCGCTTCAGGGTGTCGGCATCCGGTTCCTGGCCGGAAAGGTATTGCTCCATGGCCCGGTCGTCGAGTTCGACGGCGGCCTCGACGAGCTGCTTGCGGTACTGCGACGCCTTTTCCGCGAGTTCGGCCGGCACAGGCCGGTCCTCGAACCGCGCGCCCAAGGTGTCCTCGGACCAGATCACCGCGCAGTTGCGCAGCAGATCGACGACCCCCGCAAACCCGGCTTCCTTGCCGACGGGCAATTCCAGGACCAGCGGATGGGCCCCGAGACGGTCGGAGATCATCGCGACGCAGCGATCGAAATCGGCGCCGACGCGGTCCATCTTGTTGATGAAGGCGACGCGCGGCACGCCATACTTGTCGGCCTGCCGCCACACCGTCTCGGATTGGGGTTCCACCCCGGCGACGGAATCGAATACCGCCACCGCACCGTCGAGGACCCGCAAGGAACGTTCGACCTCGATCGTGAAATCGACGTGACCGGGCGTATCGATGATGTTGATACGATGGTCGCGCCAGAAACACGTCGTGGCCGCCGAGGTGATCGTAATGCCCCGTTCCTGCTCCTGCTCCATCCAGTCCATCGTCGCGGTGCCCTCGTGCACCTCGCCGATTTTGTAGGACTTTCCGGTGTAGTAGAGAATACGCTCGGTCGTCGTCGTCTTACCGGCATCGATGTGCGCCATGATGCCGATATTACGATAGCGATCCAGTGGCGTCGTACGGGCCATACCGGAACTCTCGTTACCTGGAACTACCAGCGATAATGCGAGAACGCCTTGTTCGCCTCGGCCATACGGTGAGTGTCTTCACGCTTCTTCACGGCGGCGCCGCGATTGTTGGCGGCATCGAGCAGTTCGCCCGAAAGCCGGTCGACCATGGTGGTCTCCGACCGCTTGCGCGAATATTCGATGATCCAGCGGATGGCCAGCGCCTGCCGGCGGTCGGTGCGAACCTCGACCGGCACCTGATAGGTGGCGCCGCCGACACGGCGGGAGCGCACTTCCAGGGCGGGCTTGACGTTGTCGAGGGCATCGTGGAAGACGGCCAGCGCATCCTGGCCGGTCTTCTTCTGGATCTTGTCGAGGGCGCCGTAGACGATGGCTTCGGCCACCGACTTCTTGCCATCGAGCATCAGGCAGTTCATGAATTTGGCGATCACGAAATCGCCATATTTGGCGTCGGGCGTGATCTCGCGCTTTTCGGCGGCGTGACGGCGGGACATGGGCTAATTCCTCACTTGGGACGCTTGGCGCCGTACTTCGAACGGCGCTGGCGGCGATCCTTGACACCCTGGGTGTCAAGAGTGCCGCGGATGATGTGGTAGCGGACGCCGGGCAAGTCCTTGACGCGACCGCCACGGATCATCACCACCGAGTGTTCTTGAAGGTTATGACCTTCGCCGGGAATGTAGGAGGTGACCTCGTAACCATTGGTCAGCCGCACGCGGGCGACCTTGCGAAGCGCCGAGTTCGGCTTCTTCGGGGTGGTCGTGTAGACGCGGGTGCAGACACCGCGCTTCTGCGGACAAGCCTCCAAGGCCGGAACCTTGTTGCGCGCTTGTTCCGGCTGGCGCGGACTACGGATCAACTGGTTAATCGTCGGCATAAAGTCTTTCCCTTCGCACAAACAGCAGCGCAACCAAGAAAAAAACCCGCCGAAGGCGCGGCCTTCGGGGCTCCTTTCGGGTGCCGGTCGCCGACCCGTTCGGCGTCTCGAATGTTGTTTCGCTAGTCGCGGGACGACAGCGTTTAGGCGGATCGCCTACCACCAGTCCCCCGAGAAGGCCCGCATCCTATTTATCGTCAGCCACTGCGTCAAGAAAAAGAGTGCCGCCCCTGGGCCCGGAGCGTCCCCGCCGGCAAGCCTCTTCGGGAGGGGACATGGTGCCCGATTGGGGGTATGGTACGGGAGAGCCCATTGGGCCAGGCCGACCCGCTTCCGGAGGCAGGCATGCACCCCCCGACGAGCGTTACCCCGACCGACTCCACGGCGCAGGCGCAAACCGGCGACCGGGTGGTGGCCGCGCTCCGTGCGGCGGCGGAAGCGACCGGCGTTTCCTTCGACTATCTGCTCGCCCAGGCGAACCAGGAAAGCCGCCTGAACCCGCAGGCCCATAACCGCCATTCGTCGGCCGCGGGACTGTTCCAGTTCACCGGCGCGACCTGGCTCGACATGATCAAGCGGCATGGCGCCTCCTATGGCCTTGGCGACGTGGCGGCGGCGGTGACGCGGGACGCGAACGGACGGCTCCACGTCGCCGATAAGCAGACGCGGCATGCGATCCTCGACTTGCGGCGAAACCCCGAGATTTCGGCGATCATGGCGGCGGAATACGCGAAGGACAACCAGCGCACGCTCCAGGCGCGGCTGGGCCGGCCGGTCGCCGCCAGCGACCTTTACCTCGCCCATTTTCTGGGGGCCGCCGGGGCCGCCAAGGTGCTGCAACGGATGGCCGAGGCCCCCAAGGACGACGCCGCCGGTCTGCTGCCGGATGCCGCCCATGCCAATTCGGACATGTTCCAGGACGGCGGGGGCGGTGCGCGCTCGGTGGCGTCGCTTTACCACACCGTCCAGGCGCGCTTTCGCCACGCGATGGGCGCGGCCTACAATTCTCCGGTCATCCATGACGAAATGGCCGATCTCCGGCCCGAACCGCGCCCCGCGGAGGGACCGCAGATCGCAGCCCTCGGGCCCGACGCGGCCGCGGCGGCGCCGGCCGCGCAAACGCCGGCGCCGCCGCCCGAGCCGCCGACGCGGTACTTCCCGGTCCCCATCCCGCCGCCACTGTCCCAGCCGCGCGCCGATGGGGTGACCATGCGGGGGCTGATCGAGGCCATGGACGAAAAGGGATGACGACGACGCGGAGTCTCTGCGTGGCGGCGGTGGCCGCGGCGGCGATCATGGGAATGGCCCCCGCGCATGCCGAGGACCCGCCGACGCGGGGCGGCCTCGACCACATCCAGCACATCGTCGTGATCTATCTGGAGAACCGCAGCTTCGACAATGTCTTCGGCCTTTTCCCCGGGGCCGATGGCATCACGCGGGCGGTCACCGCCGCACCGCCCCAGGTGGACGCCTCCGGCTACCCCTACGCCACCCTGCCCCAACCCCGCGACACCACCGCCCGGCCACCCGGTCCCGACCCCCGGTTTCCGGCGGACCTCCCCAACCGCCCATTCGATATCGGCCGCTACGTTCCCCTCGACCGGCTCACCGGCGATCTGGTCCATCGCTATTATCAGAACATCGCGCAGATCGACGGCAGCCGCGACGACCGCTTCGCCGAGGTCTCGGATGCCGCCGGCCTCACCATGGGCTATTACGACACCTCAGGAACGGAACTCTGGCGGTGGGCACGCCGCTTCACCCTGGCGGACCATTTCTTCATGGGCGCGTTCGGCGGCTCGTTCCTCAATCACATGATGCTGGTATGCGCCTGCGCGCCGGTTTACCAGGGCGCGCCGGATTTGCTGAAGGCCCGTCTCGATGCCGATGGCCGCCTGATCGCGGACGGGGCGTTGACACCCGATGGCCATGCCGTCAACACCATCCAGCCGTTCTACCCGCCCTACGCGCCGCGAGCCGCCGACCCGGCCAAGCGGATGCCGCCGATCGACCTGCCGACCATCGGCGACCGGCTGACGGCCAAAGGCGTGTCGTGGGCGTGGTATGCCGGCGGCTGGGCCGACGCCTTGGCCGGCAAGGCACCCGCCGATTTCGAATACCACCACCAGCCGTTCGCCTATTTCCGCGCCTTCGCTCCGGGCTCCCCGGCCCGCGCCGAACACCTCAAGGACGGTGCCGATTTCCTGGCCGACATCGCCGCCGGCACGCTGCCCGCCGTGGCATTCTACAAGCCCGCCGGGAGGTTCGACGAGCATCCCGGCTACGCCACCATCACCGAAGGCGACCGCCACCTCGGACACATTCTGGAGAGCATCGAACGGAGCCCGATGTGGAGCACGACCGCAATCATCGTCACCTACGATGAAAACGGCGGCTTCTATGACCACGTCCCCCCGCCCCGCATCGACCGCTGGGGGCCGGGCAACCGCGTCCCGGCAGTGATCATCTCGCCCTTCGCCAAGAAGGGCCAGGTGGACCACACCGTCTACGACACCGCTTCGATCCTGAAGTTTATCGAGGCCCGCTTTGGGCTCGCCCCGTTGACCGACCGGGACGCCCGCGCCGACGGCTTAAGCGGAGCATTCGATTTCTGAACCAACGAAAAACCCCGCGTCCTTTCGGAGGCGGGGTCTTCGTTGACGGCCGGCGCGCTTATTCCGCGGCCGGTGCCGACGGCTGGCCGCCCTCGGCCGGGGTGATGGCGGGAGGCGCCTCTTCCGGTGCCGGCACTCCCATTTCGCGATCCCGCTTGGCGGCGATCTCGCGCAGACGGTTCATCACCGACCCGGTACCGGCGGGGATGAGACGACCGACGATGACGTTCTCCTTCAGGCCCATCAGGGAATCGACCTTGCCGGAGACCGAGGCCTCGGTAAGGACGCGGGTCGTCTCCTGGAACGACGCCGCCGAGATGAACGAGTGGGTTTGCAGCGACGCCTTGGTGATGCCCTGGAGCACCGGCACGCCCGAAGCCGGACGCCCGTTCTCGCGGATGGCCTTGGCGTTCTCCGCCTCGAACTCCACGCGGTCGATCTGCTCGCCCACCAAAAGAGTGGTGTCGCCGGGTTCGGTGATCTCGACCTTTTGCAGCATCTGGCGAACGATCACCTCGATGTGCTTGTCGTTGATCTTCACGCCCTGCAGACGATAGACCTCCTGGATCTCGTTGATGAGATACTGGGCCAACGCTTCAACGCCCAGGACCTTGAGGATGTCGTGCGGCACGGGGTTGCCGTCCATCAGGGCATCGCCCTTGCGGACGTAGTCGCCTTCCTGCACCGAGATGTGCTTGCCCTTGGGGATGAGGTATTCGACCGGATCCCCTTCCTCGGGCACCACCAGGATGCGGCGCTTCGACTTGTAGTCCTTGCCGAACTCCACCCGGCCGTCGGTCTCGGCGATGATGGCGTGATCCTTGGGCTTGCGGGCCTCGAACAGTTCCGCGACGCGCGGCAGACCGCCGGTGATGTCGCGGGTCTTCGACCCCTCGCGCGGGATGCGCGCCAGCACGTCGCCGGCATTGACCTTCTGCCCATTCTCGACCGAAAGGATGGCGTCGAGCGACAGGAAGTAGCGCGCCTCCAGCCCGTTGGGAAGCTGGACCGGCTGGCCGTTCTCGCCCCGCAATTCGACCCGCGGACGCAGGTCGGCGCCGCGCGGCTGCTGCTTCCAGTCGATCACCACCTTACTGGCGATGCCGGTGGCCTCGTCGACCACCTCGCGCATGGACAGACCTTCGACCAGATCGACGAAGTGGGCCACGCCCGAGATCTCGGTGATGATCGGCAGCGTGTAGGGATCCCACTCGGCCAGCTTGCTGCCCTTGGAAACCTTGCCGCCCTCCTCGACCAGCAGCTTGGCGCCGTAGGGCACGCGGTGACGGGCGCGCTCGCGGCCGGTGTCGTCCACCAGGGCGACTTCGCAATTGCGGCTCATCACGATCTTGGCACCGGACGAGTTGGTCACGACGTTGCGGT
This sequence comes from Pseudomonadota bacterium, assembly GCA_021847015.1. Lineage (GTDB taxonomy): Bacteria > Pseudomonadota > Alphaproteobacteria > Rhodospirillales > Magnetospirillaceae > JAJZVW01. The sequence goes on along the minus strand of JAJZVW010000046.1, from coordinate 11,311 downwards.
TGATGACCTGAACCGTGGCTTCGCCGGTCGCCTCGATCGACGACTGCTCGGCACCGCGCTGGGCGGCGCCGCCGATGTGGAAGGTCCGCATGGTGAGCTGCGTGCCCGGCTCGCCGATGGACTGCGCGGCGATGACGCCGACGGCCTCGCCGACGTTGACGCGGGTCCCGCGTGCGAGGTCGCGGCCGTAGCAGGTCGCGCAGACGCCCTCCTGACTTTCGCAGGTCAGCACCGAGCGGATGCCGACGACCTCGATGCCGGCCGCGTCGATGGCTTCCACCTCGGCCTCGCCGATGATGTCGCCGGCATTGACCAGCACCTCACCGGTGGCGGGATGGACGATGTCCCGGGACGCGGAACGGCCCAGGATACGCTCGGCCAGCGGCGCGATCACCTCGCCTCCTTCGACCACCGCCGAGACCGACAGACCCCGGCTGGTACCGCAATCCTCTTCGAAGATGATGGCGTCCTGGGCCACATCGACGAGACGGCGGGTCAGGTAGCCGGAGTTGGCGGTCTTCAGAGCGGTATCGGCCAGACCCTTGCGGGCGCCGTGGGTGGAGTTGAAGTACTCCAGAACGGTCAGGCCTTCCTTGAAGTTCGAGATGATCGGCGTCTCGATGATCTCGCCGGACGGCTTGGCCATCAGGCCGCGCATGCCGGCCAGCTGCTTCATCTGTGCCGCCGAGCCGCGGGCGCCGGAATGGGCCATCATGTAGATGGAATTGACCATCCGGCCCGGTTCCAGACGCGAGATTTCCTTCATCATCGCGTCGGCCACGTCGTCGGTGCATTTCGACCAGGCGTCCACCACCTTGTTGTACTTCTCACCCTGGGTGATGAGGCCGTCCTGGTATTGCTGCTCGTATTCCTTGACCTGCTCTTCGGTCTCGCCGACCAGCTTCTCCTTGGCGCCCGGCACGACCATGTCGTCCTTGCCGAAGGAAATGCCCGCGCGGAACGCATGGGTGTAGCCCATGTTCATGACGCGGTCCGCGAAGATCACCGTCTCCTTCTGGCCGCAATGGCGGTAAACGAGATCGATGACGTTCTGAATGTCCTTCTTGGTCAACAGACGGTTGATGGCCGAGAACGGCACGGCCGGATGACGCGGCAGGAGTTCGGACAGAAGCATCCGGCCCGGGGTCGTCTCGACCATGACGATCGTCGGGTTGCCGTCCTTGTCGACGGTCTTGAAGCGGGTCTTGATCCGCTGATGAAGGTTGATGGTCCTGGCCGACAGCGCCTCTTCGATCTCGCCGATACCCGCGAACATGGGTGTCCGGTAGAGGATGGCGCGGCCGTCCGCCACGGCCTTCTCCACGTCGTCGGCCGAGCCGTAGGTGAACGGCGTGCCCGGCTTCGCGACGTTGAAGGCACGGATATCGTTCGACGCCAATCCCGCCTCGAGCATCGCCCGGCTGGTGACCTGGAGAGCGCGGTGAGCGGTCACCGCGCGCCGGGCCAGGAGCTTCATCACGGCGTCCGGGTCGGAGGTGTCGACCGGCTGCGCGGGATTGGCTGCGTGGTAAAGGAACAGGGACTTCCTGTCCAGGCCGGCCCGCAGTTCCTCCGCCGTGCGCACGGCTACCACCTGGCCGGGCTGCTCGTCCCGCTCCATGGTGATGTAATAGATGCCCAGCACGATATCCTGGGACGGCACGATGATCGGCTTGCCGTTCGCAGGGCTGAGGATGTTGTTGGTGGACATCATCAGCACGCGCGCTTCGAGCTGGGCTTCCAGCGACAGCGGGACATGGACGGCCATCTGGTCGCCGTCGAAGTCGGCGTTGAAGGCCGTACACACCAGCGGATGGAGCTGGATGGCCTTGCCCTCGATCAGCACCGGCTCGAACGCCTGGATGCCCAGGCGGTGCAGGGTGGGCGCCCGGTTCAGCATGACCGGATGTTCGCGGATCACCTCTTCAAGGATGTCCCAGACCTCGGGACGCTCCTTCTCGACCATGCGCTTGGCGGCCTTGATGGTGGTCGCCATGCCGTAGAGTTCCAGCTTGGAATAGACGAACGGCTTGAACAGCTCGAGCGCCATCTTCTTCGGCAGGCCGCATTGGTGCAGCTTGAGCTCGGGACCGACGACGATCACCGAGCGGCCGGAATAGTCCACGCGCTTGCCGAGCAGGTTCTGGCGGAACCGGCCCTGCTTGCCCTTCAGCATGTCGGACAGGGATTTCAACGGCCGCTTGTTGGCACCAGTGATGGCGCGGCCGCGGCGGCCGTTGTCGAACAGCGCGTCCACCGCCTCCTGCAGCATCCGCTTTTCGTTGCGGACGATGATCTCGGGCGCGCGCAGTTCGATCAGCCGCTTCAGGCGGTTGTTGCGGTTGATGACGCGACGGTACAGGTCGTTGAGGTCGGACGTGGCGAACCGGCCGCCGTCCAGCGGCACCAGCGGGCGCAGCTCCGGCGGGATCACCGGAATGACCTCGAGGATCATCCATTCGGGGCGGGAGCCGGATTCGAGGAACGCCTCGACCAGCTTCAGCCGCTTGACCAGCTTCTTGCGCTTGGCCTCCGACGACGTTTCCTTGAGGTCGATCTTGAGGCGGTCCTTTTCCGTCTCAAGATCGATGGCCGTCAGCATATCGCGGATAGCCTCGGCACCGATCTTCGCCGTAAAGGAATCCTCACCGTATTCCTCGACCGCGCGCTGGTACTGTTCCTCGGAAAGAAGCTCGTGGAGCTTCAGTGGGGTCAATCCCGGCTCGACGACGGTGTAGTTCTCGAAATAGAGGATACGCTCCAGGTCCTTGAGCGTCATGTCGCACAGCAGTCCGATGCGCGACGGCAGCGACTTCAGGAACCAGATATGCGCCACCGGGCTGGCCAGTTCGATATGGCCCATGCGTTCGCGGCGGACCTTGGCGAGGGTGACCTCGACTCCGCACTTTTCGCAAATGATGCCGCGGTACTTCATGCGCTTGTACTTTCCGCACAAGCACTCGTAATCCTTGATCGGCCCGAAGATGCGGGCGCAGAACAGGCCGTCCCGCTCCGGCTTGAAAGTCCGGTAGTTGATGGTTTCGGGCTTCTTGATCTCGCCGTACGACCACGAGCGGATGCGCTCGGGGGAGGCGATGGAGATACGGATCTGGTCGAAGGACTGGGTACCGCCCGCCTGACCGAAGATCTTCATCAGTTCGTTCATTGACCTGCTCCCGCGTGGCTCGGGGGAAACGGGAGGGAAACCCTCCCGCCTTCCATTCGTCGGATCAGAATTCGCGTTGCGTCAGTTCGACGTTGAGGCCAAGCGACCTCAGCTCTTTGACCAGCACGTTGAACGACTCGGGAATGCCGGCTTCGAAGTTGTCGTCGCCGCGCACGATGGCCTCGTAGACCTTGGTGCGGCCGGAGACATCGTCCGACTTGACCGTGAGCATCTCCTGAAGCGTGTACGCTGCGCCATAGGCTTCCAGCGCCCACACTTCCATTTCGCCGAAACGCTGGCCGCCGAACTGCGCCTTGCCGCCCAACGGCTGCTGGGTGACCAGCGAATACGGGCCGATGGAACGGGCGTGGATCTTGTCGTCCACCAGGTGGTGCAGCTTGAGCATGTAGATGTAGCCCACCGTCACCTTGCGATCGAACGCCTCGCCGGTGCGGCCATCGTACAGGGTGACCTGCCCGGACGTGTCGCGCCCGGCCTTTTCCAGCATGTCGCAGATGTCGCTTTCACGCGCACCGTCGAACACCGGGGACGCGATCGGAACGCCGGAACGGAGGTTGCCCGCCAGTTCGAGGACCTCGTCGTCCACCAGACCGGCCACATCCTCGCGGAAGACCTCCGGCCCGTAGACGTGTTCCAGCTTCTGGCGCAGGTCGCCGATGGCGGCGCCGTTCTGGCGGTAGCGATCCAGCATGGCGCCGATTTCCTGCCCCAGGCCGGCACATGCCCAGCCGAGATGGGTTTCCAGAATCTGGCCCACGTTCATTCGGCTGGGCACGCCGAGCGGGTTCAACACGACGTCCACCGGCTGCCCGTCGCCCAGATAGGGCATGTCTTCGAGCGGAACGATCCTGGAAATGACGCCCTTGTTGCCGTGACGGCCGGCCATCTTGTCGCCCGGTTGCAGCTTGCGCTTCACCGCGACGAACACTTTGACCATCTTCATCACGCCGGGCGGCAACTCGTCGCCCCGCTGGAGCTTGTCGACCTTGTTCTCGAAGCGCTGCTGCAACCGCTCGACCGCCTGGTCGAAGGCCCGCTTGAGGCTTTCCACGTCGGCCATCACCGCGTCGTCTTCCACGGCGATATTGCGCCACGCGGACGCGTGAAGCTCGGCCATCGCCTCGCCGGTGACGGCTTGGCCGGCCTTCAGGCCACGCGGCCCGGAGACGACCTTCTTTCCGATCAGCAGCTGCTTCAGCCGGGCATAGAAGGAACGTTCGAGGATGACGCGCTCGTCATCCCGGTCCTTGGCCAGCCGCTCGATCTCGGCCCGCTCGATGGCAAGCGCACGCTCGTCCTTCTCGACACCCCTGCGCGAGAACACCCGCACCTCAACGATGGTGCCGGTAACGCCCGGGGGCAGCCGCAACGAGGTGTCGCGGACATCCGACGCCTTCTCGCCGAAGATGGCCCGCAGCAACTTCTCCTCGGGGGTCATCGGCGATTCGCCTTTCGGCGTCACCTTGCCCACCAGGATGTCGCCCGGCTTCACCTCGGCACCGATGTAGACGATGCCGGCCTCGTCCAGGTTCTTGAGCGCCTCCTCACCCACGTTGGGAATGTCGCGGGTGATTTCCTCCTGGCCCAGCTTGGTGTCGCGGGCCATCACCTCGAATTCCTCGATGTGGATCGAGGTGAAGACGTCCTCGCGGACGATGCGCTCGGAAATGAGGATCGAATCCTCGAAGTTGTAGCCGTTCCACGGCATGAAGGCGACCAGGACGTTCCGGCCGAGCGCCAGTTCGCCCAACTGCGTCGAAGGACCGTCGGCGATGATGTCGCCCTTGAGGATTTGGTCGCCGACCTTGACCAGGGGCTTCTGCGTGATGCAGGTGTTCTGGTTGGACCGCTGGAATTTCAGCAGGTTATAGATATCCACGCCGGATTCGTGGGCCGCCACGTCCTCGGTGGCGCGGATGACGATACGGGTGGCGTCCACCTGATCGACGACACCGGTGCGCCGGGCCGTGATCGCCGCGCCCGAATCGCGGGCGACGGCCTGTTCCATGCCGGTGCCGACGAGCGGCGCCTCGGCGCGGATCAAGGGCACCGCCTGACGCTGCATGTTCGAGCCCATCAGCGCGCGGTTGGCGTCGTCGTTTTCCAGGAACGGGATCAGCGCCGCGGCCACCGACACCAGCTGCTTGGGGCTGACGTCGATCATGGTGATCTCGTCCGGCGGAACCATGACGAAGTCGCCGGCACGGCGGCAGGAGACCAAGTCGTGGACGAATTTGCCCTCGCCGTCCAGTTCGGAATTGGCCTGGGCGATGGTGTAGCGCCCCTCTTCCATGGCCGAGAGGTAGACCACCTCGTCGGTCACGCGGCCCTCGTGGATGCGCCGGTACGGAGCCTCGATGAAGCCGTACTGGTTGACGCGGGCGAAGGTGGCCAGCGAGTTGATCAGGCCGATGTTCGGGCCTTCCGGCGTCTCGATCGGGCAGATGCGTCCGTAATGGGTGGGATGGACGTCGCGCACCTCGAACCCGGCACGCTCGCGGGTCAGACCGCCCGGGCCGAGGGCCGACAGGCGCCGCTTGTGGGTGATCTCCGACAGCGGGTTGGTCTGGTCCATGAACTGGGAGAGCTGCGACGAGCCGAAGAACTCGCGCACAGCCGCCGCGGCCGGCTTGGCGTTGATGAGGTCATGCGGCATCACCGAGTCGATGTCCACCGACGACATGCGCTCGCGGATGGCGCGCTCCATGCGGAGCAGGCCGACGCGGTACTGGTTCTCCATCAATTCGCCGACCGAGCGGACGCGCCGGTTGCCGAGATGGTCGATGTCGTCGATCTCGCCCTTGCCGTCCTTCAGTTCGACCAGGACCTTGATCACCGCCAGGATGTCCTCGCGGCGGAGCACGCGGATGGTGTCCGGCACCGACTTGTCGTTGAAGTTGAGCCGGGAATTCATCTTGACCCGGCCGACCGCCGACAGGTCGTAGCGCTCGTCGTCGAAGAACAGGCCCTGGAACAGCGCTTCCGCCGTCTCCAGCGTCGGCGGCTCGCCCGGACGCATGACGCGGTAGATGTCGATCAGCGCTTCCTCGCGGGTCGAGTTCTTGTCGACCGCCAAGGTGTTGCGGATATAGGGGCCGACGTTGATGTGGTCGATGAACAGCACCGGCAGGGTCGTCACCCCGCCCTTCTCCAGCTCGGCGATATTGGCGAGCGTGAGTTCGTTGCCGGCCTCGATGAAGATCTCGCCGGTCTGCTCGTCGATGATGTCCACCGCCACGTACTGGCCCACCAGCTCCTCGGCCGGAACCAGCATTTCCGCCAGACCCGAATCCTTCAGCTTCTTGCCCAGGCGCGGGGTCATCTTGGCGCCGGCCTCGGCCACCTTCTCGCCCGTCCGCGCGTCGATGAGGTCGCTGACCAGCTTGACGCCCTTCATGCGCTCGGGCTCGAAGACAGTCTTCCAGCCCTTGGGGCCGCGCGTGTAGGTGACGGTATCGTAGAAGTAGTTGAGCACCTCTTCGGCCGTCATCCCGCGCACCTCGGACGGCTCCAGACCGCGCCCGTCGGCTTGACGCGCACGGCGCAGCGCATCCGTCTCGGCGGAATCCAGGCCGTACAGCAGCGTCGTCACCGGCAGCTTGCGGCGGCGGTCGATGCGGACATAGACGAGGTCCTTGGCGTCGAACTCGAAATCCAGCCACGAGCCGCGATAGGGGATCACGCGAGCGGCGAACAGGTACTTGCCGGAAGAATGCGTCTTGCCCTTGTCGTGGTCGAAGAACACGCCCGGCGAGCGGTGCATCTGGCTGACGATGACGCGTTCGGTGCCGTTGATGATGAAGGTGCCGTTGGCCGTCATCAGGGGCATGTCGCCCATGTAGACGTCCTGCTCCTTGATGTCGCGGATCGAGCGCGCGCCGGTATCCTCGTCGACGTCCCACACGACCAGCCGCAGGGTCACCTTCAGCGGCGCGGCGAAGGTCATCCCGCGCTGCTGGCATTCCTCGACGTCGTACTTGGGCTGCTCAAGCTCGTACTTTACGAATTCGAGGGTACCCCGCTCGGAGAAATCCTTGATCGGAAAGACCGACTTGAAAACCTCCTGAAGGCCGACATTGGCGCGCTTCTCGGGTGGCACATCCATTTGGAGGAAGTGATCGTAGGAGCTTTTCTGCACCTCGATCAGATTGGGCATTGGCGCGACCGAAGGAATACGCCCGAAGCTTTTACGCACACGCTTCCGACCCGTGTAGGATTTAGCCATTGCCGCTCCTCGTCCTCATGTCGGTTCCGGTCCCCAGGGGACCACGGGCAGGCGAGCCCCCGCCCGGCACAAAATTCACAGACCGGGCGCACAATACGCCCGGGCATTGGGTTGGCGCCCGCAACGCCGCGGCCACCTTACGGAGGCCGGCCAGCCGATCGACCGCCCTGGATCGACCCCCTGGCCCCGGTACAAGCGCCAGCGGGCCGGAACGCGGCGGCATAGACCGCCGCCGCGTCCGGCCCCTGGTTTCGGGATGCCCGAACAGCAGGTTACTTAACCTGGACCTTAGCACCGGCCTCTTCGAGCACCTTCCTGATCTTCTCCGCCTCGTCCTTGGACACGCCTTCCTTGACGGGCTTGGGAGCGCCTTCGACCAGATCCTTGGCCTCCTTCAGGCCCAGGCCGGTGATGGCGCGGACTTCCTTGATGACGTTGATCTTCTTCTCGCCGGCTTCGGCGAGGATCACGTCGAACTCGGTCTTCTCCTCGGCAGCGGGGGCAGCGGCAGCGCCGGCGCCCGGCATCGCAGCCACGGCAACGGGAGCGGCGGCGGAAACGCCCCACTTCTCCTCGAGCATCTTGGAAAGCTCAGCCGCCTCGAGGACGGTGAGCGACGAAAGCTCGTCAACGAGCTTAGCGAGATCAGCCATTGCAAACTCCTAAATAAGGCTTGAGTTCCGGGATTGGTAGTCGTTTCTCACGCGGCTTCGTCCTTTTCCGCCTTTGCGCGCAGGACCCTGGCCAATTGGCCAGCGGATGCCTGGAGCACACCGGCGATGCGGGTAGCCGGAGTCGAGATCATGCCGACCAGACGCGCGCGCAGCTCGTCCAGCGACGGCAGCGTGGCGAGGGCCTTGACGCCGTTCACGTCGAGGCGCTTGTCGCCCAAGGATCCACCCAGGATCTTGAGCTTCTCGTTCGCCTTGGCGTAGTCGACGGCGACCTTGGCGGCGGCGACGGGATCCTTCGAGAAGGCGATCGCCGTCGGGCCGACGAACAGGTCGGCAATGGTCTCGTACTCGGTTCCCGCAAGGGCAAGACGGGTGAGCCGATTTTTCACCACCTTGAAGCTGGCACCGGCTGCCCGCATCTTTCCGCGCAGGTCCGTCATCTCGGCAACCGTCAACCCACTGTAGTGGGTGACGACGACGAGCCCGACATCCCCGAGCGTGCCGTGCAGAGAGCCGACCCACTCCTTCTTTGTAGCTCGGTCCACGTTCGTCTCCGATCACAGAGCCCGTGGCCGGTAACCGCCGTTGGGATAGCCCGCCGGCGGAGACTTGCCCCAGGTCCTTTGCCCGTGGCACCGCCGTCGGGATCACCCGCCGGTGGCGCCGGTGGCCTGTCCCAGAAGCTTCAAGCCGTCACGCCCACCCCGGAGGAATGTCCGGGCGGGCCGAAACGGTGTCACCTTCTGTCTGCGCAGGCGGGATTCCCCATCAAGCCTCCGGGACGTCACGCCCCTTCGGCACCTACGGTCTCGGACAGGTACGGCGGCCCCCTGCGAAGGGGGCCACCTCTTCTCCCCCGAAAGGGAGAAACTCCTACATCAAACGCTCAGGCGACCGTGCCGAGATCGAGCTTCATGCCCGGCCCCATGGTCGAGGACAGCGACACCTTCTTGAGGTAAGTGCCCTTGGCCCCGGACGGCTTCGCCTTGTTGATGGCGTCGATGAACGCCTTGACGTTATCGATCAGTTTGTCCTCGCCGAACGAGGCCTTGCCCACGCCGGCGTGGACGATGCCTGCCTTCTCGACGCGGAACTGGACCTGACCGGCCTTGGCCGCGCGGACGGCTTCGGCCACGTTGGCGGTAACGGTGCCCAGCTTGGGATTGGGCATCAATCCGCGCGGACCCAGCACCTTACCAAGCCGCCCGACCACGCCCATCATGTCGGGAGTGGCGATGCAGCGGTCGAAATCCATGACTCCGCCCTGAATCTGCTCGGCGAGATCCTCGGCGCCCACCAACTCGGCCCCGGCCTTGCGAGCCTCTTCGGCCTTGTCACCCTTGGCGAACACGGCGACGCGAACGCTCTTGCCGGTGCCGTGGGGCAATTCGACCACGCCGCGAACCATCTGGTCGGCATGACGGGGATCGACGCCCAGGTTGAGGGCGATTTCGATGGTCTCGTCGAACTTCGCGGCGGCGCGGCCCTTGATGACCTTCACGGCCTCGTCGAGCGAGTAGAACTTGTTGCGGTCGATATCGGCGTAAGCCGCCTTCAGACGCTTGCCGGCCATGATCTCACTCCACCACCTTGAGGCCCATGGAGCGGGCCGATCCAACGATCATGCTGCTGGCCGCCTCGACGTCGTTCGCGTTGAGGTCCTGCATCTTCTTCTCGGCGATGTCACGCACCTGAGCCATCGTGACCTCACCGACCGTGCCGCCCTTGCCCGGGGTTTGCGACCCCTTCTGGATACCGGCCGCCTTCTTGAGGAAGTAGGTGACCGGCGGCGTCTTGGTGACGAAGGTGAAGGTACGGTCGGAATAGGCGGTGATCACCACCGGAATCGGCATGCCCGGCTCCAGACCCTGGGTCTGGGCGTTGAACGCCTTGCAGAATTCCATGATGTTGAGGCCGCGCTGACCCAGCGCCGGGCCAATGGGCGGCGACGGGTTGGCCTTTCCGGCCGGCACTTGGAGCTTGACGTAGCCCACGATCTTCTTTGCCATCTCTCAATCCTCTGTCGTCAGAGTCGGCGGTGCGGCCAATGGCAGACCTTCCGCCTGGTTTCGTCTCGGGGCCGATCCCCTCGACGATCAAAACGGTCCGCCCGCCGCCGGATGTGATGGCGGCGAGGGACTGAAGACGCCTCAGATCTTCTCGACCTGAGAATATTCCAGTTCGACCGGGGTGGACCGCCCGAAGATCGACACCGCCACCTTGAGGCGCGCCTTTTCCTCGTCGACCTCCTCGACCAAACCGTTGAACGAGGTGAACGGGCCATCGCTCACCCGCACCTGCTCGCCCACCTCGAAGGTGATCGACGGCTTGGGGCGTTCGACACCCTCCTGGACCTGGCGAATGATGCGGTCGGCCTCGGCCTGGGTGATCGGAACCGGACGCCCCTTGCCCCCCAGGAAACCGGTAACCTTGGCCGTATTCTTGACCAGATGCCAGGTATCGTCGGTCAGCACCATCTTCACCAGCACATAGCCGGGGAAGAACTTGCGCTCCGCGTTCACCTTGGAACCGCGGCGAACCTCGACGACCTCCTCGACCGGCACCAGCACCTGCTCGATCAGCTCGGCCATGCCCTTCTGCTCGGCCTGCTCGCGGATGCTCAGGGCCACCTTCTTTTCGAAGCCGGAGTATACGTGGATCACATACCAGCGGGCGGCGGCCATCTCACCCTCCCAAGCCGAACAAGAGCTTGACCATCCAAGCGAACACCTGATCAACGAGCATGAAGAAGATGGCCGCGATGACAACCATCGCGAACACCATGGCGGTGGAAATGGCGGTCTCGCGCCGGCTGGGCCAAGTGACCTTGGCCACTTCCTGCCGGACCTGCTTTATGAACTGGCCTGGAGACGTCTTTGCCATAATCTTCCAAATGCTTTCGGGACGCTCGGGCGTGCCATTCGCGACATGGGCTAGCTGGCAGGAGTGGAGGGGCTCGAACCCCCAGCCCCCGGTTTTGGAGACCGGTGCTCTACCAGTTGAGCTACACTCCTAGACCCGCGTGGCCGACCCCGGGAGGGGATCGGCCACTTGGTCCGCTCGGCCGAAGCCGTGCCTTATACAGCCAGTCAGCGCCCTTGGCAACTACTCGATGATCTTGGCGACGACGCCGGCGCCGACGGTGCGGCCGCCCTCGCGGATGGCGAAGCGCAGGCCTTCGTCCATGGCGATCGGGGCGATCAGTTGCACTTCCATCGACACGTT
>JAJZVW010000076.1 GCA_021847015.1 Pseudomonadota bacterium | reverse complement strand
GATTTGAAAGAGCTTTTAAAGGCCGCCTTCGCCCTGCTGATCTGGGGCGGCAAGGTGGTGGTGGTGTCCACCCATGACGGCGCCGAAAATCCCTTCAACGAGCTGGTGACCGACATCCGCGCCGGGCGCCTGCCCTATCATCTGGAGCGGTGCACCTTCGACGACGCCCTGGCGGACGGGCTGTACAAGCGCATCTGCAAGGTCAAGGGGAAGAAATGGTCGGCGGCGGCGGAGCGGCGCTGGCGGGACGAGATCATCGCCTTTTACGGCGACGGCGCGGACGAGGAACTGTTCTGCATCCCGCGCGAGGGCGGCGGCGCGTTCCTGTCCGGCGCCCTGGTCGAAGGCTGCATGGATGGGACCCTGCCGGTGCTGCGGTGGGAGATGCCCGATTCGTTCGAGCGTCTGCCCGATCATCTGCGCGAGGCGGAGGCAAGGGCATGGTGCGAAGCCCATCTGGACCCGGTGCTGGCCGGTCTCGATCCCGATCTGACCAGCTTCTTCGGCGAGGATTTCGGCCGCAACGGCGATCTGACGGTGATCTGGCCCGTCCAGATCGCGCCGTCCCTGGACCGTCGCACGCCGTTCCTGGTGGAGCTGCGCAACATCCCGTTCCGCCAGCAGGAGCAGGTTCTGATCCATATCTGCGACCGGCTGCCGCGGTTCGGCGGCGGCGCGCTGGATGCGCGGGGCAACGGCCAGTATCTGGCCGAACGGGCGATGCAGCGCTACGGGGCCTGCATTCAACGGGTGATGCTGACCGTCGAATGGTACCGGGCCAACATGCCGCCCTACAAAGCCGCCTATGAGGATCGGACCATCGTCGTGCCCAAGGATGCGGACGTGCTGGCCGACCATCGCGACCTGGTCATGGATAAGGGCGTGGCGCGGCCGACCGAACGGTCCAAGGGGCGCGACGGCAAACAGCGACACGGCGATTCGGCGGTGGCCGGCGCGCTGGCGCTGTTCGCCAGCCGCCAGCCGGTGGCCGAGTACGATTACCTGAGCGCGGCGGAGACGGCGCCGGCGCGGGGATCGTTTCATCGGCCGGATGAAGACGAAGAGGATACACGGCGCGGGCTGGGCTTCGGCGCGGGAGGATGGTGATGGGCGTATGGGACACGGTGCAGGGATGGCTGGGGGGCAAGAAGCCCGATCCGGCAATGCTGACGGAGGATATCGCCGGGCCGACCGTGACGGGTCTGCGGCCGATCATCGCCGGGCACCCGGAAGAGGGACTGACCCCGCAGAAACTGGCCGGGATGCTGCGCGAGGCGGAGCTGGGCAATCTGATCCCGGCGATGTGGCTGGCCGAGGCGATGGAGGAAAAGAACCTGCATTACCGGGCGGTGTTGGGCACAAGGCGATTGCAGGTGTCCGCGCTGCCGATCACGGTGACGGAAGCCGGCGACGATGCCATGAGCCGCAAGGCCGCCGATCTGGTGCGCGAGGTGGTGGAAGGGCCGGCGGTGACCGGCGCGCTTTTCGATGTGCTGGACGCGATCGGCAAGGGCTTCTCCGTCAGCGAGATCGCCTGGGACATGCAGGGGAAGGACTGGCGCCCCGAGCGGATCGAATACCGGTTCCCGCAATGGTTCGAGTTCGACCGGGTCGATGGGCGCACCATTTTGATGCGGGGCGGTCCCGGCGACGGGCCGTCATCGTTCCAAGCGCCGGCGGCCGAGCTGGCGCGGGGCAATTTCGGCACGCCGCTGCCGCCCTATCGCTTCATCACCCATATCCATCGGTCCAAGTCCGGCCTGCCGATCCGCGGCGGCCTGATGCGGCCGGCGGCATGGGCCTATATGTTCCAGAACTTTTCCGCCAAGGCGTGGGCGATCTTCCTGGAGGTGTACGGCCATCCCCTGCGGGTGGGGAAATACGCGTTCGGGGCCACGGCCGAGGACAAGGCGACATTGTTGCGGGCGGTGCGCTCGATCGCCGCCGACGCCGCCGCCATCATCCCCGCCGGCATGGACATCCAGTTCGTCGAGGCCGGCGCGGCGACCGGCACCAGCCCGCACATGACCCAGCTGGATTGGTGGAACGCCCAGTTGTCGAAGCTGGTGCTGGGCCAGACCGGGACCACCGATAACGGGCCGTATGCCGGCACCGCGCAGACCCACCAGACGGTGCGCGACGACATCCAGGCCGACGACGCGGCGCAGCTTGCGGCCTGTCTGGAGCGCGACCTGGTCCGCGCCGTGGTCGATCTGAATCTGGGGCCACAAGCGCGCTATCCGTCGCTGGTGATGGGCGAGCCCGATTCCGAGGATTTGACGGCGCTGGTCAACAATGTGCGGACCTTCGTATCCATGGGCGGCCCGGTGCCGGCGGGATGGCTGGCCGACAAGCTGGGCATTCCCGCTGTGGAACCGGGCGAGCCGGTGCTGACGGCGGCTCCGATGGGCGCGCAGGCGCCCGATTCAATGGATTTGGCGGCGCAGCCGCCGGTCAATGGGGTGGATGGCGGGGAACTGCAACCGGAGCCGTCCCCAGCTGGGGGGATTCTCTCGGCGCAGGCCCAACAGCCGGCGCGCCCGCTGACCGACGCCATGGACGCGATGATGGCCGAGTCCCTTTCCGACTGGCATCCGATGATGGCGCCGATGATCGATCCGGTGAAAGCGCTGGCCGATGAGTGTTCGTCGCTGGAGGAGTTCCAGCGGCGCCTGCCCGAGGCGATGGCCAAGCAGGACCCGGCCAAGCTGGCCGAGGCGCTGGCCAAGGCGGCGTTCGCCTCCCGGCTGGCCGGCGTTACCGGCGCCCCGGTTCATGCGGCTGCGCCGCAAGACCTCAAAAATAGGGCGCCTGCGCGCCCGGCGGAGCCGGTCGATCATGAGCGCGATTGAACTGAAGGCGCTGCCGCCGGGCGCGCAGGCGCCCAATTCAATAAAGCGGCGGCCCGTGCCGCCGGAAGGTGCTGAAGCATGTCCACGGTGGAATTAAAGGCGCTGCCGCCGGACGAGGCGGTCGCCTATTTCAAGGCCAAGGGCCACGCCCTGGCGCCGTCCTTCCACTGGCTGGACATGTGGCAACAGGAGCATGCCGCCCAGTTCACGGTGGCCAAGTCGGCAGGGTTCGACATCCTGGGCGACGTTCACGCGGCCGTGCTGGACGCGCTGGCCCAGGGGACCACCTTCGCCGACTTCAAGCGCAAGCTGATCCCGACCTTGCAGGACAAGGGGTGGTGGGGTCGCGCGCCGGCGCCGGACCCGAAGAATCCGGGGAAGGCCCCCACCAGCCAGTTGGGATCGCCCCGGCGCCTGCAGACCATCTTCGACGTCAATCTGCGCATGAGCTACGCCGCCGGCAAATGGGCGCAGGCCGAGCGCACGCGGGGGACGCATCCTTACGTCGAATACAGCGCGGTGATGGACGATCGGA
>JAJZVW010000045.1 GCA_021847015.1 Pseudomonadota bacterium | reverse complement strand
TCGCCAAGGACTTCGAGGCTCTTGTCACCTCCGCCGCAGCATGGCTCATGATCGCGAGCATCAAGCTAATCATGCGGCGACTGGCGCGGGGATAATGCAACCATGCCGATTCCGAGTCAGACACTTATGCACTTGTAGACATCCTTTGAGAAAGCCGAATTGACCGGCAGGCTTTCGGCCGTCATTCCGCGACATCCCTCCACTTCGGACCCTGGTTTCAAGGATACCAATTATTGCGCCGGCCGGGCAGCCCCGGCGGCCGTTGTGAGCTTTTGCGGACAACCCCTCCCTCGCCCGGTGTCGTCCGTCGATCTTGACCCCCGGCCGGCTTAAAGTATTTTCGGCAAGCGCGTCTTATGCCGCCCACCGAGGAAATTTCATGACCGTCATCCAAGCACTCTTCATGGCCGTTCTTCAGGGCGTGACCGAACTGTTCCCGGTGTCCTCCCTGGCTCACGCGGTGATCCTGCCGGCGGTGCTGGGATGGACCATCGACCAGGCTTCCCCCGCGTTCCTTCCGTTCGTGGTGGCGCTGCACATCGGCACCGCCTTTGCCGCGCTGGCGTTCTTCTGGAGGGATTGGCTCTCAATGGCCCTCGCGGTTCTGGGCCAGGGCACGCCCGAGGCGGTGCGCCGCGAGCGGAGCATGTTGGGCCACGTCGTCGTCGCCACCATCCCCGCGGTGATTCTGGCGCTGCTTTTCGAAAAGGCGATCAAGCACGCCTTCGCCACGCCGATATTGGCCGCCACGTTCCTGGTGGTGAATGGCCTTGTGCTGTTCCTCGGCGAGCGCCGGCGCCGTCAGGGTGGACACCGCAAGCTGTCGGACCTGACGGTCGCCGATTCGCTCATCATCGGACTGGCCCAATCCACCGCCCTGATGCCGGGGATTTCCCGGTCCGGCGCCACCATGGTCGCCGGCCTGTTGCGCGGCCTTCACCACGAAGACGCCGCCCGCTTCTCGTTCCTGATCGCCACGCCGATCATCCTTGGCGCGGGCATCCACGAGCTGCCCAAACTGGCGCATCAGGGATTGTCGGGCACCGCGGGACTCGCGGTGATCGCGGGCATGACGGCGGGCGCCACGGCTTTCGCCGCCATTTGGATTCTGATGCGCTATTTCCGCGGCCACGACGTCAAGGCGCTCGACCCCTTCGCCTGGTACTGCTGGGCGGCCGGCGCCCTCAGCTTGGCGGTATTGGTGTTTTGAGCCCTGCGCGGGCGCAGTCCACTCACCCCAAGGATGCCAAGGATCGCCTCAACCCAAGGCGGCGATGAAATCGCGGAGGGCGGCGTATTCCACCGGCTTGTGCAACACGCGAAAGCCTTTGGCGGCGATCGCCGCCGCGGCCTCGGCATCGCCCGCCAGGATAACCGCCTGGACGCCTTGCCCGAAAACGGCCCGGAGATGGTTGACCGCCTCGATTCCGCGGCCGTCGCCGCCGAGATGGAGGTCGGCGATCACGCAATCGGGGGGAATCCCTCCCAGTCGGTCGACCGCTTCGGCGACGGAGCCGGCCTGGACGACCTGATGGCCCAAGGCGCCCAGGGCGCAGCCGAAGGCTTCGCCGGTTTGGGCGTCGTCCTCGATGAGCGCGATCCGAAGGATCCGGCCGCTGCGTTCGGGCGGCAGGGAGACCAGATAATCCCGCGATTGGCTCTCAAAGACCTCGATCGCGAAAACCGATCCTTTCCCCGGTCTCGATGCCACGCGGATACGCTGCCCGAGCAGGCTCGCGATCTTGCGGACGATCGCCAAGCCCAGGCCGCTGCCCTTCTCGCGACTGCGCTCGGGATTGCCGAGTTGGCGGAATTCCTCGAAAATTTCCGCGGTCTGGCCCTCGGAAATGCCGACTCCCGTGTCCCAGACTTCCACCCACAGGCGTCCCTCCAAACGGCGGCAACCGATGAGCACGCCGCCGCTGCGGGTATAACGGACCGCATTGGACAGGAAGTTGATCAGCACCCGTTCCAGCAGGCTCGGGTCGCCGCGCCCCATCCGGGTGGTCCCCACCTTGCGCACCGACAAGCCCTTGGCCCGCGCCGACAGTTCATGCGATGCGACGACCTTATCGATCAGCTCGCCCAGGGAAAAGTCCACGATCCGCGGAGTGACCACGCCCGCATCGAGCTTGCTGACGTCGAGCATGTCATCGAGAAGCTCGGTGAGACTGGAAAGACAGTGGTTGAGATTGGTCATCAACGGCCTGTCGGCATCGGCCAATTGCGCCGACAGAACCGCGAGATAGAGCCCGAGAGCATGCAGCGGCTGCCTGAGGTCGTGGCTGGCCGCCGCCAGAAACTTGGATTTCGCGATATTGGCGCGCTCCGCCTCGGCCTTCGCCTCGCGGAGATCCGCCTCCGCCCGCTTGAGGCGGGTGATGTCCAACCCCATCCATTGCAGATATGGCTTGCCGTTCACGAACACGCGGCGGCCGACGGCGGCAAACTCCAGCAGCCGGCCGTCCCTATGGCGATAATGGGTTTCGAGCTGCAAGGTGCCGTGACCGTCCCCCATGCGCAAGGCCGCCAGGCTGCCGACGTCGGCAACCACGTCGGACAGCGATAGGTTGGCGAATTCCTCGCAGCTGTACCCCAGCCCCTCGTGGGCGAGGGTGTTGAAGTCGGCGAAACGGCCCGTGTCCGGTTCCACCAGCACCACGGACAGGGGCGCCATCTCGAACAGGGTCCGATACCGTTCCTCGCTCTCCTGGACGAGCAGTTCGGCCGTCTTCCGCTCGGTGATGTCGGCGAAGGTGCTCACGGCACCTCGGACTTCCCCCCCTGGCCCGATCAGCGGCACCGCATTGCCATACATCCAGCGAACCGTGCCGTCATCCTTGACCACTTGCAGTTCCACCCCCCGCAACTGCTCGCCATGGGCTGCGCGATAAATGGACAATTGCTGGGGCGAAAGCGCTTGGCCATCCTGGACCACGCGGTAGCCGAGGTCGCCCGCCCCGTACTTGGCCAAGGACACCGGTGTTCGGTGCGACAGGGAGACGAGGTCATAGGCGGCGCGGTTGCCTTCGACAATCCTGCACTCGCTATCGCGCGCGACCCAGATTGCCACGGGAACCGCATTCAGAATCGTCTGCATCTCGGCTTCCAGCCGTTCCGCCTGATGCGCCCGCTCCTCCGCTTCGCGACGCGCCGACCGCAGGCGATGCTCGGCGAACCGGTCCGACGTCACGTCCCAGCTCAAGCCCGTCAGGAGTCCGTCGCGGCCGTTCCCCGCTCCCATCACCCGCCCCCGGGTGGCGAGCCAACGCAGCGTGCCGTCGGCCAGAACAACCCGAAGGTCGAGCGATATGTCCTCGCCGCCCACAAGTCCCTTGTCGACAGCGGCGATCCCGTTATCGACGACGGCGCGAATGCGCTTCCGGTCGGTCGGATGCAGGGTCGCGAAAAACGCGTCGGCTGACATTTCGCCCCCGTACGGCAGGGAATCGATGCCGAACAGCCGAAACAGCCGCGCGCACCCCGTGACGATTCCCGCTCCCAGATCCCAGGACCACTCGCACATCCCGGCCGCGCCGAGGGCGAAGCGGAGTCGATCGGCCGCCGCCCGCGACCTGGCCTCGGCCTCCACCCGATCGCTGATCTCGTGCGCGGCGCATGCCAGGCCGTCCTTGCCCGGAACCGGCTCGACCGCGATCTCGAAATACCGGACAGGCCCCCCTGCCCTGGCGCGCACGGCGACATCGGCACGCACGCGCTTTCCCGTGCGGAACACCTCGCGGTAAAGCGCGGTGAGCCCTTCCGCACTCTCTTGGTCGAGGAAGTCGAAGGCGGTCTTTCCGTAAGCTATGGCCGTATCGTAGCCATAGGAAGACGAGTACAGCCACGTGATCCGCAATTCGCGATCCAGGCGGTAGGCGATGGTCTGGCCGAGACTCATCGCCAGCCGGAAATTGCGCTCGCTCTCCTCCGCATCCCCCGGCAGGCCCGCCGCATCCGGGAGGGATGCGTCGATGCGGCCCCCGGCATGCCCGTCCCCGTCCCCCGCCATGGCTGCGGCGAAAGACTGTGGCTGCGGGTCGGCTGCGCAGGAAATGTCCGCGTCCGACTGGCTGTGCGCGCTCCGCGCCAACGGCGATGCGCGTCCCCGAATGAATGGCATTGAAATGACCTTTGACGCGTCCTTAGGACGAACAGCCGATACTCATTCATCCCATGGGCGATTCCAACCCGTACTTTGGGCGTGGGGCCTCCCCTCCGCTCGTCGATGGACAGGCTTGCCAAGCCACGCTAAAGCTGTCCCGAGGACAAGGAGGGGGCCATGCGAATTTTGGTCGGACGGATGGGGTGGCTTGGCGTATCTCTTCTTGGCGCCACCGCGCTGGGCGTGATCGCTCTCGGCCACGGCGAGCGAATCAACGCGATGTGGCTGGTGACCGCCGCGATCTGCACCTACCTCGTCGCCTACCGCCTCTATGCCCGGTTCATCGCCCGCAGGGTGCTGGGGATCGACCCCTCCCGGCCCACGCCGGCCATACGGCACAACGATGGGCTCGATTATGTGCCCACCAACAAATGGGTCCTGTTCGGCCACCATTTCGCCGCCATCGCCGGCGCCGGGCCTCTGGTCGGGCCGGTGCTGGCCGCGCAGATGGGCTATCTGCCGGGAACGCTGTGGCTGCTGGTCGGAGTGGTCGTCGCCGGCGCGGTCCAGGACATGACCGTGCTGTTCATCTCCACCCGTCGCGACGGCCGATCCCTGGGGGACATCGTCCGCTCGGAAATGGGACCCGCGGCCGGAGCGGTAGCCCTCGTCGGCATCCTCTTCATCATGATCATTCTGCTGGCCGTCCTGGCGCTGGTGGTGATCAAAGCCCTGGCCGCCAGCCCTTGGGGGACGTTCACCGTCTTCGCCACCATCCCCACGGCCGTGGCGATGGCCGTCTATGGGCGCGTCATCCGGCCGGGGCGGATCGGCGAGATGTCGGTGATCGGCCTGGGCCTGCTGGTCGCCTCCCTGATCTTCGGCCGCACGGTGGCGGAAACGCCCGCGCTCGCCGCGCTGTTCACCTTCCGGGGCGAAACCCTGGCGCTGATGCTGATGGGCTACGGGTTCATCGCTTCGGTGCTGCCGATCTGGCTGCTGCTGGCGCCGCGCGATTACCTGTCCACCTTCCTCAAGGTGGGGACCATCCTCGCCCTCGCCATCGGCATCATGGCCGTGATGCCCGACATGAAGATGCCCGCGGTGACCCGATTCATCGACGGCAGCGGTCCGGTCTTCACCGGCAAGCTTTTCCCGTTCCTCTTCATCACCATCGCCTGCGGCGCGGTCTCGGGGTTCCATGCCCTGATCTCATCGGGCACCACGCCGCGGATGATCGAAACCGAGGCGCAGATCCCGCTGATCGGCTACGGCGCCATGCTGATGGAATCCTTCGTGGCGGTCATGGCGATGATCGCGGCGGGGATCATCGAACCCGGTGTCTATTTCGCCATGAACAGCCCGCCGGCCCTGATCGGAACGGGTGTCGAGCAGGCGGCCCAGGCGATTTCCGGGTGGGGTTTCGCGGTAACGCCGGAAACGCTGACGGCCATAGCCCACGATGTGGGTGAAACGTCGATCCTCTCGCGCGCGGGCGGCGCCCCGACCCTGGCGGTGGGAATGGCGCACATCTTCTCAAGCGTCCTGGGCGGCCGGGCGATGATGGCGTTCTGGTACCATTTCGCCATCCTGTTCGAATCCCTGTTCATCCTCACCACCATCGATGCCGGCACGCGCGTGGCGCGTTTCATGATCCAGGACCTCGTAGGCAATGTCTGGCCGAGCTTCCGCGCCCGCGGCACCTGGACCGGCAACCTCGCCGGCTCGGCTCTCGCGGTGGCCGGCTGGGGATATTTCCTCTACTCGGGCGTGGTGGACCCTCTGGGCGGCATCAACACCTTGTGGCCGCTCTTCGGCATCGCCAACCAGATGCTGGCCAGCATGGCGCTGATCCTGTGCACGGTGGTTCTGTTCAAGATGAAGCGCGAACGCTACGCCTGGATCACCGTGGTGCCGGCGGCCTGGCTGCTGGTCTGCACCGCGACGGCTGGCCTGCAAAAGATTTTCCACTCCAGCCCGGCGATCGGGTTTCTTGCCCATGCGCGGACGTACGAGGTGGCCATAGAAGCGGGCACCGTCCTGGCGCCGACCCACAGCCTGGAGCAGATGCGCCAGGTGGTGTTCAACGACTATGTCGACGCCGCCATGGCGGTGGTCTTCGTGCTGGTGGTGGCCGCCATTCTCGGCTACGGCATCGGCGTCATCCGCAAGGCGCTGGCGGCCGCGCATCCCACCGCCGTGGAAGCGGATATGGTGACGGAGCCGCGCGGTGCCTGACTGGGCAACGATGCTGCGCCGCCTGACGCAGACCTTGCGGTTGATGGTCGGCGTGCCCGATTACGAGGTCTACGTCGCCCACCGGAAGACCCAGCACCCCGGGGAACCGATCATGTCCTACGAGGAATTTTTCCGCGAACGGCAGAACAGCCGCTATGGCGACGGCGACGGACGCATCAACCGCTGCTGCTGACATGGCCGCATCCCGGCGAAGCCCCGAAAAGGGGGGCCGCCGGGATGGCCACGATCAGGTCCACTGCCCGTCGTCTCCGCCCGAATCGCCGCCGAAGAAATCGCCGCCGCCCGAGGAATCGCTGTAATCGGCCGCGTAATCGTCCCCGGCCGCGGCGGCGTCGCCACTGCCGTCGGCCGGCTGCCCATTGTCGCCGTAGTAATTGTTGACCACGACGTTCTCCACGTTTTCCGACGGCATCGGCGCACCGCCCGCGCCCCAGGGGCCGACCCCGCCGAAACCGCCGTGGTGGCCGCCGAACAGGCCGGCCACGCCTTCGGCCAACAGCATTCCGCCCGCCACACCCGCCGCCGTGGTGGCCGCCGAGCGCAGGAATCCGCCCGCCGGCGAAGGCTGGGCCCAAGGCGACGGCGCCTGGGGCGGCGGCGGGGCCGCCTGATACTGCGGCTGGGACGCGTACTGGGGCTGCATCGGCACCGAGGGAATCGCACTGGGTCCCCGCGGCGCCGAACCGGCTGCCCACGGATTGCCGCCCCCCAGGAATCCCCCGCCGCTGGCGGCGGCGCTACCGCCCTGGGCGAGCCGCTGTTCCAGTTCGGCGACGCGCGTCTGAGCCTGCTTGAGCGCCATCTCCTGGAAGACGACCGCCTGGACCAGGCCATAGGGCGCATCCGGCAATGCGCGCATGCGCTCGGCGATCAAGGCCACGGCCTCCGGATCCTTGGCGGCGCCAGCGACCTGGGCCAACCGGCTGAAAACGCTTTCTATCAGTTCGCGTTCCTGAGGCGTCATCGCGTCACCCTGAAGTGTGGTCACTAGGGACACTGATATAAGATGGGAAAGATGGAAACTCTATGGCGCGTTGCTGCCTATGTGGAATCGACCGCGCGCAGCAGTCGGTGAAGATCCCCGTCCGCCAACCCGAGATCGTCGAGGTTGCGGACGGTGTTCGCGAGATAGTCGCGGGCACTTCCCATTTCGCCCACCCCCTGTCGGATCAGGGCAACCGCCGCTTCGGCTCCGCCACGCCAGTATTGGCGATGCGTGCGGTCGGCGATGAAGGCGTAGGCTGGCACCTTGCGTCCGTCGTCCAGCCGCGCCCGCAGGAAGCGCGGCCGATAGACGCCCGTCAGCATCTCGCGGGCGTGCAGCATTCGGCAGGCCTCGATCCAGCGTTCGGCCTCGACCCGGAAGGCGCGGCCGATGCAACTGCCCCCCCGATCCAGCCCCAGCACCAGGCCGGGATTCTGCGGCGTGCCGCGATACTGGGTCGAAAGGATGCACATGGCGCGGTGCCATCCCCCGAGATGGGCGCGGCAAGCCTCGGCGAAAGGAAAATCCGGCCGCCACATCAGCGAGCCGTAAGCGAACACCCATACCCCCTCGGGTCCTTGCAGCGACGCGATGGCGGCGCTACAGGTCGAGGCGGCGTCCCGATCCGTTCCCTCCTGGGCATCCGCCATCGTGGAGTTTTGTCCCGGCATGTCGTCCCCTCGGCTCCCTCCCCGTCGCATCGTTGCCGTCGCCATCGGCCTCGCGTCAGCCGTCTTCGGCTACAGCGCCTACTGGTTTCACGCCGCCGGTTTGGTCCGCGACAGCGTCGTCACGTGGGCGGAGGAACGGCGTTCGCTCGGCTGGCAGGTGGATTATAGCGGCTTGGCGATTAACGGATTTCCCACCCACATTACCGCAACGTTCCGCCAGCCGGCCATTACCTCTCCGCATGGTCTCGGTTGGCGAGGCGAAACCCTTACGGCGCGGGCGTCCGTCTTCGACCTGCGCCACCTCCATCTTTCAGCCCCGGGACACCACGATCTGACACTCGGCGCCTGGACGGCCAGCGCCGATGCGGGCGATCTTCACGGCGAGGTGGGCTTCGATGCCGCTGGCCGCGTCCACGAGGGCCATTTCGGCGGGTCCGCTATTCGGTTCGCATCCGCCGGCTTCGCGGAAACGACCGTCGAGGCTCTCGACGTCTCCCTCATGGCGCGGGATCAGAGCCCGACGGCCGACCACCAAACCGCCACCCTGCATTTCACGGCCGCCGCCACGGGAATCTCTTTGCCGGCCATGCCGGAGCTGGTGCTGGACCGGCGCGTCGCCATGGCCGAAATCGACGGCCGCGTTTTGGGACCCTTTCCGGCCGGACCGCCGCTCGACGCCCTGCGCGAATGGAGCGACAACGGCGGCACGGTGGCCATCGACCGCTTGGCGCTGGAATGGGCACCGATGGCTCTGGACGCGAACGGCACGTTCGCCTTCGACCCCCGCATGCAGCCGCTGGCCGCGTTTTCGGCCCATGTCCGGGGGTATGGCGCCTTGATGGACCGGCTGGCCCGGAATGGCGTGGTTGAGCCGGGCGCGGCGGCGGCGGCCAAACTCTTCTTGTCGATGATGGCGAAACCGGACTCCCAGGGCCGCGCGGCGATCCCCGTGCCGATTACGCTCCAGGACGGCCAGCTGTCGCTGGGACCGGCGATGATCGCGACGTTCCCTCCCATCCCCTGGCCGGCACACCCCCCGCACCCCGCATCACCCGGCTAATTCGCGTCCCCTCCGGGTGGCGGCGTCCACCGCCTCGCTCATCAATTCGGTCAGGCCCTTGCCCTCGGCCATCAGCACCGCCAGCGCCGCGGCGGTGGTGCCGCCGGGACTGGTGACGTTGACGCGAAGCTGGCCCGCGCCGTCGGACGACAACCGCAACAATTCTCCCGCCCCGGCAACGGTGGCCCGCGCCAGGCGCTCGGCCAGATCGCCGGGCAAGCCGGCCCGGGCGCCTGCCGCGGCAAGCGCCTCGGCCAACAGGAAGACATAAGCGGGACCCGACCCGGACACGGCCGTCACCGCGTCCATCAGGGCCTCGTCCTCGATCCAGGCGACATCGCCTACGGCCTCCAGAAGGGATTGGCACGCCGCCCGGCCTTTGGCATCCACACGGGCATTGGCCACGCAAACGCTCATGCCACGGCGCACCGCGGCCGGCGTATTGGGCATGGCGCGCACGATGGCCGCGCGCTCGCCCAGATGCGCGGAGAAAAAGGCCAGCGTCTTACCCGCGGCGATGGACAGGAACACGGCCCCGCCGTAGCGGGCATAGGAGGGGAGCACGTCGCCCATGACCTGCGGCTTGACCGCCAGGATGACCACCCCCGGGTGGAAATCCGACGGAATCGAGGCATGGGATTCCACCACCCGAACGCCCCGCGGCGCGAAGGCCGTGCGCGCCGCCTCGGCCGGTTCGACCACCACCACGTCGGCGGCGGCCAGCCCGCGCTCAAGCCACCCCTCCAGCAAGGCCGAGCCCATCTTGCCGCAGCCCACCAACAAGACCGCCACGCTGTCCCCCTCACCAACCACGCGCCGGCAATCCGGGCCGCCCGGAGGCGGCCCCCGATTACAGCAGCGGACTTCGCCTCAGGCCTCGCCCTGGGTTTCCAGCAGCGACGCGGCCATGGCCTCCTTGGGCGGCTTGCCGCCCCAGATCACGAACTGGAAAGCCGGATAGAAGCGCTCGCACTCGCCGACCGCGATGTCCACCAGGTCCTCGACCTGTTCCGGCACCGCTCCGGGTGTCCCGCGCAGCAGGAACGTGTAGCGGAACATCGGCACCCCTTCGTCCTCCCACAGGCCGAAGTGCCCCAGCCACAGCTTCTCGTTCACCATTCCGATCAATTCGAAGATGGCCGCGCGCTTGGCATCCGGCACCTTCATGTCGAAGGCGCAGGTGAAATGCATGGCGCCCATATCCTCGCGCCAAGCGAAATAGAGGCTGTAATTGCACCACCGGCCCGGCACCTCAGCCGCCAACTCTTCCTCGGAGCGCCGGTCGAAAGCCCAATCGTTGGCGGTGACGAACTGCTCGACGAGATCGAGAGGGTTTAGTATCGGTTCGTCCTCGTAAACGAGGGATGAAATCGACATGCCGTTGCCCTCCATGGCAGGCTATCGCATCGCGTACCGGCACAGGGCTAAAGTTAGTGGCCGGCCCACCCCCTTCATACAAGGGGTAGAGTAATCACGCGATCTTGGCGGCGCAAGGCATTATTCCCGCGCTACGTCGCAATTGTTGTGGATAAACGTCGCGAAGCCGCGCCCCCCCCGGGCCCGGCTCACATCGAGGGCCGCCGCTTACGCCTGCGGCCCGGCCGCATCCCCACCCGCCAGGCGGGCCTCCAGCGCGGCGACACGTTCCGCCAGGGCTTCCTGCTCCTCGCGGGCCTTGACGGCCATGGCGCGAACCGCTTCGAATTCTTCGCGCGGCACCAGATCCATGGTGGAGAACCACCGCTCCATCTGCTGGCGCACCAGGGCCTCGAATTCGGCCTTGAGGCCGGAGAGCGCCCCCAGCGCGCCCCCGGCGACGCGGGCGAGATCGTCAAAGAAAGGATTCTGGGTTTGCATGTTCGCTGTCTCGGCCAGAAAAAAACCCGCCGCATTATGAGCCCAGGTGGCCGAAAAGCAAGGAGCGAACGGCGAATTCGTCCCAGCGAGCGCGCTTGCCCACCCTCCGCGCCCGGCCTATAAACGGCTCGCCCGATCTCAAGGAGAACCGAACGATGATCGTCGTCACCGGAGGAGCCGGCTTCATAGGTTCCAACATCCTGGCCGCCCTCGACCAGCGCGGCGAGCATCGCCTGGTGGTCAGCGACCGCCTTCGGTCCAACGACAAATGGCGCAACATCGCCAAGCGCGAATTGGCCGACATCGTCCATCCCGACAGGCTGTTCGATTTCCTTGAGGCCCACCGCGGCTCGGTGCGGGCGATTTTCCACATGGGAGCGATTTCGGCCACCACCGAGACCGATGCCGACAAGATCGTGGAGAACAATTTCGCCCTGTCGCTGGCCTTGTGGGAGTGGTGCGCGAAGAACGGAACGCGCCTGATCTATGCGTCGAGCGCGGCCACCTACGGGGACGGCACACAGGGATTCGACGACGACTGGTCGATCGGCCATCTGGCCAAGCTCCGGCCCATGAACCCCTACGGCTGGTCCAAGCATCTGTTCGACCGCCGCGTGAGCCGCATCGTCGCCGAAGGCGGCCCGACGCCGCCGCAATTCGCGGGCCTCAAGTTCTTCAACGTCTATGGCCCCAACGAATACCACAAGGGCGGCCAGCAGAGCGTGGTGGCGCAGGTCTACCCCGTCGCCGTCGAGGGAGGCGCGTTCAAGCTCTTCCGTTCCCACAATCCGGATTACCCCGACGGCGGGCAGACGCGCGACTTCATCTGGATCGGCGACTGCGTCGACGTGATGATGTGGCTGCTCGATTCGCCCCACGTCAACGGCATCTTCAACGTCGGCACCGGCACGGCGCGCACGTTCCTCGACCTCGCCTCGGCGGTCTACCGCGCGCTGGGCAAGGCGCCGGCCATCGACTTCCGCGATACCCCGCTGGCCATTCGCGACAAGTACCAGTACTTCACCGAAGCGCGAATGACCCGGTTGCGGGAAGCCGGCTATACGAAGCCTTTCACCTCGCTGGAGGATGGCGTGACCCGGTATGTCGCCGATTATCTCGCGCGTCCCGACAGCTACCAGTAACCCGCAGCCTTCGGAGGCCCTCTTGCTGGCTCTCGTCTACCCCCAGATCAACCCGATAGCCATCGCCTTGGGTCCCATCGCCATCCGGTGGTATGCCATCGCCTACATCGCAGGGCTGATCCTCGGGTGGCGCTACGT
The DNA here is from genome assembly GCA_021847015.1 of Pseudomonadota bacterium. Taxonomy (GTDB): domain Bacteria; phylum Pseudomonadota; class Alphaproteobacteria; order Rhodospirillales; family Magnetospirillaceae; genus JAJZVW01. The sequence goes on along the minus strand of JAJZVW010000045.1, from coordinate 7,484 downwards.
GAAATGGCTTGTCAGCAAGCCTCCCCACGCCATGCGCGAGATCGACGTCGACGACTTCCTGGTGTGGGCGACTCTCGGCGTGGTGTTGGGCGGGCGTCTGGGCTACATCCTGTTCTACAAGCCCTCCTTCTATTTTCACAATCCCGCCGAGATCTTCGCGGTCTGGCACGGCGGCATGAGCTTCCACGGCGGCCTTCTGGGCGTGGTCACCGCCATCGTCCTGTTCTCGCGCCAGCGGAAGCTGAATCTCCTGGCGGTGGGCGACGCGATCTGCGCGGCCGTGCCGATCGGCCTGTTCTTCGGGCGCATCGCCAACTTCATCAACGGCGAGCTGTTCGGCCGCATCGCCCCCGACGTTCCCTGGGCCATGATCTTCCCCAACGGCGGCCCCGAGCCCCGCCATCCCAGCCAGCTCTACGAGGCTGGCATGGAGGGCCTGGTGCTGGGCACGGTCCTGTTCCTGCTGTGGCGGATTCCGCGCATCCGGGAACGCAAGGGCACCGTCGCCGGGTCCTTCCTGGTCGGCTATGGGCTGGCCCGCATCACCGGCGAATTCTTCCGCCAGCCCGATTCCTATCTGGGCTTCCTGATCGGCGGCGCGACCATGGGCCAGCTGCTGTCGCTGCCGGTGGTCCTGGCCGGCGTGGCCGTGATCTGGTTTGCGGGCAGGGCGCGGGTGCGGGCGCGCTGATGGCCCAAACGCCGCTCGGCGCCGAACTGATCGAAACCGTTCGCCGTGACGGGCCGATGCCGGTATCGGCGTTCATGGCGAAGGCCCTGCTGGACCCCAGCCACGGCTACTACGCCACCCGCGATCCGCTGGGAGCGGCGGGCGATTTCGTCACCGCGCCCGAGATCAGCCAGATGTTCGGCGAACTCATCGGCCTGTGGGCGGCGGTGGTATGGCAAAGCATGGGGATGCCGGCCAGGGTGGTCCTGGCCGAATTGGGACCCGGCCGCGGCACCCTGATGGCCGATGCCTTGCGCGCCGCGCGCACGCTGCCGCCGTTCCATGCCGCCGTGGAGCCGTGGCTGGTGGACGCCAGCCCCGCATTGCGGGAATGCCAGCGGCGGACCCTGGCGGGCGCGCCGGTGCGTTGGGCCGGGACCTTCGAGGATCTGCCGCCGGGTCCGCTGCTGCTGGTGGCCAACGAGTTCTTCGATGCCTTGCCCATCGACCAGTTCGTCAAGGCCGGCGGACAGTGGCACGAGCGCCTTGTCGGCCTGGACGCCAAGGAAGCCCTCGCGTTCGCCCAAGGATCGCCGGCGATCCCGCCGCTGGCGCCCGCGGTGATGGACGCCGCAGATGGCGCCATCGCCGAAATCTGCCCGCAGGGCCGGAAACTCGCCGCCGGAATCGGACGCCGTTTGGCGGCCCAGGGCGGAGCCGCCCTCATCATCGATTACGGCCCCGTGCGCAGTACGACCGGCGACAGCCTCCAGGCCGTCCGCCGCCACCGTTTCCATGGCGTGTTCGACGATGTCGGCGATGCCGACCTTACCGCCCATGTGGACTTCGAGGCCCTTGCCGCGGCGGCCGTACCCGCCCGAGCCTGGGGACCGGTGACGCAAGGCGATTTCCTGCGGGCGCTGGGCATCGAAACCCGCGCCGGCAACCTCGCCCGGGCGAATCCGCCCGACGCGGCGGCCGACATCCTCGGCCGGATGCACCGCTTGATCGGCGCGGATGAAATGGGCACCCTGTTCAAGGTCATGGCCCTGGCGCACCCTGCCCTGCCGCCACCGCCCGGCCTGGCCACCGCTTAGGACGACGCTTGCGCATGATCACCCTGTCCGCCCTCAACGACGTGAATCATATCCGCCATGGGTTCTTCACCCGCGAGGGTGGAGCGTCCGAAGGCATTTACGCCTCGCTCAACTGCGGACCCGGATCGAACGATTCTCCGGAAGCCGTGGCCGAGAACCGTGCCCGGACGATGTCCATGCTGGAGCTGCCGCCGGACGCCCTGACGACGGTCCATCAATGCCATAGCGCGACGGCGGTGATGGTGGACGGCCCGTTTGCCGCGGAGCAGGCGCCCAAGGCCGATGCCATGGTCACCACCCGCCGCGCCCTGGCGCTCGGCATCCTCACCGCCGATTGCGCGCCGGTGTTGTTCGCCGACCGCCGCGGCAACGTCGTCGGCGCCGCGCACGCCGGCTGGCGGGGCGCCGTAGGAGGCGTGCTCGACAACACCTTGACGTTGATGGAGCAGGCCGGCGCTCGGCGCAAGGATATCGTCGCCGCCATAGGCCCCTGCATCGGCCAGCGCTCGTACGAGGTCGGACCGGAATTCCCCGCCCCCTTCCTGGCCGAGGACCCGAGCAACGGCGATTTCTTCTGCGCCTCGGCGCGAGACGGCCATCATCTGTTCGATCTTCCCGGCTACGTCGCCCGGAAACTGTCGCGCCTCGGCCTTTCCGACGTTACCCGCGTCCCGGCCGACACGTGCCGCGACGAGACGCGGTTCTTCAGCTATCGCCGCGCCGTCCTGCGGCGCGAGCCCGATTACGGCCGGCAGCTTTCGGCCATCGTGCTGGATCGCTGAACCGCCGGCGGGAGGTCGTCCTTGCCGTACGTGATCGCGCCCCTCGTCTTCGCGGCGGTCGCCAGCCTCACCGCCCGCGTCGCCGTGGCGAGGGGCGGATGAGGGCGACACGGCCGGAACGGATCTTGGCCGCGTTGGGTCTTATGGCCCTGGGCGCCTGCGACACCTTGCCGCAGCCCTTTCGCCACGACGGCCGGCCGCCGGAACTGGCGCGCCCCCAGGACGTCCGCGCGGTCGCCGTGCTTCCGTTGGACGGGGGGACGCGTGCGCGCGCCTTGGCCGACGCCGTCGTCAAGGCCTTCGAGAAACGCGATATTCCGGCGACCGTGGATTATGGATCGCCCAGCGATCTCGTCTTGGAAAGCTGGCTGGACGACACCGGCGGACGCCTCGGCATCGAGTGGCGGCTGAGGGGGCCGGATCGCCGCCCGCGCGCCAGCTACCGCCAGGACATCCCGGGCGAGATTTGGACGTCGGGCTCGGCCAAGGATATCGCCGCACTGGCCGACCAGGCCGTGGCGGCGCTTGCGGATGGCCAGCAGGCAAGCTCCCACGCACCGGCTCCTCCCACGCCGCACCGGACCACCGTGCGGCTGAAGCCCCTGGCGGGCTTGCCCGGGGATGGAGATACGGCACTGGCACGCGCGTTGCGCAATGCGATCGAGCGCCGCGGACTTCTCGTCGTCGGCGAGGGGGGCGATTACATCGTCGAGGGGCGGATCGGCGTGGTGCCTGGAAAACCGGGCGAGGACCTTCTGAAGGTGGCCTGGACGGTCAGCCGTCCCGACGGCAAATCCCTCGGCACCATCGATCAACAGGGAGCGGTGCCGAAGGGCTCGCTCGAACAGCCCTGGGGCAAGCTGGCCCGCGACATCGCCGACGGCGGCGCGGAGGGAATCGAGCAGGTCGTCGCCGCGGCGCCGGGCTCCACTTTACAGAACAAGTGACGGCTGTTATACGAACGTCCGGTTACAGAGAGCGAGACATGGACGCCGGGCAGGGCGACGGCCAGGGAGCCGTCGGATGCAGGAGGCCCCGGCAGAATGCATCGGCGCTGATGTGCGGCGTCTTCCGGTTTGCGCGCTCCACGGGTCCTCACAATGAAAATCCTCGCCTGTAATTCGAACCGGCCGCTGGCTGAAGCGATCGCCGAGTACCTCACCATGTCGTTGACGAAGGCGAGCATCCGCCGCTTTTCGGATATGGAGGTCTTCGTCGAGATCGCGGAGAACGTCCGCGGCGAGGATGTCTTCGTCATCCAATCCACCTGCTATCCCACCAACGACAACCTGATGGAGCTGCTGGTCACACTGGATGCGTTGCGTCGCGGCTCCTCGCGCCGCATCACGGCGGTCGTCCCCTATTTCGGCTATGCCCGCCAGGACCGCAAATCGGGTCCGCGCACCCCGATCTCGGCCAAGCTGGTGGCCAACCTGATCACCACCGCCGGAGCCAACCGGGTGGTGACGCTGGACCTCCATTCCGGCCAGATCCAGGGCTTCTTCGACATCCCCCTGGACAACCTTTACGCCGCACCGGTATTCGTCAACGACATCCGCGCCCATGCCGGCGAAGGCGTCATGGTGGTGTCCCCCGACGTCGGCGGCGTGGTCCGCGCCCGCGCCATTGCCAGCCGCATCGATGCCGACCTCGCCATCATCGACAAGCGCCGCGAGCGCGCCGGCGTGTCCGAGGTGATGAACATCATCGGCGATGTGCGTGGGCGGAGCTGCATCATGGTGGACGACATCGTCGATTCCGCCGGCACCCTGTGCAACGCCGCGGAAGCGCTGATGAAAGCGGGGGCAGTCAGCGTCTCGGCCTATGTCACCCACGGGGTGCTGTCGGGCGGCGCGGTGGCCCGCGTCGCGGCGTCGCCGCTGAAGGAGCTGGTGATCACGGATTCCATTCCGGCGACGGAAGCGGTCAGGATGGCGTCGAACATCCGGCAGATCAGCATCGCCCCGCTGATGGCCGAATCGATTCAGCGCATTTCCGAGGAACGTTCGGTCTCAAGCCTGTTCGACTGAGAGTTTGTGAAGGAATACCCTTTCCGCTCGATTCCGGCGAAAAAACACCAATGTTTTCAATGGGCGTTCTTTCACAAGGCCAGTTGATTTACAAGCTCTGAGGCCGAAACTCACTTCTCGCGCCGCAGCAGGAAGCGGACATTCCGGCCGGCCTTGTTGACGGCATAGCCGTAGAGCTTGCCTTCGCCGGTGAGAACGCCCTCGAACACGAAGTCGTCGTCGCCGGCCGTCAGGCGCACGGTGCAGCCTGTGATCTCGGCCACCTTGCCCTCGATCACGCCGCCTTGCCGCCACCCGAAGTCATCGGCCTCGGCTTTGCGGTCCATGACCCAGCCGATACCGGCACCCTTGCGCGCAAATTCGAAGCGGGTCTGGGGCGCCACCCAGTGGCCCAGCAGCCAGTCGCCGTTGCTGGGCTGCGCCGTATCGCACGAGGCCTCGGGCAGCGGCTCGGGCGGGCCGGCCTTGGGGAAATGGGGAAGCTCCTGGGCGCCGGCCGGAACGGCTGCGATCAACACCAAGAAGGCCGCGGCGACGCGGCCAAGAAAAGGGCGGCTCGGCACGGGCTACTCTCCCTGTTTTGCCGGCACGTAGCCGAGCGCACTCATACAGGCCGCGGTGGACCCTGCGATCTGAGCCTTGGCCGCGGCACGGTCGTAGTCGCGGAACGGAGCATCGCTCAGCGAGTCCCGCCCACCGTAGCCCAAGGCGGCGTTCTCGGCATTACGCTTGCAGTCGCTCCAGTCCCGCGCCCACTGATCCTTCGGCACCTGGGGATTGGACCAGGGAACATGGGCGGGAGCGCAGGCCGCGAGGACAAGCGCGGCGATGGGAAACGATAGCCGGTGAATTTTCACGCAGATCGATCCTCGGCAACCGGGCGGGACGCCATTCCGCCACAGGGGAGGAATTTTGGCAACGGCCTGGCGTCGCTCTCAGGTCGAAGATCCCTGTCCGCCGCCCCGCACCGCGTAGCGGCGAGCCAGAACCGCGCAGGCCATGAGCTGGATTTGATGGAACAGCATCAGCGGCAGCACGATGGTCCCCAGTGCCGGACCCGCGAACAGGATGTTGGCCATGGGAACGCCGCTGGCCAGGCTTTTCTTCGAACCGCAGAAGACGATGGCGATCTCGTCCTCGCGGGCGAAACCGAGGCTGCGGCTGGCCCAGGTGGTGCTCGCCAGGGCGGCGGCCAGGATCGCCCCGTCGATGACAGCCATGGCTCCCAGCCCCGACACCGGCAGTTGGCGCCAGATATGGTGGACCGTCGCCGCGCTGAAGGCGCCGAACACCACCATCAGGATCGAGCCGCGATCCACCAGCCCCGATACGCGCCGATGCCGCTCCGCCCATCGCCCCAGCCGGGGATGCAGGATCTGGCCTGCGGCGAAAGGGGCGAGCAGTTGCAGGACGATGGCCTCGATCGAGTCGAGGGATGCCCCGCTCCCGCGTGCCGAGATCAGCAACCCGACCAGCAGCGGCGTGAGGAAAACGCCGATCAGGTTCGATGCCGACGCGCTGCATACGGCCGCCGGGACGTTGCCGCCGGCAATGGCGGTGAAGGCGATGGAGGATTGCACGGTGGACGGCAGGCAGCACAGGAACAGCACGCCCACCGCCAGATTCGGTGTCAGCACCCCCCGCGCCAGCAGTCCCGCCAGCAATCCCAACGCCGGAAACAGGACGAAGGTGGCCGACAGCACCAGCAGATGGAGCCGCCAATGGGCAAGGCCCGCCACCACCGTCTCGCGCGGGAGCCGCACGCCGTGCAGGAAGAACAGCAACCCGATGGCCACGGTCGTCGCCGTGCCGAACGCCTGGGCAACGGCTCCACGTGCCGGCAGAACGACCGCCAGCGCCAGCGTCGCCAGCACCGCCAGGGTGAAACCGTCCGGCTGCAAACGGTTGATCCAGCGCATATCCCCCTCGGATCGGAACGGACCTCCGGTTCCATCGAGGCCCAGTCCGCACAATGACCAAAAGGTGAAAGATTTTGAAGGTGTTTTCCCCCATTCCGACCGCATCCCGTAGCGTCGGCAATCGCCGACACCGCGCTTGACAGGGACAGGCCCTTTGACCATTATCTGCCGCTCCATGGGGCCGTAGCTCAGATGGGAGAGCGCCGCAATCGCACTGCGGAGGTCAGGGGTTCGATTCCCCTCGGCTCCACCAAGGAATTCGGAAGGCCTGGCTGGGCGCAGCCAGGCCTTTTCCATTCCTAGGAAGCGTAGCTTGACCGGCCGGTGGGAAAAGCGCGTCGAGCGTCGGGGCAAGCCGACGGGGTCACCGATGCGATACGCGGGGTGGCGCAAAGCCGTCACTCGGGTAGAGTATCCACAGGATGGCATTGTCGATTGGCCAAGACCGCTCGCCGAAAGGGCCGCTCGACACGGCCACGGCCGCCCTTGAACGGCGGCTGCCCCCATCTCGCTGAGGGAGAAGACGATGGCCCACCGCGACCGCCGCTACGACGACCGGCATCCCGGCACCGGCTTGCGGGCCCGCATCGCCGGCCGCGAGGTGGAGGTCCTCGACGTTTCCATCGGCGGCATGAAGCTGGCGCGCGACGAGGAGACGGCCTACCAGATTCAGAACCGGATCAGTTTCGAACTGGTCTCCACCCATTGGCCGGACATGGCTGCGGCGCCGGGCCGCGCCGTCGTGCGGGCCGTTGGGCGCGACTGGGTGGCCGTCCAGTTCCTGTCCCCGACCTACAATCTGATGAAATGCGTCAGCCGCCATGTCGGCACGCTGCTGTGGGGCCACCGGCCTTACGGGTACTGAGACGTCCGCCTCCAGCGGTTCTCATTATGCGGCATCAGGGCATGTTGTCATCCCGAGGGAGCGGAGCGACTGAGGGATCTTTCACGCGAAAGTGCCGGAAAGATCCCTCGCCGTCGGCTCG
>JAJZVW010000017.1 GCA_021847015.1 Pseudomonadota bacterium | reverse complement strand
GGCCATGGCCGAACTTACACCGACCATTGCCGAGCAACTTCAACCCGCGATCCCACCCAAGGCCGCCTGAGCAATGACTACCTCAGCGTGTGCCAGAATTTACACCCGCTTGACGGACGCTATCCCCGGCGGCTCGGACCGGAGGGAAAAAATAAGTGTCCAGCATCACCCGATATATTGACGCTTGTCTAATCGGAGCCCTTGTCGATGTTCTTGCCGCCGGCCGGATGAATCGGCGGGATATCCGCAAGGCGGCGTATTGCCTTCGCCTTGATCGCGGCCTTTTCGGCTGCGGAGAGCGGGCGGCCAATGACGGCTGCGAAATCGTCGGCGAGCATATCCAGGCGCTCGACGATCAGTTCTAGATAATCTCCGGTGAGTGGTAGTGGCGACGAAAGGGTTTCCGTTTTTCCGGGATTTCCTTCGCCAGTCATGAGCCATCCGGCCCCAACCTTGAATGCGCGCGCATATTTCTTGGCGGTCGGGAGTTTGAAACCCCGTATCCCATTTTCATGGCTTTTATACGTATTTGGGTTCCAGGCAAATCGCTCCGCTGCCTCGGCTGGGCTAGAAAATCCAGCGGCAATGCGGGCCTGACGGAGGCGATTGGCGACCTCTTCACTCATGGTTCAGCTTGTACCACGTGATCGCGGTACATAAGGCGTTGACTTGCGCGGTACGATATGTACCATGCGCCTATGGATACATTCCGCGCCATAATGGCCTTGTGGCCATCCCGATCTGACTTGGCTGCCGATTGCGGGGAGAAATACGGGACCGTCAAGCAATGGCATCTCCGCGATTCTATACCGCCAAAGCACTGGTCTCGCCTCATAGTGGCATCACAACGACGAGGCTTCGAGGGAGTTACCTTTGAGGCGCTGGCGCGGATCGCTGAAAGGACCGCGCCATGACCGCCGAATCCCACTTGAGCATCATCCTGGCGGCGTTGGGGGCCTCTGGTCCCGGCGTCGATCGCGGCTGCGCCGCTCTCGGCATCTCTCCGGACCCGCGCGACTGGCGGCCGGCGGTGAGCATCGAGCTGCTTCCCGATGGCCGCCTGTTCCTGCGGGTATCCGACGCCGACAGCGGCGAAATCCGTGAGAGCTATGCGCCGGCCAGGTCGCTGCACGGCGTGCTCGCGGCGGTGGCCTGCGTGCTCAGCCACCGCGAGCCGCCCGAAGGCTTTCAGGTGTTGGGGCCGCTCAATGGCCGGGGATAGCCAACTCGACCTGGGCGATGCGGGTGCCGTCGCGGTCCCTGCCACGGTCTTTGACCCGGTAGATGGGCAGGACCGTCCCGTCGCGCGGGTCCTCGATGTGGATGACCGCGTCGTCGGGAAAGCCCGCGAGGCCTTGGCGCAGTTCGCCAACGGTAAATTCTCTATCCATAGCAATTCCTCCACATTTGGTTGTGTCAATGCCATCGTGGGGGAACGGGGGCGGCCGGTCAAGGCCGCCCCCGGCATGGATGCGGTGCGCCAGCGCCGATTCCTAGTCATCGACTTTCCGCCCCGTTTTCCCGTCGCGCACCCGCTCGACCGCTCCGGCCGCATCTCCCCGGCCGCGTCTTCGGCGTCGCCGCTGGCGGTCGTGTCGGCAGCGTCCAAACCAAAGCAGGGAAGCCTGTTCTGATGGACGGCCATCTCCGCGCGCTGCTGGCGATGGTCGCCGAAGCCAAGACGCGGGGCAGGCCCGAGGACGGCAAATGGAGCGCGGTGTTCGCCGGCGGCGAACTGGCGCGGATGGAAGCCGACGGTGCGCCGCCGCCATGGCCGCCGGAACTGGCCGACGAGCCCTTTCTGGGCTGGGCGCAATACGGCGCCGAGCTGGCGCGGCGAAAGCCGAAGCCGCCGCAACGGGACGCCGACTGGCGGCCGAAACAGGGATGCACGCACGCGGCGCGGGCCGTGGGCGTCGAGGATTAGGAGGGATCGCGTGACCGATACGCCGCCGCAAGACGCCGCCGCCGCGCCGCTGTTCTACGTGGTCGACGCCAAGGGCGAAGACCTCGCCATCGCGTGGACCGATGAAGACGGCCGCTTCTACAAGCACCCGCTGTCGCCGTTTCAGGCTGCGTGCCTTATCGAGGACCTGGGCAAGGGCGTCCGCAAGCGCGTTCCGGGCGGGTGGTGACCGTGATGGCCGCCCCTGTCCTATTCGGCCGCCGCCCGGGGAGAGATGGTGTCGATGTCCAGCGCCACGCCCGCGGCGATGGCCAAATCATAGAGAGCCTGGAGGTTCATCCAGAACTCGGGCCCGGTCCCGAAATACCGCCCAAGCCGCAACGCGGTATCGGCGGTGATCGGCGTTTCCTCGCGGGCCAGCCGCTCTATGCGCGTGCGCGGGACATGGCAATCCCGTGCCACGGTATAGGGGGTAAGATCGAGGGGAACCAGGAACTCCTCGCGCAGGATCTCGCCGGGATGGACGGGGGGGGTGGGGGAGAGCATCGGGTTACCTCCTCAGTGGTAGTCGGTGATTTCGACGTCGTCGGCGCCGCCGTCGCGCCAGGTGAAGCAAATCCGCCATTGGTCATTGATGCGAACGCTGTGCTGTCCGGCGCGGTCTCCCTTCAGCGCCTCCAGGCGGTTGCCCGGCGGTTGGCGCAGTGCCTGCAAATCCACCGCTGCCGCCAACATCGCCAGCTTGCGCTGGGCGCCCCGCACCAGATCGGCGGGAAACCCCTTGGGGCACTGACCGTTCAGGACCGCTTCGGTGATCTTGGTCTTTACGGTCCTGATCATCGGCGTTCCCCCGGTCTCAATGCCTGCAACGTATCATATGGCGATACGAACGCCAAGAAAAAAGTATCGCGTTGTGATACGTCGGTGGTGCTGTGATGGGCCGCTGCCGGCACGCCGAATTCTCGGCCGCCGAGGCCGCGCTGTTGCGGCGCGCGTGGCAAAATCTGTGGCCTGTATCGAAGATATTGGCCGAATTGGCGCCGCGCCGGCCGAAAGAAATTCTGCGCCAAATCGACCTGATGCTGTCCGCGCCGGCGCGGGGCTATGATGGCGATGGGATCTGGACAGAACTCGACCGCGCGCTGTTGGCGCTGCCCGGCCGGATTCAACGGGTTCCCAAATGCCCGTTGGGCTTCCGCCTCGACGGGCGCCCGGCCGGCGCGGCCCAAGTGGTGGCGGCGGCGAACGTCTTTTTGCGGTCCATGGGATATGAGCCCGTTATCTGGCCGTCCGTGCGTCATCAAACGAACGGCGTTCGCTGATGCTGGCGCCATCGTTCCTCGACGACCTCAAATCCCGCGTTTCGGTGTCGTCGGTGGTCACCCGCCGCACGGTGTTGACCAAGGCCGGTCGCGAATTCCATGGGCTGTGCCCGTTCCACAACGAAAAGACGCCGTCGTTCACGGTCAATGACGACAAGGGCTTTTTTCACTGCTTCGGTTGCGGGGCGCATGGCGGGATCATCGATTTCGAGATGCGCGCCTATGGCCTGTCGTTCCTGGACGCAGTCGAGCGCCTGGCGGCGGAGGCCGGCCTGGAGGTGCCCAAGGCCAGCCCAGAGGAACGCGAGCACGAGGCGCGGCGCGCGACGCTGTACGAGGCCATGGAAGCGGCCTGTGTGCTGTTCGAGGAAAATCTCCGCAAGCCGCAGGGCAACGCCGGGCTGGAATACCTGCTCGGGCGCGGAGTGTCCGAAGACAGCATCGCCCGGTTCCGCGTGGGCTGGGCGCCGGAGCGGGACGGGCTGAAATCGGCGCTGATGGGGTCGCGGTTTCCCGAGGCACTGTTGCTGGAAGCTGGCCTGTTGCGCCAGCGCGAGGACGGATCGACCGGCGATCTGTTCCGGGGCCGCGTCACGTTTCCCATCACCGACCGGCGCGGGCGCGTCATCGCCTTCGGCGCGCGTACCCTGGGAGATGGCCAACCCAAATACCTGAATTCGCCGGCGACGCCGATCTTCGACAAGGGCGCCGTGCTCTACGGCTTCGCCCATGCCCGCGAGGGCGCGGCGAAGGAAGGCGTGGCGGCGGTGGTCGAGGGCTATCTCGACGTGGTCGCCATGCACCAGGCGGATTTGGCCTTCGCCGTGGCGCCGTTGGGAACGGCGCTGACCGAACGCCAGTTGGAGCAGCTTTGGGCGCTGGCCGCCGAGCCGGTTTTATGCATGGACGGCGATTCGGCCGGGCAGCGGGCCATGGAACGGGCCTGCGAGCGCGCGCTGCCGATGCTGGCCATCGGACGGACCCTGCGTTTCGCGGTTTTGCCGGCCAAGGAAGATCCCGACAGCCTGATCCGCGCCAGCGGACCGGACGCCATGCGCGGCGCGCTGTCGCGGGCACGGCCGTTGTCCGACGTGGTCTGGCAGCTCTCAGAACGGAGGTTTCCGCCGGAAACACCGGAACGGCTGGCGGCGTTCGAGGCCGAATTGTTCACGCGGGCCTCGGTGATCCCCGACGGCCGCGCGCGGCGTCATATGCTGGGCGAATTTCGCCGCCGGCTGCGCTGGGGATACGAGGCGCCGGCGCCGGACGTGCTGCTGGGGCGGTCGAAAAAGCGAACCGCGCCGCTTCCCGGCGTGAAATGGCTGGCCAACGAGTGGGAGCGGGCGCGCCGGGAGGCCGAAGCCGGCCCGGTGCGCGAATGGATCGAACGCCAGGGCGTCGACTGGCAAAAGCTGGTGTCCGCCTGGGGCGGCGTCGGCTTCGCGCGCGGCAAGGCCATCAAGGGCAAATATCCCGAGGGCATGGCCTGGGCCGGCGCGCCGCCTCCCTCTCTCTGGGAGCCGGAAGACGGCGCGGCCGGGCTGGTGATCATCCCCGAATGGGAAGGCGCGCCCGGACAGGGGGCGCCGCTGGATCTGGTGGCGTGGAACCCGCGCACCGGAGACCTGGCCAGCCGCACCGGCCGCGCCGTGGTGCTGGGCGAAAACGCCGTCGCCGAATCGCTGGATTTCGAGGGCAGGGGACTGACGCGGCCGGTGAAAGTGGCCGAAAGCCCGCTGTCATGGCTGCGGATGACCGCCGATGGCGATGGCGCCGTGCTGGTGGTGGATTGGCGCCGCGTCTGGGACGTGCTGGGAGGGGTGTCGGCATTGGTGGGGGAAACGGTCGAGCTGGCCGAGCAGCTGCACGAGCGCGTGCGTCCGCCGCGCCTGCGGTGTCCGACGATCATGGTCGAGGGCGGGGAGGGGATCGATGGCCAAGCCGATCAAGCTTGACGACGTCCGCCGCGCTCGCGGCCGGGGAGCGCGCAAGACCAAGGGCAACGCCGCCGTCGGCGACAAGGACATCGAAAAGCGCATCGAGGATCTGAATCAAGAATATGCCATGGTGCTGGTGGGCGACAAGGCGCTGATCCTGCACCAGACCTTCGATTTCGACGGTAAGCCCATCGTCAATTTCCTGACGGTTTCCGCGTTCCTGGCGTTCCTGGAGACGGAGCGCGTCACGGACGGCGAAACTGATAAAATCACCTCGATCGCGGTGATCTGGAAGAAGCATCCCAAGCGGCTGTCCTACCAGGGCGTGGCGTTCGCGCCCGAAGGCGTGCCGCCGAAATGGTTCAACCTGTGGCGCGGCTTCACGGTCGAGCCGGCGCCGCATTATCCCGACATGCGGGACCATGCGCGGAAGCATTTCCCGACCTTCCACGAGCACATCCTGAAAAACGTCGCGCGCGGCGACGCCAACATCGCCCGGTGGGTGTGGGGGTGGTTCGCGCATATGATCCAGCGGCCGACCGAGCGGATCGGCGTGGCGCTGGTGCTGCGCGGATTGCAGGGGTGCGGCAAATCCAAGCCCGGCGACGTCGTGGGATCGCTGATCGGCCCTCACCACGTTCTGATCGACGATCCCAAGCATCTGGTGGGCTCGTTCAACGCCCACATGCTGACCTGTCTGATGTTGCAGGCCGACGAAGGCTTTTGGGCCGGCGACAAGACGGCGGAGGGCAAACTAAAGTCGCTTGTTACCTCTTCCGTCCATCTTATTGAAAAGAAAGGCGTAGACCCGGTCAAGGTCCGCAACCTGATCCGGCTGATGGTGACGTCGAACAATGAATGGGTGGTGCCGGCCGGGTTCGAGGAGCGGCGCTTCGCCGTGCTCGACGTGGGCAACGGCAACCTCCAGGACAAGACGTTCTTCGCCAAGATCGACGAGGAGATGGACAAGGGAGGTCGCGAACATCTGCTGACCTACCTGATGCGGTTCGACCTGTCCCAGGTGGACCTGCGGACCATTCCGGCGACCGAGGCATTGTTCGAACAGAAGATGGCCAGCATGACCGAGATCCAGGCGTGGTGGCTGGATCGCCTTCGCGCTGGGACGCTGATCCCGGCCCACAAGGCCTGGCTGGCGGAAGTGGCTATCGAGCCGTTTTACGACAGCTATGTCCGCTATGCCGAAAAGCTCGGCAAGGCGAGGCGTCTGCACAAGGAACAGTGGGGGCAGGCGCTCCGAAAGCTGCTGCCCAAGCCGATCCGCGATGGCCAGAAGATCAACGTGCAGAAGTACGACGCCGAAGGCGTGCCGATGCATGACCACAAGGGCGAGCCGATGACCGAACGTAAGAACGGCTACAAGGCCTTTCCGGCGCTGAAGGAGTGCCGCGAGCATTTCGAGGGCTTGGTGCGCTGGAAGATCGCCTGGGACGAAGAGAGCGAGGCGCCAGCCGGCGAAAATCCGCCGCCGGCGCCCTCTCTCCCTGCCGGCGGAGAGGGAGGCGCATCGGCGCGCGGCGGGGACGAATTCGACCTCGCGACGTGGGAGACCTGATGGCCGTCCGGGCGCGTCCGGGCTGATCGTCGGCGGGTGGACGGCGCGAGAGCGCGGAAATCCTGGGTTTGTCCAGGTGTCCGGGTTGTCCGGGCGTTTTTCGGTTCCGCCATATGCGTGCGTGTGTGCGGGGAAGTGTGTGGGTGATCTGCCTGGACAAGGGTGGACACCTGGACAAACCCAAGGTCTGCAAGGGTTAGCGGTGTCCAGGCGGCGGCGAAGTCGGTGGACACGGATGGACAGGAGGCAGAAATCATGCGGGATGCCAAGGTATTGGGTAACGAGTTCGGTCCTGACCGCGTGGCGGTGCCGGTCGAGGTCGCGCGGCGCGTCCGTCGCAAGGGCCACACTACCAGCGACGATCCGGTCGAGCAGGCCGTCATCGACAGGATCGTCGAGGCTCGTGACGTCTATCGGCGGCTTCCGGGCGTTGGGTTGGTGCCCGTGGAATCAGATCGGGAGTTTGAGCGGCCGGGACCGCGCGAAATCTCGCGGGCCCACGAGGTGGCGTGCGAATGGCCCGGTCTGCTGCCGATGCAGGATCAGCGGCGCCTGTTCAAGTGGTTCTTTTTGGGATTGTCGTGGCGCCGGGCGGCGCAGGCCGACCCTGACCGGCGGAGCGGCGAGGGGCTGAGGAAGGCGTTCTATGCGATGGTGGGGGTGCTGGTCTCGCGGCTCTCGGAAAAATATGGGTGCCGACGAAAACTTTTGTTGACAGAATTCCGAAAATAACGCCCCTTATGGGGAATGCTTGCAGTTGATGCGCCCGCACGGGAAACCGTGGCGGGCGCTTCGCTTTTGGGGCCGTCCATGATCCGGATCAAGGTTGATGCCAAGGCCCTTGAGCGCCAGCTGGACGACTTCGCCCGCAAGCAAGTGCCATTCGCCACGGCAAAGGCTCTTACGGCCACGGCCAAGATGGTCCAGGGGGCCGAAAAGAGCGCAATCCGCAAGATCTTCGACAACCCGACGCCGTTCACCGTCAACGCGGTGGTGGTTCGGCCGGCGACTAAAGCCAGCCTTCAGGCCGCCGTGCTGGTCAAGGATATCGCCGCGGCTTACCTCGAACCGTACGAGGACGGTGGCGATCACTACCTCGGCGGTAAGCGAGGGCTGCTGGTGCCCAAGAACGTCTCCGTCAATCAGTACGGAAACCTGCCGCGCGCCGCGCTGGCTCGCCTTAAGGGCAACGCCAACGTCTTCGTCGGCACGGTCAAGTTCCGATCAGGTCAGACGGTCTCCGGCGTTTGGCAGCGTCCACCCAATGGTCCGCGACGGGATGGCACGCGCGGCGCCAAGGGGAACACCCAGCGCCAAGTTGACGGTGTCCGCACCGGCCTCAAGCTGCTGATCCGATTCGAGGACCCTCTACCGGTCAAACAGCGCCTCGGCTACCAGGATCGAGGTCGTCGCGTCGTCGCCAACGTCTGGCGTCGTCAGTTCGCCGCCGCCTTCGCCTCGGCCCTCCAGTCAGCCCGGCGCCCATGACCATCGGGTAGGGATGGGTGACCGATGGGTAGGGGGGGGTACCCCTCCATGGGTCCTTCCTGGGTCCGCCGAACCCACGGGTATTGCGCGCTGCAATCTTTCGGCAGTTTTCCAGGATTTCCAGTTAGTTGCCACGGTTGCCGGGGTTGCCGGTCTCGTTGCCCAGGGTTGCCACGATGGATGCCATTCCCGAGACGATGGGGCCGCGGGATTTCTCGCGGCTGCTGGAGAAAACCTACGGTCTCCGGATGAGCCACCAGGCGGTATCGAAAGCGCCCTATCTGCCGAAGACGGGCAACGGCCGCGTGGTGGTGCAGGACGCTCTGGTCATGCTCGCCGATCGCGGCCGGATCTGCCTCGGAAGCCAACAGCAGCGTTTGCCGCTAGATGCGCCGCCGGAAGATCCGGCGGACAAGCCCCGCGACGGGCGCCCGCGAGAGAAGGGCAACGGCTACTACGACGAACTGACCCTCACCGAGCGGGTGAAGCGCCGGAAGCTCGAGATGGAACTCGAGGAGCGCGAGGGGAAACTCCTTCGCGTCGAGGACGTCACCGAGGCCATGGTGGCGGCCGCGCGGCGGATCGGCGACCGCATCGACCGGCTGCACCTGCTGGCCGACAGCATCACGGCAGCCGCGAAGGAGGGTGGTGCGAACGCCGTTCGCGATCTGCTGCGCCGCGAGGCGCGGACCATGCGCGAACAACTGGCCGAGACCCTGACCCTGTCGGCCGCCGACGAGGACCGCGAGGATGGACCGAGCTAAGGCCTTTGCCGCTGTCCTCGGCGCCTTGGCCGCGGGCATCGCGCCGACTCCGGACGTCATGCCGTCGGCCTGGGGAAAGATCAACCTGGTCGTTCCGGACGGTCCTCGCTCCGGCGAGCTCTGGGACCCGTCGCTCACGCCGTACCTCGAGGAGATCGTCGACCACTTGGCGTCGTCATCGCCAACCAACTTGGTGGGCGTCCGGAAGTCCGCGCAAACCGGCTTCACCCAGGTCGGTCAGGTATGGCTGGGCTACGTGGTGGACGTCGCGCCGGCGAAGACCATGATGGTGCTGCCGACCATCACGGTGGCCCAGGATTTCAACCGCGACAAGCTGTCGCCGTCGATCGAGGCGTCGCCGATCCTTCGGCAGAAAGTGCGCCGCCAGTTGTCGCGCAGCTCGGACGGGAGCACGGCCCTCAACAAACGCTTTGCCGGGGGCTCGATCATCATAACGGGCGCCAACTCGGCGGCCGATCTGCGGTCCAAGACAGTCAAATTCGCGTTCGGCGACGAGATCGACGAATGGCCCGCCGACCTGGACGGCCAGGGCGACCCGCTGGGTATGCTGGAAGCGCGCCAGATGTCCTTTCTGGCCAGCGGCGACTGGAAGCGGCTGCTGGGATCGACGCCGACCCTCAAGGGCGGCCGGGTCGATAAGCTATTCGAAGGCGGAGATCAGCGATATTGGCACGTCCCGTGCCCCCATTGCGGCGAATTCCAGCGCCTGGAGTTCTTCCCCGACGCCAAGGGCCTGGGCGGCCTGCGCTTCGAGAAGGGCTGGCCGCATAACGCGTGGTACGCCTGCCGCCATTGCGGCGCCCCCATCGAGCATTGGCAGAAGGAAGCCATGGTGCGGGCCGGCCGCTGGATCGCCGCCGCTCCGGGACCGGGGCGGTATCCGTCCTACCATATCGACACGCTGCATTCCCTCCTGGTGGGGTGGGACGACATCGCGGCGAAGTTTCTCGAGTCCAAGGACGACCCGTCCAAGCTCAAGACGTTCACCAATCTGTGGCTTGGCCTCGGGTGGGAAGAGCGCGGCGAAGCGCCCGAGTGGAAGCTGCTGTACGCGCGCCGGGAAGCCTATCCGCCATGCGTGCTGCCGCTCGGAGCGCTGGTCCTCACCGGCGGCGCGGACGTCCAGAAATCCGGGATCTATTACGAGATCGTCGGCTGGGGCGCGGGACTCGTAAGCTGGGTGGTCGATTGTGGATTTCTCGAAGGCGACACGGCTGACGAGGCCGGCGAGGTCTGGCGCAAACTGGGGGACGTCGCCGGGCGCCAGTACGAAGACGGGGGTGGGAACCTGCAAAGCATCGAGGCGTTCGCCGTCGATGCGGGCTACGCCACCAACCAAGTGTATCAGTGGGTCCGCTCGCGCCATCGCGCCTACGCGGTGAAGGGACAGCCGGGGTGGTATCATCCGCCGGTGGGGACGCCGTCAAAACAGGACATCACCCGCAGGGGTAAGAAGATCCGGCGCGGCGTGATGCTGTGGCCGGTGGGGACGTGGTCGCTCAAAGCCGAGCTCTACGCCAATCTCCGCAAGGAGGGGCGCCGCGACGGCGCCGAGGCCGATCCGCCGGGATATCTGCATTTCGGCGAATTCCAGGACGAGCGCTACTTCCAGCAGCTCGCCGCCGAGCATCTGGCCGACCGTCAAGTCAAGGGCCGCGTGGTCCGCGAGTGGGTGGCGTCGGGTGAAAACCACTATCACGACTGCCGAATCTACAACATGGCCATGGCGGCGCATTTGAGGCTCTCCAGCCTGAGGCCCGATCAATGGCAGGCCATGGCGGCGGCGCGAAGCGTGTCGAAAGGGTCATCCGCCGACCTGGTCGCGCGAATGACCCCTGCGCCCCTGGCCGCCACGCCGGCCAAGCCGGCGTCCCCGGCCGCCGCGTCGAAGGCGCCGGACATTCCTCCCGCTCCGGCGGGAAAAACCTCGGTCAAACACCGTCTGGCGTAGGAGAGAAGCCGTGTCGTTCAACCCCGCCACCAGCATCCTGGCCGGCCGTGCCGCGGCGCAGCTCCAGGCCGACCTGGCGGCCGCACAGCAGGCCTATATCGACCTGACGACGGGCGCGAAGGGGGAGAGTTATTCCTACACCCAGGGTGACGGGGCCAAGTCCGTTACCTATACCCGGGCCAACCTGCCGGCGCTCGTGGCGGCGATCCGCGAGCTTCAGGCCCAACTGGGACTGATCCGCCGTCCCCGCCGTCCCATCCGATTCTGGTTCCGCTGATGAGTTCCGCCGTCACCATTCTCGGGCCCGATGGCCGTCCGCTGCCGCCCGCGCGGCGGCGCGCCTCGATGCTGACCGGCGGGGGCGCGGTCCCCTACGATGCCGCCGACATCTACGGCGACCACATGGCCGCGTGGCGGCCGTATCTGTGGTCGCCGGACGGCGAGCTCAACATGTACCGCGACCGCATCGTGTCGCGGGTGCGCGACCTGGCGCGGAACGACGGCTGGGCGGCCGGCACGGTCACCCGGGTGCTCGACAATGCGATCGGCGCCAATTTTCGCCCGATCTCGAAGCCGGATTACCGCGCCCTGTCGTCGGGTACCGGGATCAAGGCCTTCGACGCCAAATGGGCCGACGAGTTCGGGAAGGCGGTTTCGGCCAAATGGCGGACCTGGGCCAACGATCCGGGGCGCTACTGCGACGCCCAGCGGCATCAGACCGCCGCGCAGATGATGCGGCTCGCCTTTCGGCACAAGATCGTCGATGGCGACGCTCTCGCCATCCTGCACTGGCTGCCCGACCGCGTCGGCTACGGACGCGCCCGCTACGCAACCACGGTGCAGCTGATCGATCCCGACAGGCTGTCGAACCCCCAGCTGCGATTCGACCAGATGACCATGCGGGGCGGCGTCGAGGTCGATGCATTCGGAGCCGCCACCGGCTACTGGATCCGGCGCGCGCATCAGGGCGATTGGTTCAGCGCGGCCGAAAGCGTACAATGGGACCTCATCCCGCGTGAAACCCCCTGGGGCCGTCCGATCGTCGTCCATGATTTCGACGCCGACCGCGCCGGCCAGCACCGGGGGGGCGCGGGCATCCTCACCCCGGTACTCCAGCGCCTTAAGATGCTGGTGAAATACGACGGCACCGAGCTCGATGCCGCCATCCTCAACGCCATCTTCGGGGCCTATATCGAAAGCCCCTACGACCCCGAGATGGTGGAAGGCGCGCTGGGCGGTCAGGACGGCCTGTCGCCGTACCAGGAGATGCGCGCCGAGTTTCACGACGATCGGCGCATTACGCTGGGCGGCGCGCGGCTGCCGACCCTGTTCCCGGGGGAGGCGATCAAGGCCGTAACGGCGGCGAGGCCGACGAGCAATTTCGCCGAGTTCGAGAAAGCCGTGCTCCGGAACGTCGCCGCCGGGGCCGGCGTCTCGGCCCAGCAGGTCAGCCAGGATTGGTCCGACACGAATTACAGCTCGGCACGTGCCGCGCTCCTCGAAGCCTGGAAGACTCTGCACCGTCGCCGCACCGATTTCGCCCACGGCTTCGGGCAGCCGATCTTCGATGCCTTCGTCGAGGAGGTGTTCGAGGTGGACGATCTGCCGCTCCCCGCCGGCGCGCCCGGTTACATCGAATGCCGGGCCGAATACGGCCGGTGCCGATGGCTGGGCCCCGGCCGCGGCTGGGTCGATCCGGTCGCCGAGAAGCAGGGTGCCGTCCTGGGAATGGATGCCGGCCTTTCGACATTGGAGTCGGAGGTCGCCGAAAACGTCGGCGAGGATTGGGAGGAGATCCTGGAGCAGCGAAAAATCGAAATCGACCGCTTCGCCGAGCTCGGCATTCCCGTCCCCACCTGGGCCGGAATGCAGACGGCGGCGGACGTGGTGAAGAAACCGGAAGCGATATGATGGAGACGGTGTAATGGAAGGACTGCCCCATAGGCTCGCCAATCGGCCGCTGGCGCTCCATCTCGGCCATGCCGCCGGCCTGGCTACGGCATGGCAGGCGTCCCCGGCGGCGGCGCTGGCCATGGATGACGACCGCCCGTCGCGCGCCTACGGCCTGATCGACGGCGTGGCGGTGATCCCGGTGCAGGGAATCCTGATGCCGGGCGATTTCGCCTACGGCTCCTGGGCGACCGGCTATGACTGGATCCGACGGGGAGTGGCCGCTGCGGCGGCCGCCTCGGACGTCCGCGCCATCGTCCTGGACGTGGATAGCCCCGGCGGCACTGTCACCGGCTGTTTCGACCTCGCCGACGCCATCTACGCCGCGCGCGGGCCGAAGCCGATCCACGCGATCCTGGGCGAAAACGCCTATTCGGCGGCCTACGCCATCGCCTCGGCGGCGGATCGGATCACCGTTCCGCGCACCGGGGGCACCGGCTCCATCGGCGTCATCTGGATGCATGTCGATTGGTCGGCGGCTCTGGCGGAGGCTGGGATCAAGGTGACCGTCGTCGCCTTTGGTGCGCGCAAGGCGGACGGCCATCCCGAAATGCCTCTGGCCAAGGAGGCGCTGGCGCGCATCCAGGCCGACATCGACACCATGGGCGATCTGTTCGTGCGGACGGTCGCCCGAAACCGTGGTCTTTCGGCCGACAAGGTCCGCGAGACCGAGGCCGCGACGTTTCTGGGCGACGATGGCGTGTCCATCGGCCTGGCCGACGCGGTGATGGCGCCCGACGCCGCTTTCCGGGCCCTGCTCGCCGAGCTGGGCTGATCCTGCTGCTGAAAGGTTGAGACCATGAAGAACCGTTCCCTGGTGGGCGCGGCGACGTCGTTCGCGCATTTGCTGGGCATCGCCACCGCCAAGAAAGCCGAGGAGGAGGACCGCGACGGCGACGAGCCGGAAGGGTCCGAGGACGAGACGGAAAAGGACGGCGAGGACGAAGACGAGTCCGGCAAGAAAAAGAGCAAGAAAAAGGCCAAGCGCACAAAATCCGGCGACGACGAGGGCGGCGATGACGCCGATGACGCCGATACCGAGGGCGACGAGGACGGCGGCGACGAGGAGGACGCCAAATCGGCGGCCGGCCGCCAGGCCGAGCGCGCCCGTTGCGCCCGCATCCTCGCCCACGGCATCCAGGCCGGCCGCGTCGAACAGGCCGGCGTGCTGGCGTTCGACACGTCCCTGACGGCCTCGGCGGCTATCGCCGTGCTGAACGCCGCGGCGGCCACCGAGCCCCGTCGCGAGGGGCTCGGGACCCGGATGGGCGGCGTCCGCATCCCCAACCCCGGTGCCGACGCCTCCGGTCTCGACCCGAACGATCCTCAGGGCATCGCCGCCCGCATCGTCGCGGCCGCCAAGAAGGCGCGCGGCGAAGCGTAAGCATCCCTCCCGACAAAGGACACCACCGACATGACGCTCACCGTCAATCAGATCGGCGACAACCCGCAACAGCCGGGGATCTACGCCGAGACGTACATCCCCGACCAGCTGATCGCCGGAAATCTCAAGCTGGTCAGCCAGGACATCACCCTCGGCGCCGGCACGCTCCAGCGCGGCACCGTGCTGGGACAGCAGACCCTCGGGTCCGCCACCGCCGCCGGCGGCAAGCCGGCCGGAGGCGCCAACACCGGCAACGGCACCATCTCGGCCGTGACTTTGACCGCCAACGCGGCGCAGGGGACGTACGTCCTCACCTTCACGGGCGCGACCACATTCGCGGTGCAGGCACCAAACGGCGACCGTCTCGCCGATGGCGATACCGGCGCCTCCTATGCCGACCAGCTCGGCTTCACCGTCACCGCCGGCGGCACGGCCTTCGTCGCCGGCGACGGGTTCAGCATCGCCGTCGCGCTCGGCGCCGGCAGCTGGGTCGAATCGGTCAAGACCGCGACCGACGGCAGCCAGGTGCCTGCGGCCATCCTGGCCGATTACGCCGACGCCAGCGGAGGTCCCGTGGCCGCCGGCGCCTACGTGATGGGCGAGTTCAACGCCAACGCGCTGACTTTCGACGCGTCCTGGACGCTCGCCACGCTCACCGCCGCCCTGCGGCCGCTGGGGATCTTCGTCAAGTCGGCGGTCTCCGCCGCGGACCCGACCTAACCACGGCCTGACCAAGGAGACGCGCCATGTCGGCGACCAACAATACCTTCATTTACGACACCAACGTCCTGATACAGGTCGTTCCCAACCTCAAGCGGGCGCAGAAGTTCCTGCTGGACCGGTTCTTCCCCAACGTCGTCATGTCCGATTCCGAATACGTGTCGATCGATGTCGACGTGGGCAAGCGGCGCATGAGCCCCTTCGTCTCGCCACTGGTCGAGGGTAAGCTGGTCGAACAGCGGCGGTATCAGACCAACATCTTCAAGCCCGCCTACATCAAGGACAAGCGCGCACCTGATCTGCGCAAGCCGGTGCGGCGCATGATCGGCGAGCGCATCGGCGGTGCGCTCACGGGCATGGAGCGCGAGATGGCCAACCTCGAATTCGAGATGACCGACCAGATCGACATGCTCGACCGGCGCCTGGAATGGATGGCCTCCTCGGCGCTGCAGACCGGCACCGTGACCATCTCCGGGGAGGGCTTCCCGACCGTGGTGGTCGATTTCGGCCGCGATTCGTCCCTCACGGTGGCCCTGACGGCCGGTGCGGTTTGGTCCGCGGCGAACATCGCCGCCGGCACCGCCAGCCCGTCCCAGAACATCGAGGACTGGGGCCACCAGATGCTGAAGACCTCGGGCGGCGTCGCCACCGATCTGGTCTTCACCACCACTTCCTGGGCCATGTTCATCCTGGACCCCGTCGTGAAGGCGACGATCTGGTATCCCGGGAACGGGGGTCAGGGCAACACCGTCAACGTCGGCGCCCAGGTCCAGCGGGGCGCCCAGTACAAGGGCCGCTGGGGTCAGTACGATCTGTGGGTCTACAACGACTGGTACGTGGACGATAACAACGTCGAACAGCCGATGCTGCCCGACGGCACCGTCCTCGTGACCGGCGCCGATCTGATGGGCACGCGCGCTTTCGGCCAGATCCTCGATCCCGCCTTCAATTACGCGGCGCTCCCCTACGCGCCGAAAACGTGGGTCGAGAACGATCCTCCCCAGCGGCTGCTGCTGATGCAGTCGTCGCCCATCGTCATCCCCAGCCGCGTCAACGCCTGCCTGGCCGCGACCGTCTGCCCGGCGGTGGTTAACTGATGGCCGCGCCGAAAGAGGGCGCCGCGCCCGAAACCGAAACCGTCACCGTCGCTCCGGGCCGCACCGTGTGGAACGGCGGCAGGAAACATGGCCCCGGCGACAGTCTCGGCGTGGAGGCGGCCGAGGCCAAGCGTCTGCGGGCGCTGGGGTTCCTGGTCGATCCGGCCGCGCCGGCGCTTCCCGTCGGCCAGGGTCCGACCTTCTCACCGGCGGAGGGCCCGACCGTCACCCGTCCCGGGGGGTGATCCATGGCCATCGATTGGGACACGGCCGTGATCGGCCCGTGCATGGACGTCTTCGGCGAGCCGGTGACCTACGCGCCGGCCGCCGGGGGGATGTTCGTCGTCACCGGGGTGTTCGACGAGGCCTACCGCGAGATCGACAGCATCACCGCCGACGGCGTTCCCTTGACCGGGGAAATGCCGGTCCTCGGGGTGCAATTGTCCCAGTTCGCGCAGCCGCCGGTACAGGTGGACCAGCTCACCGTACAGCGCACCGGCATCACCTACGTCGTCAAGGAGGTGCGCCTGGACGGACATGGGGGCGCCAAGCTGATGCTGGGCTACCTGTCGGGATAGAGGGAGAAGAGGGATGATCGATTCCGACGCTCTCAGGGACGCGGCGGTGACCGCGCTTCAGGCGGCCGGCACGCTGGCGGGGGAGAATGTCTTCAGCCCCCGCGACTGGCCGACCTGGAATCAGCAATACCCGCTGCTGATCGTCCGGACCCCCGAGGAACGGGCCGAGGCGGTGGCGCCCCGCACGTGGCCTCCCCAGTTCACCACGGTCGTCACGCTCCAGGTGGAAGCCCAGCTCGACGCCACCAGCGAATCGGCCGCCGACGCCAACATCCGGCTCCTGACGGACCAGGTCAAGGCGGCGCTGCTGCAAAACGGCCAGTTCATCTTCAACGCCGAAATCCAGGCGTTCCCGTCCTGGCGCGTGCGCCTGGCCGTGAACGAGGCCGACCGGAGGCATATCGGTCAAGCCGAGATCAGCCTCGACGTCGAGCTCTACCAAGTCTACGAGCCCACCATCGACGCCGCCGGAAACTCGCTGGTCACGCCGCCGGCGCTGACCGAGATCCATCTCGACACGGACCTGGTCAACGTCTTCGACCCGGCCGGCACCTATACCGATTCCGACTTCCCGAATTCCGCCGAGCCGGCGCCCCGCGCCAGCGGCCCCGACGGCCGCGTCGAGGCCGGCGCCGACATCGTGCTGCCCCAAACCTGATCCGGTGCGAACGCCGTTCGCACCGAACCCACGGAGACGCCCATGTACGTCAAGCCCGCCCCGGGCCTGAAGATCCGGGACCCGGACCTGCGCGACCTGCTGCCCGAGGGCGGCCGCGAGGTGCCGAAGACGCCCTACTGGATTCGACGCGTCCGCGACGGTGACGTCGTCGTCGCGGCGCCCGCGCAATCCAACGCCACCGGCGCGCCCAGCGCCATCGCTGACGGAGCCACGAAATGAGCGCCGTTCCCTTCAAGAACATTCCCGCCGGCATCCGCGTCCCGCTGTTTTACGCGGAACTGGACAATTCCAGGGCCAACAGCGCTTCCGCCAATTTGCGGGCACTCGTCATCGGCCAGATCACCGCCGCCGGCACCGCGACGCCGGGGGTGCCGGCGATCAGCCAGGGGGTTGGCGACGCCGAGGTCCTGGGCGGCCCCAATTCCATGCTGGCGCTGATGACCGCCGCCTACCGCCTCAACGATACCTTCGGCGAGGTATGGTATCTGCCGCTGGCCGACAATGGCGCGGCCACGGCCGCCGCCGGATCGCTCGCCGTCACGAGCTCCCCCACGGCGTCCGGCACGCTGTCGCTCTACTTGGCGGGCAAGCTCTATCCAGTGCCGGTGCTCCCGACCCAGACGGCGGCTCAGATCGCCTCGGCCATCGTCGCCGCGTTGGCCGCGGACGCGACCTGCCCGGTCGCCGCCGTCGTCGATGCCGTCACCAACACCAAGGTGGATCTGACTGCCGTCAACAAGGGTCCTTGCGGCAACGACATCGACATCCGCCTCAATTACGGGGGCGCCCGCAACGGCGAGGCGACCCCGGCGGGAATGGCGGTAACCATCACCCCCATGAGCGGAGGCGCCACGCCCCCCGACCTGACCACGCCGCTCGCCAATTTGGGCGACACCACATTCGATTTCATCGCGCTGCCCTACACCGATTCCACCAGCCTGGGGGAAGTCGCCGCCTTCCTGAACGACACCACCGGCCGCTGGTCGTGGGCGCAGCAGCTGTATGGGGGCGCCCTCACCGCGTATCGCGGCACGGTCGGCGCACAGACCACACTGGGGACCGGACTCAACGACCAGCACACCAGCGTCATGGGCTTTTACGACAGTCCGACGCCCAACTGGATCTGGGCGGCGGCCCTGGCCGGCGCGGCCGCCACCAGCATCCGGGTCGATCCCGCTCTGCCGCTCCAGACGCTGGCGTTGGCCGGCGTGCTGGCGCCCCCGGTGGAATCGCGATTCGCGCTCACCGACCGCAACACGTTGTTGTACGACGGGATATCCACATTCACGGTGGACGATTCCGGGACGGTCCGGATCGAAAACCTCATCACCACCTACCAGAAGAACGCGTGGGGCTCGCCCGACAACTCGTATCTCGAGGTCGAGACCATGTACACGCTGGCGGCGGTGTTGCGGCAAATGAGAACCGCCGTCACCACAAAATACGCCCGCACAAAGCTGGCTGCCAACGGCACCCGCGGCCCCGGCATCGTCACCCCCAACATGATCCGCGCCGAGATCATCAGCGAGTACAAGCGGATGGAGCTGAATCAGGGATGGGTGCAGAACGCCACAGCGTTCGCGCAGGCGCTGATCGTCGAGCAGAACGCCCAGAACCCCAACCGGGTGGACGTGCTGTGGCCCGGCACCCTGGTCGATCAGCTCCGCATCTTCGCGGTGCTGGCCCAGTTCCGCCTCCAGTAATTGAGCCCCTCGCCAGGCGCGCGCGTCCGCGCGCTTGGCCGCGCCCTCAAGGGGCGCCGATTAACGGGAGACCATAGATGACCGACAATTCCAACCGCTTGGCCGGGACCGCGCAGTTCTCGGTCGATGGCGTTTCCTATCTCCTGGCCGGGGACCTGACCTACTGTCCCACCCAGGCCAAGCGCGAGACCCTGACGGGGCAGGACGGCGTCCACGGCTACAAGGAGATGCCGCAGGCGCCATACATCAAGGCCAAGCTGCGCGATGCCGGGAACCTCACGGTGGCCAACTTCAACGCCATGACCAATTCCACCGTCACCTGCGAGCTGGCCAACGGCAAGACGGTGGTGGGGTCCGGCATGTGGACGGTGGAAGCCCAGGAGGTGGAGACCGAGGACGCGACCTTCGAGGTCCACTGGGAAGGTCCCAGCGTGATCGAAAGCTGATCCATTCAAACTCTCTAGTCGGAGATGCTCATGTTCGAGATTAACGAACCTCTTGTACTGACCCTGCGCAAGCCCGTCGCCTTCGCCGGCCAGACCGTCGAGTCCCTCACGCTGAGGGAACCGACCGCCGGCGAGATGGAGAAGGCCGACGGCGCGGCCTCCGCGGTGGCCTCCAACATCCTGCTGATCGCCTTCGTGGCCGGCGTCACGCCCGGCAGCGTGCGGCTCTTGTGCAAGCGCGACTACGAGGAGGCGGTGGCCTATCTCGCGGGTTTTACCGCCGCCGCGACCGCGACCGAGGGCGCCTCGTCGGGCGCCTGACGCGGTTTTTCGGATGGGGGGCGCGCGAGGCCTGGTCTCTGACCCTGTCGGAGATCGGCTGGTGGGCGGCGCGGGCGGCGGAAATGGCGGAGGAAGACCGTGATGGGCGACCATAAGCTGCAAATCCGCATCGGCGCCAAGGACGAAGCCACGTCGGTGATCCGGAAGGTGGGCCGGTCGCTCGGCTTCCTGAAGCCGGCCGACGCGTCGGCCACGCTGGGCGGCGGCGGCGCGCGTCTCGCGTCCGCCTCGCGCTCGCTGCTGGATCTCGGCCGCTCGGCGGGGAAGGCGGCGGAAAGCATCGCCGCTGTGGCGGCCCCGATGGCGGCGATCACGGGGGGCGCGTCCCTGGCCGGCACCGTGGCGCTGGCGTCCCATTGGGCCGAGGCCGGCCGACGTATCGCCAACACGGCCGAGGTCACGGGGGTGTCGGCCCGCAATCTCCAGCGTCTGGGGGGCGCGGCGCGGCTGTCGGGGCTCTCGGCCGATTCCATGACCGGCAGCCTGTCCACGCTCGGCCGGACGATGCAGGACGCGTCGGCGGGACGGAACCAGAACGCCCTGGTGCTGTTCGGAAAACTCGGCCTGGTCATGCGCCGCACCAAGGACGGCGCCATGGACGCGGCCGACATGCTGCGTCAGGTGTCGGACGCCGTGCGCCGTCAGACCAATCCCCAGACCCAGGCCACCATCCTGGACGCATTCGGGATCGACCGCTCGCTGCTGCCCTTGCTCCGGCAAGGCGGTGCGGGCGTGGACGCCCTCGCGGACAAGGCCGAGCGGCTGGGCAGCGTCATGAGCGACCGGGACGTGGCCGCCGCCAAGACCCTCCAAGGCTCGTTCGCCGGCCTGGGCGAATCGGCCATCGGCGTGTCCAACGCCATCGGCGCGCATCTGGCGCCTGTCTTGCGCCCGCTGGCCGACAAGGCGGCCGCCTGGACTGCGAAGAACAAGGACATGGTGGCCTCGATCGTCGATATCGGGGGCGCCGCGCTTACGGCCGCCGGCGGCGTCAAGCTGCTGGTCAAGGCGCTTCCTCTCGCCGCCGAGGCCGGCCCGCTGCTGGCCATCGCGGGCGCCCTCGCCGCCCTCAAGGCGGCGGTGGGTTTCGACAAGGCCCATGGGGGCGTCGGGTCGGCGGCGTCGATCCGTGCCGCCATGGGCGGCGGCTGGGCCGACAAGGTCCGCGCGTGGCTGGGAACCGACGCGGACGGCCACGTCCATAACTGGAAGCTGGGAGAAATGCTCGGCGCCGCCGGCCCGTGGCTGTCGCGCCACCGCCAGGATATCGCGCCCGGCATCTTCGGGCGCCGCCGCGCCGGCGCCGCCGGCCGCGACATGGCCCGCGGCTTTCTGGACGCGCTCTCCGACGATCCCGATTCGCCCTTCGCCCCGGGGTCGGGGGCGCCGATGCCGATCGTGCGCGTCCCGGGGTCCTCCCCGTTGGAGAAATTCCTGGGGCGCCCGCGCGGCATGCCGCTGGGGCTGCGCCTCAACAATCCGGGGAACCTGCGCCAATGGGGGACCACCCCGGTGGTGGGCGGCTTCGCCGCATTTCCCAGCAGCGGGGAGGGGCTCTCGGCCATGGCCGGGAACCTTCTGGCGCAGCAGGACAGGCACGGCGTGCGCACGCTGGCCGCGCTGGTGCGGCGCATCGCCCCGGCGTCCGACGGCAACGACGTGGATGCCTATGTCCGTGACATGTCCGGGCAGACGGGATTCGCGCCCAACGAGCGGCTGAACCTGCACGATCCCTCCACGCTCAAGGCCGTGATGGCGGCGATGATTCGCCATGAACAGGGTCGGCAGCCGTTCACCGACGCCCAGATCGCCGGCGCCGTGGCGTCGCGGCTCCAGGTCGAGGTCACCGTTCACGGGCTGCCCCCCGGCGCGCATGCCACGGCCAAGGTTGACGGCGCGGGGGCGGGCGCGCCCCGCATCGGATCGAGCATGCCCAACTACGCGGTGCCGTAAATGGTCAACGTCCCCAGCCTCGCGCCCCTGTCGGCGCTCCAGACCTACGGCGATGCCTCGGCCCGCATCAGCCACCAGGGCTCGCAGCTCGCCCAGGACATCGCCGGCCTGCGCGGGAGCAATCCTCCGGCGCAGGCCGGCGCCTGGTTCCAGACCCTGCGTCCAGCGTCCTGGCGCGGCGTCCAGTTCTTCGTCGAAGGCGGTGAGCAGGGGTTCGGACGGCGTCAGGCCGTCCACGATTATCCGTTCCGCGACACCGTCTGGGTCGAGGATCTGGGGCGGTCCGCCCGTCTGATCCGCGTCGCGGGCTTCATCGTCGGCGACGACGTCGTGGCCCAGCGCGAGCGCATGATCGCCGCCGCCGAGACGGCCGGCTCGGGTACCCTGGTGCATCCCAGCCTGGGCGAGCTGACCGTGAGCCTGCTCGCGCCCATGCGGGTGCGCGAGCGCAAGGAGCACGGCCGCGTCTTCTATCTCGAATTCGACTTCGTCGAGGCCGGCCGGCGCGTCTTTCCCGTCTCCGGCGATTCGACCCAGGCCAAGACGGGGATGACGGCCGACGCCGCCGACGCCGCGGCCCAGTCCGACGCGCTGTCCGGCATGCTCTCCTCCCTGAAGCAGGGCTACACCACGGTTCAGAAAGCCGTCCAGACCGCCAGCAAATGGGCGCAGATGGCGCAGGGCGCCGTCAACGACGCCACCGCGCTGTTCAATTTGGACCAGACGCTCCCCGGCGAGCTGGGGCGCTTCTTCGTGGCGCCCCCGTCATTTTCGCCGCTGACGCCGGCCACCACGCCGACGGCGCTGGCCGCCCAGGTGTCGGCCCTGGCCGCATCGGGTGCGGCGGCACGCTCATCCGCGACGTCGGTCGCCGCGGCGGTCGCCACCGCCGCGTCCTCGGGCGATCCATCGGCCCTCGCGGACGCCGCCGTGGCGCTGGCCGCCCAGGTGGTGGCGGCGACGCCCAATCCGGCCGACGCGATCCGGGTGCTGGCGCCCATGGCCGCCTTCGCGGACACCGATCCGGTTCCGGGGTCGGCCATCGGTCAGGCGCTGGCCACGGTCCGGGACGGCGCGTCGGCCCTGATGCGCCGCGCCGCGCTGTCCGCCATGGCCCGCGCCATGGCCGCCTACACGCCGCCGTCGGCCACCGAGGCGGCCGTCCTGCGCGATCGGGTGGCGGCGCTCCTTGATACGGAGTCGGTCACTGCCGCCGACAACGGAGACGACCAGTCCTATCTGGCGCTGCGCGAGCTGCGGGCGGCGGTGGTCGCGGACCTGACGGCTCGGGGCGCGGCCCTGGCGCCGCTGGCGGTCTTCCGCTTCGGCGCGTCGCTGCCGGCCCTGGCCCTGGCCGAGCGCCTCTACGGCGACGCCGGCCGCGCCGACGAGCTGGTCCGCGAGGTCAACCCTCCGCACCCGGCCTTCATGCCGCGCGAGTTCACGGCGCTCGCCCGATGAACGAGATGTAGTCGGTGGGAACATATCCCTTAATCTTATCGCTTTTGTCTTTCGGAAAGTAAATCTCCGCCGCCCAGTAGGGATAGTTCATGCTGACGACATATGCGGTAATTGCAGTTTTGACCAAGATATTATGGTCCGGGAGAAGAAGCTGACATTTTTTGGTATTGACCAATCGGTCAATCATCTGTGACTCCGCTGTTGGATCGCCAAACGATGCTCCGTGCGAGATCATATTCACCACAACTGCGGTCTCGGCGTTTTCGCACATATAGGTGGCGCGGTCGGCCGTGTGAAAATAAAGATGCCCGACGCCGTCAATGACGGTGCCGTCGGCGACGGCGCGACTTTCGGGGGCCGCCAGCAACGCTACGAGAGCTACAGCGTTCCAGATCTTCATTTTTCGCCTTCCTTCAACCATGTCCCTCTTACGGTGACATATCGACGGTTGAAAATGGAACGCCTGTTTTTAATGAAACGCTGCGAACGCCGTTCGCGCGGAGGACACGACCATGACCAGCATTCGGACGTCGGGAGCCGGCACGCCGGCTCCCGACGATGTCACCTTGAGGATTATGCCGGCCTCCGGTGCGGGCGCGGTGGCGCTCACCGGATGGACCAGCGTGCGCGTCACCGCCGGGATCGAGCGCCTGCCGCGCGATTTCGACATTGAAATGACCGAGCGGTATCCACGGGAGTTCGCCGAACTGTCGGTCAAGCCGGGCGACGGCGTCGCCCTGTTCATCGGCGACGACCTGGTCATCACCGGCTATGTGGATATCTACGAGCCGTCGCTGTCGGGACGCGCCCATTCGATCCGCATCAGCGGTCGGGGCAAATGCGCCGATCTGGTGGATTGCGCGGCCGAATGGCCGAACTGCCAGGTGGCCGGCGTCTCGACGCTGGCCGTCGCCCGCAAGCTGGCCGCGCCCTACGGGATCGCGGTGACATCCCTGGTGGCGGACAGGGGAAGGCCGATCCAGAAATATCAAATCAGCTACGCCGAAACGGCGTACAGCGTCCTCGACCGGTTCTGCCGCTATTACGGGCTGCTCGCCTATGACGGGCCGGACGGCAATCTGATCCTGGCGCGCGGCGGCGCGGACCGGGCGGCCTCGGGCATCGCCGAGGGCAAGAATCTTGAGCGCGGAGTCGTCACGCTGTCCATGCACGACCGATTTTCCGAGTATTTGGCGTACACCCTCACCACGAATCCGCTGACTGAGGGCAGAGATTTTCCGCCCGCCGCGAAGTCCGTCGACAGTCAGGTTCCGCGGCACCGGCGCCGGGTGGTGATCGCGGAAATGGGCGCCTCGGATTCGGGCTTTCCCCAGCGCCGCGCCGATTGGGAAAACGCCCGCCGCAAGGGCCGCTCGGCCCAGGTGCGCGCCACCGTCGATTCCTGGCGCGACGGCGCCGGGCGCCTGTGGACGCCCAACACCCTGGCGCCCCTGTCGCTGCCCGCGCTGAAGATCGACCGGGTGTCGTGGCTGATCGGCGAGGTCACCTATCGGCGCGACGAGAGCGGCACCCATGCCGACCTGGTGCTGATGCCGCCGCAAGCGTTTCAGCCCGAGCCGTTCAACCTCTACCCGGTGTGGAGAGACGTCCAATGACCGATCCGCTGGCCGCCATCGAACGCCTGTTCCACCGCGTGCTGCACGCATTCGGCGCCGGAACCCTGACGGCCGTCAACGATGCCGGAGGAACACAACTCGTCCAGGCGCAGCTCAGCTCGGCCGAGACCATCGACGATCTCCCCCGGCTGTCGGAATACGGCTTCGCCTCCAATCCCCCGGCGGGCAGCGACGCCGTCATGGTGTTCCTGGGCGGCGAGCGGGCGGCGGGCATCGTTATCGCCACCGGGAATCAGACGCTCCGGCTGCGGTCGCTGCAATCGGGCGAAACCGCCATCTACGACGCCTTGGGACGGTCGGTCCTGTTGTCCCAGGCGGGCCCCGTGATCGACGCCAACGGCGCCCCGGTGACGGTCAACAACGCCACCACCGTGACGGTCGCGGCCAGCGTCGCGGTGATCCTCGATACCCCGGTGCTGAAGGTGACGGGCGACATCGTCGACAATTGCGACGCCGCCACCCCGCGCTCGATGGCGGACATGCGCACGATCTTCAACGAGCATCCCCACCCCGATGCGCAGGGCGGCGATACCGGCACCCCCAGCATCACGATGTAGCGGGACGTCAATGAGCGACACCACAACGGTCTGGAGCCCGCGGCAGGGACGCGGCGACTGGAGCGCCTCCGGCGGCCTTCTGGCCACGGGCGCCGACCTGTACACCGCCGCGCTGATCAGCCTGTTCAGCGACCGCCGCGCCGCGGCCGACGACGCCATTACCGACGGCAGCGGCGACGCGCGGGGCTGGTGGGGCGACCTGGGGTCCGACTATCCCGTCGGCTCGCGCCTGTGGCTGCTGGAGCGCAGCACGCTCACGGCCGGGACCGCGCTCCTCGCCCAGGACTACGCGCGCGAGGCGCTGCAATGGCTGCTCGATGACGGCGTGGTGGCCGGCTGGGATATCGCCGCCACGGTGTTTCCGCCCGCCACCCTTGGCCTGACGGTGGCCGCCCTGTTCCAGGACGGCAGCCGGCAGGCGTTCAACTTCACCTGGGCCTGGGGAACCGTCTGATGCCGTATCTGCGTCCTTCACTGTCCCAGCTCCGCGTCCAGGTGGCCCAGGACATCCTCGCCGCCTCGGACGGCCTGCTGCTGCGATTCGGCAATATGAAAGTGACGGGCGACGCCCAGGCCGGCCTCGCCAACCTGCATTACGGCTATATCGACTACATCGCCAAGCAGGCTGTCCCATTCACCGCCGAGGGCGAGTTCCTGGAGGGCTGGGCCGCGCTCAAGGGGGTCGTCCGCAAGGCGCCCACCTCGGCCTCGGGAGCCGTCACCTTTTCCAACGCCACGCCTGGAGCACAGATCCCCGCCGGCGCCGGCCTGGTGCGTCCCGACGCCGTTACGGCCAGGGTCACCGTCGGGGGAACCGTGTCGTCCGGGGGCGCCGTTACGGTGACGGCGGCCATCGACGCCGATCCAACGGGGCAGGCCGGTGCTTTCGGCGACACCGCCGCCGGCACGCCGATGACGCTGGCGCAGGCGATCGTCGGGATTCCCGCCACCGGCAGCGTCTCGACCGCCTTCACCGGGGGCGCCGACCTGGAACCCGACGATTCTCTGCGCAGCCGCATGCTCCAGGCCTACGCCGCGCCCGGCGAGATCGGCACCGGCGCTCAATACGAGGAATACGCGCTCGGCGTGCCGGGCGTGACGCGCGCGTGGGCCGTCCCCAAGGGCTTCGGCGTCGGCACCGTCGTCGTGTATGTGATGCTGGACACGGCCGAGGCCGCGAACAACGGCTTTCCCGTGGGCACCAATGGCGTCGCCAGCGCCGAATCGTCGCGCGGAACGGTCGCCACCGGCGATCAGCTTATGGTGGCCAACGCGATCTACGGGCAGCAGGCTGTCACCGCCCTGGTCTATGTGGTGGCGCCCACGGCCTATCCCGTCGATTTCACCATTCAGGGATGGTCCGCCTTCACCGCCGCGCAGCAGAGCGCGGTCGAGGCTGCGATCGCCGCGCTGTTCGTAACGAATGGGTCGCCGGGAGGCGCCATCGACCTGCGCGACATCGAGGCCGCCATCAACGCCGTGGCCGGGCTGCCGCCCTGGGTGATCCAGGCGCCTGCCGGCAACGTCGTCTGCCCGACGGGGTCGCTGCCGACTGCGGGCAGCGTTGGCGGAGTCTGATGGGAGCGAACGCCGTTCGCGACTGGGCCATTGAGGCCCCGCGCGATCGTTCGCGCGAAAGCCTAGGCCGGCGGCCGCCGGCCGCCCGGCGATTGAGGGACTAAACAAAATGCCGATTCCCACGTTCACTGCCGCCGATTACCTTTCGGCGCTCCAGGCGCTGATGCCGCGCGGGCGGGTGTGGCCGCGCGAGGCGGACGCCGTCATGACGCTGGCGTTGGCCGGTCTGGCGCCGGTCTACGAGCGCAGCGGCACCCGGGCGGCGCAGGTGATGGCCGAGGCCTTCCCGCCCTCGACCTACGAGCTGCTGCCGGAATGGGAATCGTCGCTGGGGCTGCCCGACGCCTGCGCAGGGACGTCGCTCACCACGCAAGCGCGGCGCGCGAGCGTGGTATCGCGGTTCGTCGGCCTCGCGGGCCAGCGCGCCTCGGACTATATCGGCGTCGCCGCTAGCCTCGGCTACACGGTGACCGTCACCATGTTCGCCCAGTTCCGCATGGGCCAGACGGCCATGGGCGCGCCCCTGGGCGCCCCCGACTGGGCACACACCTGGGCGATCGAGGCGCCCCTCGATACGATCACGCCCTTCCGCATGGGCCAGTCATCCATGGGCGATCCGCTGCAAGCCTGGGGCAACGCGTTACTCGAATGCGAGCTGGCCGCCCTGGCGCCCCCCCACACCGTCCTGCAATTCCGCTACCATTGAGGCACGCGCATGTATCAGTACGACGATCCGACGGTGGCGAGCACGCTGCCGGCGCCGGCCGCCCCCGGCACGGCGGGCTATTTCACCGACGGCGATCCGGTGACGGCCACCCCGGCCACCGCGCTGCGCTCCGATTTCATGAACATGATCATGATGGAGCTGCTGAACGTGGTGCAGGGCGGCGGCCTGACGCCCTCGAAGACCACGTACACCCAGGTCCTGACCGCCATCGAGAACCTGATCCAAGCCGCGGTCGCCGCCAACACCGCCATCGCGCGGGGCATGTTCGCCCCGGTCGCCACCAACCCCGCCGGCATGACCGTGGTGGTCGGCGCCGGCTGGCTGCCGGGCCTGGGCGGGACGGTCACTCAGATCGCGGCGCAGACCACGCCGGCCTTCGTGGCGCCGGCCGCCAACCCCCGCATCGACCGCATTGTCATCGACGAGGCCACCGCCGCGCTGTCGGTGATCGCCGGCGCCGAGGCCGTCCAGCCGGTTCCCCCGGCGATGCCGGCCGGCAAGCTGCCCGTCGCCCAGGTGGCGTTGCAGCCCACAAGCGCGGCGATCGCCGCGGCGATGATCACCGACGAACGCGACCTGCCCCCGCTGGGGCTGAAGACGCTGGCGTTCCTGGACCCCGGCGCCGGCTTCGCGCTGGACGCCAATGGGAATTTGACGCTCAAGCTCGCGGACGGCACGCTGACGCTGACGGCGGCGGGGCTGGCGGTCAATCCTGCGGCGATCCCGCAGATTCAATCCGTCACTGCTTCGGTCGCCGCGAATGCCCTGACAGTCGGCCTGGACCCGACCACCCTGGCATTCCGCTCCGCGACTCTGACGGACGGAACGATCTCCAGCGTCACAATCCCCTCGGCGCTGTCCCTCACCGTTCCCTCTGGCGCCACTCTGGGCACCGTGAATGGTGTGCAGGCCAACTTGACGATCCTCGCCCTGAACAATGCTGGGACCGTGGAACTCGGCATCGTCAACATGGGTGGTGGAGTCAATTTGGACGAAACCACACTGGTCAGCACCACGGCGATCGGCGCGGCGGCGACTGCCGCTAACGTCATTTACTCCGACGCCGCCCTGTCCAGCGTGCCGTTCCGCGTGGTGGGCTATATCGCGATCGCCGAGGCGGCGGCCGGGACATGGGCGACTGGCCCAACGCTGGTTCAGGGCGCAGGTGGTCAGGCTATCGCGGCAATGCAGTCGCTGGGGGTAGGCCAGACATGGCAGGCCGTCACGGCCAGTCGCGCGCTGGGGGCGACATACTACAACACGACCGCTCGCCCCATCGCCGTCCACATTGTCGGGAATCAGGGGACGGTCGGCGGGTTCTCGATCAGCCCCACCATCGATGGCGTTACGCTCACCTACGGCTTTTACGGGGATAACGGAACGTATGGATGGGCCGATTTTATTGTGCCTCCCGGCGCCAGCTATGTCGTGACCGGGGATATCTCCATCGCGTACTGGGATGAACTTCGGTGAGGAGTGCGTCATGACTTACGTCGATCAATACTACGAAGACGCCGACGGCGGAGTGCATTTCCTGTCCGCCCAGGATCAGGCGAATGCCGCCGCGCGGGGACTGCCGCTGCCGGCGCCGTCATGGACGGTCATCGCGGCGGCGCAGGCGCAGGCGATTCTGAACCCGCCACCGACGCTGGCCGAGGCCCAGGCGCAGCAGGTCGGCGCTCTGCAAGCGGCCTATGCCGCTGCCTCTGAGCAGCCGGTGAGCTACACCACCAAGGGCGGCGTCGCTAAGACCTTTCAAGCCGATCCGGCGTCGGTCGCCAACCTCCAGGCCGCGCTCGCGGGCTGCGTCGCCGCCCAAGCCACGCCGTCGGGGTTCTATTGGGTCGCGGAGGACAACACGCAGGTGCCGTTCGCCTACGCCGATCTCCAAGGGCTGGCAGCGGCGATGTTCGCCCAGGGCGCGGCGGCGTTTCAGCATCTCCAAACCCGGAAAGCGGCCGTCACCGCGGCGACCACCGTGGCGGCGGTGCAGGCGGTGACGTGGTGAGGATGTGACCTTCCCCACCGGTCTCGGCCGGCGGGGGCCGGGGTGGTGGAACACCCCGAGCCGCGGGACGGAGGCCCGCATGACCGACACCGGCCGCCGCGAGGCGGCTTTTTCATGCCCACGAAAGGATTTCCAGCATGCCCCACAAGGTGTTTCCCGACATCCTCGCCGGCCTCGGCGCGGCCCTCGCCGTCCTGTGGACGAACGACGTCTCACCCATCCTTCAGGCCGCCGTGCTGGTGCTGACCGTGCTGTTCCTGGCGCTGGGGGTGGCGCTGCGCTGGCGCGCGTGGCGTGACGGGCAGCCGGCCGATACGGGATCGCGGCAGCCATGACCGACGACGACATCATCTCCGCCGTGATCCGGCGCGAGGGCGGCGACGCCTACACCTGCGATCCCGACGACGCGGGGGGGGCCACGCGCTACGGCATTACCCTGGCGACACTCTCGACGTGGCGCACCCATCCGTGCTTGGCAGCGGACGTGGCGGCCCTGAGCCGGGGCGAGGCGCGGGCGATCTATGCCGGGCGGTTCATCCGCTTCGGCGGCACCATCATCAGTCCGCGGGGGCGCCCAGGGTTCGACCAAATCGCCGGCATGGGTCTCCGCGCCCTCCTGGTGGATTGGGGCGTCACCAGCGGCCCGTCTGTCGCCGTCCTGGCGTTGCAGCGGGCGGCCGGGACCGATGAGGACGGCGTGCTGGGTCCCGTCACCGTCGCCGCCGCCAACCGCCTCGATGCGGGACGCCTGGCGGCGTTCGTATTGGCGCACCGCGAGCAGTTCTACCGCCGCATCGCCGTGGAGGATCCCTCCCAAGAGCGGTTCCTGGCCGGATGGCTGGCGCGATGCCAGGAGTTCGCGGCATGACCGGCGTGTCGGCCCTTCTCGGCATCGTCGCCGGCTTCCTCATGATGATGACTGGCGCCATCCTTCCGAACCACACGCGCTTGCGGGACGCCATCGGAACGTCGTTGATGGCGGCTGAAATCGGCATGTGGATCGTCACCGCATTCCTGGTGGCGGCCGACCTGTTCGCGCGGCTGGTGGAGATGGCGTCCCGATGATCGACGCCGCCGTATGCGCTGGCCTATGCCGGGATGCCTACGCGCTGCCGCCCGATATCGCGGCGGGGGCGGCCCGCGCCATCGTCCGAGATGTGGGCGATCACCGCGTCATCGCCTTCCAGGGAACGCATGACGCCCATCAGGTCGTCGCCGATCTGGACGTGGGGCCGCTTCGTATCCCCGTCATCGGCGCCGTTCATCGCGGCATTTGGGAGGCCATGCTTGGCATCGCCGTCCGCGCGGACGTGGCGGCGGCCGGGCGCCCGCTGATAATCATCGGCCATTCCCTGGGCGGCGCGCTGGCGATTGCCCTGGCCGTCCACCGGACGCGGCTGGGCAAGCCGCCCGGCGCCGTCGTTACCTTCGGGGCGCCCAGGATCGGCATCGGGCCCGGCTGCGGCGCCGTTCTGGATGCCACCGACGTCCACTGCCGTCTCTATCGCCATGGCGCCGACGTGGTGCCCGACCTGCCTCCCGCCGTCCCGCTGTGGGAGGACTGGCGGCATCCCGCGCCGCTCATCCAGGTCGGAGTGCCGGACGATCCGGTCGAGGATCACGCCATCGCCCGCTACTGCGCGGCGCTGGGGGCGCCCGTCACCGGTTCTTGAGCGTGGCGTCGAGCGCTGCCGCTGTCGCGGCGAAGGACCCGCGTGGCACGATGCGGACGGCCGTATCGCCAGGAAGTCCGGCGACGACGCGCGCGAGCACGGCGGCGCGGGCGCCCGCGCAGGGCCAGCCGAGGGACTGCGCCTCGGCATCATCGGACGCTAGACCGAGATAGACGACGGGCGGCTCGGAGCCGGGTTTGTCCGCGTCGCCCCTTTCCCGCTGTTCGGCGACCAGGGCCAGCGTCTCGGCGGCGGCCCGGTCGATGGCGCGGACAAGACCGCGCAGTTCGACGATAGCCCCAGCCGGAACCGGGTGCCGTCCGGCCGACCATGATTTGACCGTGTCCAGGCGCACGCCGTGAAAATCAGCGGCCTCCCGCAGAGAAAGTCCGCAGAGATGAACCAGAAGTGCGTACGGAGTGCTCGTCATACGGCGATCAGCGCGGCGCGTTGAGGGCGGCGATGGCGCGAGCCACCAGGATGCCTGCGAAATAAGTGTCCTCGGACCCGAAATACTCGACGGTGAAGCCGCTGGGGGAAGGGCGGACGAACAGGTCATCGCGCTGTCCGCGCACCAGGTGAAGGCGCCCCGCGCCGCTGTCGTTGGCGAGCGCGAATCCGTCCACCACCTCGGCGGCGATGACGCGGGCGACGGCGATATCGGTATCGATGGCGGCGGCGAGGGCGGCGTAGCGCGTGGTGGTCATCTCAGGTCTCCTACCTCGTGCGGCGGGCCATCCCGCCGCGTTGATGAGGTGATGATACACCGTCGGTGTATCTGGTCAACAGAAAAATGTGCATCGGCGCGAACGTCGTTCGCACCGTCCCGCCGCCCGGGTCGCACCCGGCGGCTTTTTTCGTGCCCGAGCACCGGGCCTTTCGCGAAAGGAAAATCCATGGATTACGCCGCCATCTGGCACGCGGCGTGGCCGGTCATAACGGCCATCGTCGCCATCGCTTCCGCTCTCGACGCCGCCATGCCGCAGCCGGCGCCGGGTTCCCACTGGCTGATCATCCGCAAGGTCATCAGCTTCCTCGCCGTCAACGTCGGCCATGCCTCGAACGGCCAGCAGCCGGATTTCGTCACCTGGATCGTGCGGATCGCCGCGCCCGTGCTTCAGGCCCAGGGCGCGATGCCCCGGCCGGCGAGTGAACCGTCGCCGCAGCCTGCCCCCCCCGCGACCGCCGGAACCGTCGTTCCCCTGATTCTCCTGGCGATGATGGGTGCGGGGATGCTGTCGGGCTGCGCCTCCAAGCCGCCGGCCACCCAGGTCTTCGAGCTCCGCGCCGGCTACGACGCCGCGGTACTCGCTCCGATGGCGGCTTATGCTAAGCTGCCTGCGTGCCCGGCTGGGGCCGCGCCGGCTTCGGCCCAGGCGGCCCCCCCGGTCTGTTTCGATCCGTCGGTGCTGGAGGATCTTCGCAAGGCCGACGCGGCTGCCAAGGCGGCGCTGGATGCCGCTGAGGACACGGTGCGGCAGCATCCCACCATGGACGCCTCGGCGGCCATCGCGGGCGCCGAGAACGCCGTCGCCGCGGCGCGGACCATCCTCGCCACCTACAACATCAACTGAGGAGAGCCCGCCATGGGACCCTTCCTGCTCGCCGCGCTGCAGCTCACGCCGCTGGTTGTCCAGGCCGGAGAGGATATCGCCGCCTTCGTCGAATGGGCCATCAAGGTCTACAACTCGCCGACGGGGCCGGCCGACGCCGACTGGGACACGCTCGCGGCCAAGGAAACGGAAATCCGCGCCACGCTGCTGGGACCGTCCATCGTGACGGCCGCCCGCGCTGCCGCGCCGGCGCCGGCGGACCCCGCTCCGCCTTCGGAGCCCGCCCCCCAGCCGACCGTCGTCTCGGCGGTCGGCTAATCCAATCGGCATAGGGGGTGGCCGTAAGGCCGCTCCCCTGCCACACCACCCGGCATGCGGGTCCGCTCACTTCGCTCGCTGTGACCAGCTTACGGCGGGACTCGCACCCGCAAGAATGCGCCCATGCTGGGCGCCCAACAAAAGCCCCCACCTGGCCAGTGCCAGGTGGGGGCTTTTTCGCGTTTGTGGGGTGTCTGTGACTCTGTCTGTGAGTCGGGGCCTATTTTTCGCCGATTCCAGACCGTTTCGGTTTCTTAAAGGCGTTTAGTTTCAATACGTTACTTGACACGCCCTTTTCTGGGGGACTGGGGGTCGTGGGTTCGAATCCCGCCGCTCCGACCAATCTCTTTCCGCTCCGCGAAGGCCGGCTCGTCCGGCCTTTGCCGTGTCCGGGATGTCCCACGGCCATATGGTCCCGAAGGGCGTCTTCGTGGTATCGAAAGCCGATTTCCGCCGCATCGCGTGACGATCCGCCATGTCCAAGCATCTCTGGGTAGCGCTGTCGCCCCATGGCTACGGCCACGGCGCCATGACCGCTCCGGTGGTCCAGGAACTGCGCCGCCGCCGGCCCGGCCTGCGGGTGACCATCCAGACCGCGCTGCCGGCGGGCTTCCTGGCCGACCGTTTCGGGGACGGGTTCGAGCACGTGCCCGATATTCCGGATTTCGGCCTCCACATGACGTCGTCGGTCGGCATCGAATTCGAGGCCAGCGCGGCGGCCTACCGGGCGCTGCACGCGGACTGGCCCGGGGCGGTGGAGCGCGAGGCCGGGCGTCTGGCGGCGGCGCGGCCGGATCTGGTGCTGGCCAACATCCCCTACGTCACCATCGCCGCCGCCGCGCGGGTCGGGGTGCCGGTGGTGGCGCTGTCCTCGCTCAACTGGGCCGGCATCTACGCCCACTACTTCGGGGACAGGCCGGAAGCCGGACGGATCGCCGGCCAGATGCGGGCGGCCTACGCCCAGGCGGCGGTGTTCCTGCGCTGTCTGCCCGCCATGGACATGGACCTGCCCAACCTCCTCGACATCGGCACCGTCGCGCGGCGGGGAGCGGACCGGCGCCGGGAACTGCGGACGGCGTTGGGGGTGGGCGACGAGACCCGCGTCGGCGTCGTCGCCTTCGGCGGCATCGACCACCGCCTGCGTATGGAGTTATGGCCCCGCATACCCGGCTGGCGCTGGCTGGTGCCGTCGGCGGCGCCCGGGCGCGAGGATCTGGTTCCCTGGGAGGCGTCCGGCCTGTCCTTCACCGACCTGCTGAGTTCGGTGGACGTGGCCGTCTCCAAGCCGGGTTACGGCACGTTCACCGAGGCCGGGCTGTCCGGCACGCCCATGCTTTACCTCTCCCGCCCGGACTGGCCGGAATGCCCGCACCTGGACCGGTGGCTGGAGCGCCATGCTCCCTGCCGGGCGGTGGCGGCCGAGGACTTGCTGTCCCCGGGGCTGGCCGGGATACTCGACGAGCTTCTGTCCTGCCCGCGCCCAGCCGTGGCGCAAGCCGCCGGCATCGCCGAAGCGACGGATATCCTGGAAGGGTTTCTGGATGGCGGTAGGGCAAACTGCCTAGGCAGTTGAGCCGGGCCGGGATCGTGACGCCCGGGCATCGAAATCGGGGCGACGGCGCCCCACGTGATGCCCGGCGGTCTTCCGCGTCGCGGAAACCAACCGCCCATGGCGGCCTCTGCTCCGTCTCCTCTCCAGAGGTGAGCCTGCGTTCCCTGGGGGGCGGGTCGCGCGATCCGCCCCTCCTTCTTGACCGTACCCGGTCCGGCGGCCATCGTTACGCGGGAAGAGGTGCGGATCATGAGCGACTACGTGTTCGTCTACATCACCGTCGCGTCGCCGGAGCAGGCCGTGGAGATCGGCCGCGCGCTGGTCGAAGCGCGGCTGGCCGCGTGCGCCAACGTCCTTCCCGGCGCCACCGCGGTGTATTGGTGGGAGGGCGCGGTGCGGCAGGATTCCGAGGCGGTGCTGGTGGCCAAGACCCGCGCCGGCCTGGCCCGGGCGGTGGTGGACAAGGTGCGCGAAATCCACACCTACGCCTGCCCCTGCGTCGTCTGCCTGCCGATCGTGGCCGGCAATCCGGCGTTCCTCGATTGGATCGGCGCCGAAACCCGCCCCGGAGGCGGCGAGGCCGCCGACTAGCGCATTGAGCGCGCCGCAGCGGCCGGAGATGCCGCAGGCAGCGCAGCGAAAGCGAGGACAGCCAAGCGCGCGGATGCGCGTGCCGGCGCCTGAGGCGCGTCAGCCCGGCAGCCACACGGTGGCGGTGGCCTGGGCGGCGATGCCCTCGCGGCGGCCGGTGAAGCCCAGGCCCTCGGTGGTGGTGGCCTTGACGCTGACGCGGTCCTGGCGAATACCCAGAATTTCGGCAAGCCGCGCCTGCATGGCGGCGCGATGGGGGCCGACCTTGGGGCGCTCGCAGATGATGGTGACGTCCACGCTGACGATGCGGCCGCCCAATCCGGCCACCAACCCGGCCGCGTGAGCCAGGAACAGGTGGGACGGCGCCCCCTTCCAGCGCGCGTCGCTGGGCGGGAAATGGTGGCCGATGTCGCCGGCCGCGATGGCTCCGAGGACGGCGTCGGTCAGCGCGTGCAACGCCACGTCGGCGTCGGAATGGCCTTCGAGCGCCGCATCGTGGGG
Source organism: Pseudomonadota bacterium (assembly GCA_021847015.1). Taxonomy (GTDB): domain Bacteria; phylum Pseudomonadota; class Alphaproteobacteria; order Rhodospirillales; family Magnetospirillaceae; genus JAJZVW01. The sequence continues at coordinate 46,522 of JAJZVW010000017.1, read as the reverse complement.
AATTTCCACCCCGCACAGCCACACCCCGGACCCCTTGGCGAATTTGTGGACGTCATAGCCGCTGCCGGTGCGGAATTCGCCGGGTCCGGCGAAGGCGCCCCGCGCGCGGTCGAGGTCGGCGGCGGTGGTGATCTTGACGTTCTCCTCGGTGCCCATCACCAGCGCCACCGGGAGGCCGGCCCGTTCGAGCACGGCGGCGTCGTCGGTGAGTTCCTCGCCGGCCACGGCGCGGTGGGCGGCCAGGATGTCGGCGTAACGGAACCCTTGCGGCGTCTGGGCCCGCCACAGCCCAGCCCGGTCCACCGTGCCGGCGATCAGCCCGTCGGCGCCGCGCTTCAACGTGTCCGCCACCGGAACGGCCGGGATCGCCCCGGCGTGGCGGTCGAGGGCGGCGATCACCCGGGCGGCGATGCCGGCATCGGCGAAGGGCCGCGCGCCGTCGTGGATGAGGACGACGTCGGGCGCCTGCCCGGCCAGGCTTTCCAGCCCGAGGCGCACCGAATCCTGGCGGTTCTCGCCGCCCGGAACCGGATCGAGAAGACCGAGGCCGGCGGCGGCCCCGTCGTACAGCGGCCGGTCGTCGGGATGGATGACCGCGCGCACGGCGGCGATCTGCGGGTTGGCGGCGAGGGCGGCGAGGGAATGGCGCAGCACCGCACGCCCGGCAAGGTCGAGATATTGCTTGGGAATGTCGCCCCCGAACCGCCGGCCCCGCCCGGCCGCCACCACCAACGCCACGCACTTGACCATATTCCCGTCTCCCGTCCTTGCGGCGGCGAGAGCCTAGCCCGGATCGCACACTCTGTCACCGGCGGGGATCGATGGAGATATGGGAGATGCGGGATGCGGGGACACAGGGGATACGGGGACACAATACTTAATTCACTCGTGAGGGGATACGGGGACACAATACTTAATTCACTCGTGAATTAAGTATTGTGTCCCCGTATCCCCTGTGTCCCCGCATCCCGCATCTCCGTCCCCGCATCTCCCTGGCGAAATCGCACCGGAACCACACGAAACTCCGGGACTTTTCCCCGGCGCAAAGGATGGTATAGTCGGGGCCATGGCATCTTCCCTGATCCTCAACGTCCTCGCCCTGGCGGCTCTCGCCGCCGCCGCCGTCCTGCCGCTCCGGTCCGGCGCGGGGAGGGGCGGCACGCTTTGGGCGGCCAGCGGGCTGGCGGCGGTGCTGTCGGCCGGCTGGGCCTACACGCTGCTGCATGGCGGCTGGGACACCGAGTTCGGCACCGTGCTGTGGGTGATCGTCGCCGCCAGCGCGGCGCTCTACCTGGTGCTGGCCGGGTTCGCCCGCCAGGCGTGGCGGCTGGCGCCGCTGCTGATGCCGTATCTGGCCGTTCTCGGGCTCGTCGCCTCGGTGCTGCGCGGCTCGCCCAAGCCCATGGTTGGCGGGGCGCCGGTGGTGTGGGTGGACCTTCACATCGTGGTCGCCGTGTCCATCTTCGCCCTGCTGACCCTGGGCGCGGTGGCCTCCCTGGCCGTGTTCCTTCAGGAACGGGCGTTGAAGCGCAAGCGGCCGACCGCGCTGACCGCGCTCCTGCCCAGCGTCGCCGACGCGGAGCGGCTGTCGGGCCGCCTGCTGGAGGCGTCGGAGGCGGTGCTGGCGGTCGGGCTGATCAGCGGCATGGCCATCGAATATTTCGAGACCGGCGCGTTGCTGCGCTTCGACCACAAGACCCTGCTGTCGGTCGCCGCCTTCCTGCTGATCGGCTCGCTGCTGCTGGGGCACCGGGTCTGCGGGGTGCGCGGGCGCATCGCCGCCCGGGTGGTGCTGGTGGCCTACCTGCTGGTGATGCTGGCCTCGCCCGGCGTCAAGTTCGTCACCCAGATCATCCTCTAGGCCCCGACGCCCGCCGTCCACCGTCCATTATTTCATCCCGCCTCCGTGGTTTGCCGTTGATTTGGGCGGCAACTGCATAATAAATACGCATCCATGACAATCGCTCGCATGCCTCTTTCGGTGGGGCCGGTAACGCTCGACAATCCCGTGATCCTGGCGCCCATGTCGGGGGTCACCGACATGCCGTTCCGGCGTCTGGTCAAGGGCATGGGCGCCGGCCTGGTAGTCTCGGAGATGATCGCCAGCCAGGCGATGATCCGCCAGAACCGACAGACCGTGAAGATGGCCACCTCGTGCGCCGACGAATTCCCCATGTCGGTGCAGTTGGCCGGCTGCGAGCCCGAGGCGATGGCCGAGGCCGCACGGCTCAACGAGGATAGGGGCGCGGCGCTGATCGACATCAACATGGGCTGTCCGGTCAAGAAGGTGGCCGTCAAGGGCGAGGCGGGGGCGGCGCTGATGCGCGACGAAATCCTGGCCGGCCGCATCATGGAGGCGGTGGTCAAGGCGGTGTCCGTGCCGGTGACGCTGAAGATGCGCATGGGCTGGGACCAGACCAGCCTGAATGCGCCGCGGCTGGCCCGCATCGCCGAGGAATGCGGCATCCGCATGGTCGCCGTCCACGGGCGCACGCGCCAGCAATTCTATTCGGGCACCGCCGACTGGTCGTTCGTGCGCCGGGTCAAGGAGGCGGTATCCGTGCCGGTGATCGTCAACGGCGACATCGAGACCGGCGACGACGCGCGGCGCGCGCTCGGCCAATCGGGCGCCGACGGGGTGATGGTCGGCCGCGCCACCTATGGACGGCCCTGGCTTCCCGGGCAGATCGCCCGCTTCCTCGCCGACGGCGAGCGGCCGGAGGCGCCGCCGCTAGCACGCCAGCTCGACATCCTGATCGCGCATTTCGACGACATGCTCGGCCATTACGGCACCGAGACGGGCGTGCGGATGGCCCGCAAGCACGTCGCCTGGTATTCCCGGGGCCTGCCGGGCTCGGCCGAGTTCCGGGCCGAAATCAACCGGCTGGACGATGCCGCCGCCGTGCGCCGCGCCGTCTTCGACTTCTATCGCCCCCTCCTCGACAGGGTGGCGGCCTGATGGCGAAAAAGCTGCCGATGGCGCGCCGCTCGCCCGGGTCCGAGGCCATCGACCCCGCGCTGGTGCTGAACGCGCTGGCTTCAGCCGCGCTGGTGGTGGACGGGGACGACGTCATCCGCTACGTCAACGCCGCCGCCGAGCAGCTTTTCTCGTCGGGGGCGCATTACCTCTGCGGCCAGGCGGCGGGCGACCTTCTGCCCCCCGATAGTCCGATCCTGTCGGTAATGGCCCAGGCCCGCACCAATTCCATCGTCGTTTCCGAGTACGGGGTGTCGGTGGACACGCCCCGCACGGGCCACCGGACGCTGACGGTGCAGGCGGCGCCGGTCAACGAGCTGCCCGGCTATGTCGCCCTGTCCCTGCACGAGCATTCCATCGCGCTCAAGATCGGCGCGCAGCTGTCCAGCCGCAACGCCGCCCGGTCGGTGACGGCGATGGCGGCCATGCTGGCCCACGAGGTCAAGAATCCCCTGTCCGGCATCCGCGGCGCGGCGCAGTTGCTGGACGTCGGCGCCAGCGAGGACGACCGGGTGCTGACCCGGCTTATCGTGGACGAGACCGACCGCATCGTCTCGCTGGTGGACCGGATGGAGATTTTCTCGGACGAGCGTCCGATCGCGCGCGGCGCGGTGAACATCCATCAGGTCCTCGAACACGTGCGCCGCATCGCCGAGAACGGATTCGGCAAGCACGTCCGCTTCGTCGAGATCTACGATCCGTCGCTGCCGCCGGTCTACGGCAACCGCGACCAACTCGTGCAGGTATTCCTGAACCTGGTCAAGAACGCGGTCGAGGCGGCCCCGGCCGAAGGCGGCGAGGTAACGCTCTCCACCGCCTACCAGCACGGCGTGCGCCTGGCGGTGGCGGGCAACCAGGCGCGCCGCCACCTGCCGCTGGTGGTAAGCATCCAGGACAACGGTCCCGGCATTCCCGACGATCTCAGGCCCCACCTGTTCGACGCCTTCGTCACCACCAAGCCGTCCGGCACCGGCCTCGGCCTGGCGCTGGTGGCCAAGACCGTCGGCGACCATGGCGGCATCGTCGAGTTCGACAGCCAGCCGCGCCGCACCGTCTTCCGCGTCATGCTTCCGATGGTTCAAGAGGGGGACGAGTCCTGACCGCCATGACCACCCACGCCACCGTCCTGGTCGCCGACGACGACCGCGGCATCCGCACCGTCCTCGCCCAGGCGCTCGGCCGCGCGGGCTACGAGGTGCGCACCACCGGCAACGCCGCGACCCTGTGGCGATGGGTGTCCGACGGCGAAGGCGACCTCGTCATCACCGACGTGGTCATGCCCGACGAAAGCGGCCTCGACCTGCTGCCGCGCATCAAGAAGATCCGCCCCGACCTGCGCATCATCGTCATGAGCGCGCAGAACACGCTGCTGACGGCCGTGAAGGCGACCCAGCGCGGCGCCTTCGAATACCTGCCCAAGCCCTTCGACCTCAAGGAACTGGTGGCGGTGGTCCAGCGCGCCCTGTCCGCCCCGCGCGCCGCGCCCGAAGCCGCGGCCGCGCCGGAGGAGGAGGAGCCGCTGCCCCTGATCGGCCGGTCCCCGGCCATGCAGGAGATCTACCGGACGCTGGCGCGGCTGATGGGCACCGACCTCACGGTGATGATCAACGGCGAATCGGGCACCGGCAAGGAGCTGGTGGCCCGCGCGCTCCACGATTACGGCAAGCGCCGCAACGGCGCATTCGTCGCCATCAACATGGCGGCCATCCCCCGCGAACTGATCGAAAGCGAGCTGTTCGGCCACGAGAAGGGCGCCTTCACCGGCGCCACCCAGCGCTATCCCGGCCGTTTCGAACAGGCCGAGGGCGGCACGCTGTTCCTCGACGAGATCGGCGACATGCCGCCCGAGGCCCAGACCCGCCTGCTGCGCGTGCTCCAGGAGGGGGAATACACGACCGTCGGCGGGCGCACCCCCATCCGCGCCAACGTCCGCATCGTCGCCGCCACCCACCGCGACCTCACGCAACTGATCCGCCAGGGCCTGTTCCGCGAGGATCTTTACTACCGCCTCAACGTCGTCCCCATCCGCCTGCCGCCGCTCCGGGAGCGCGCCGAGGACATTCCCGAACTGATCCGCCACTTCCTCAACCTGGCCGCCGCCGAGGGGCTCCCGCCCAAGACCATCGACGCCCAGGCCATGGAGCGGCTGAAGCGCCACCGCTGGCCGGGCAACGTGCGCGAGCTGGAGAATCTGGTGCGCCGGCTCGCCGCTCTCTATTCCCAGGAGGTGCTCGGCATCGACGTGGTCGAAACCGAACTGGCCGGAGGGATCGGCGCGGGCGATGGCGGCGGAATGATCGAGGGCGAGGGGCTGTCGGCCACCGTCGAACGCCACCTGCGGGATTATTTCGGCAGCCACGGCGATTCCCTGCCGTCGCCGGGCGTCTACGACCGGGTGCTGCGGGAAGTGGAAAAGCCGCTCATCACGCTGACCCTGGAAGCCACCCGCGGCAACCAGATCAAGGCGGCCCAGGTGCTGGGGCTGAACCGCAACACCTTGCGCAAGAAGATCCGCGACCTCGACATCGCCGTCACGCGCGGCGGGCTGAAATAGATTGGGTGGCCGCCGCATGAGGGAGGCATGAAGAGCGCCGCGCGCTGGGTCTTTTCGCTGCGCCAGGGCGGCCTGGCGCGCCGCATCGCGCTGATCCTCAGCCTGGCGGCGGTGCTTTCCGTCGCCGGAACGTTCCTGGCCATGACCATGTCGGGGCCGGCCGGGCCGAACCCCAGGACCGTGCTGTCGCTGATCTCGCTGGACGCGGCGTTGCTGGTGGCGCTGGGTGCGGTGGTCGCGGTGCGCATCGTCGAGGTCTGGCGGGCGCGGCGCATGGGGTCGTCGGGCTCTCGCCTGCATCTGCGCTTCATCTGGCTGTTCGCCCTGGTGGCGGTGACGCCGTCGGTGCTGATGTCGGTAGGCTCGGCGCTGTTCTTCCAGTACGGCGTCGAAAGCTGGTTCTCGGACCGCGTCCGCACGGCGTTGCAGGCGTCGCTCCATGTGGCGCGCGCGTATTTGGAGGAACACCAGCAGGTGATCGGCGGCGATGTGCTGGCCATGGCCAACGACATCAACCGCGAGGGGCCGGCGCTGTTGCGCTCGCCGCAGGATTTCAATGCCTTCATCGCCACCCAGGCCGCCGTCCGCGGGCTGTCCGAGGCCGTCGTCTTCGACGGCCAGGGCCGCGTGCTGGCGCGGTCGGGCCTGGCCTTCTCCATCGAACTGGGGCTCGACCAGATTCCGTTCTGGGCCTACGACAAGGCCCGGGCCGGCGAGGTGGCGGTGCTGACCTCGGAGGACGACCAGCGCGTGCGCGCCCTGGTGATGCTGCAAGGATTCTTCGGCGAGACCTATCTGTTCGTGGGCCGCTTCGTCGATCCCAAGGTGCTGGCCCATATGGAGCAGACCTCGGCGGCGGTGGCCGAATACGAACGCCTGGAGGGCAAGCGCTCGGGCTTGGAACTGGCGTTTTCGCTGGTGTTCGCCCTGATCAGCCTGCTGCTGCTGTTCGCCGCCATCTGGGTCGGCCTGGTGATGGCCAACAAGCTGGCCACGCCGATCGCCCGCCTGATCGACGCGGCCGAACGGGTGCGCTCGGGCGACCTCGCCGCCCGGGTGGACGAGGACGCCGCCGACGAGATCGGCTCGCTGTCCAAGGCCTTCAACCGTATGACCAGCCAGCTCGACGAGCAGCGCCGCGACCTGGTCGAGGCCAACCGCCAGCTCGACGAACGCCGGCGGTTCACCGAGACGGTGCTGGCCGGCGTTTCGGCCGGGGTGGTGGGCATCGGCCGCGAGGCCATGGTCAACCTTCCCAATCCATCGGCCTGCGACCTTCTGGGCCTGTCCGCCGAGGAGATGGTGGGCCGTCCGCTGGACGGGATCGTCCCGGAACTGGCCGAGGTCATCGCCGAAATCCGCCGCCGGCCGGAAAAACCGGTCCAGCGCGAAGTGAAGCTGGTGCGCAAGAGCCGCGGCCGCACCCATACCCGCACCCTGCTGGTGCGCGTCGCCGCCGAGCAGGAGGGGGAGGAGGCGGATAGCCTGGGATTCGTGGTGACGTTCGACGACATTTCCGAACTGGTCTTTGCGCAGCGCAAGGCCGCCTGGGCGGACGTGGCGCGGCGCATCGCCCACGAGATCAAGAACCCGCTGACGCCCATCCAGTTGTCGGCGGAGCGCCTCAAGCGCAAGTACCTCAAGGAAATCCACAGCGACAAGGAAACCTACATCGCGCTGATCGAAACCATCGTCCGCCAGGTGGGCGACATCGGGCGGATGGTGGACGAGTTCTCGTCCTTCGCCCGCATGCCGGCGCCGCAGATGAAGCGCGAGGATCTTGCCGACATCTGCCGTCAGGCGGTTTTCCTCCAGAGAACCGGCTATCCGGACGTGGTCTTCGCCGCCGAAGTGCCCGACGAACCGGTCGAACGGGTGTGCGATTCGCGCCTGATCGGTCAAGCCCTGACCAACCTCTTGAAGAACGCCGTGGAATCCATCCACGGCCGCGAGCATGGCCGGGACGTCCCGGGCCGGGTGACCCTGCGGCTGCTGCGCCGCCCCGGTTCCCTCGTCGTGGAGATCGAGGACAACGGCCGCGGCCTGCCGGCGGAGAACCGCGACCGCCTGACCGAACCCTACGTCACGACCCGGACCAAAGGCACCGGATTAGGGCTTGCCATCGTCAAGAAAATCATGGAAGACCATGGCGGCGACCTCATTCTCGAGGACGCACCGGGAGGGGGCGCCCGCGTCGGCCTGATCTTCCACGACGCCCAGCCCGTTCCCGCGTCCGGCTCCGGCGACCAGACGGAAACGAATGCCGCATGACATCCTGATCGTCGATGACGAGGTCGACATCCGCGCCCTCATCGCCGGTATTCTCGAGGACGAAGGCTACACCACGCGCGAGGCGGGAAGCTCGGACGCCGCCATCGAGGCGATGCGCGGCCGGCGCCCCAGTCTCGTCATCCTCGACATCTGGCTGCAAGGATCGTCCCTCGACGGCCTGGGCGTCCTGGAAGCGTTCAAGCATGACCATCCGGAAGTCCCGGTGGTCATGATTTCCGGGCATGGGACCATCGAAACCGCGGTCCAGGCGATCAAGCAGGGCGCCTACGACTTCATCGAGAAGCCGTTCAAGGCGGACCGTTTGCTGCTGGTCGTCGAGCGGGCCATCGAGGCCGCGCGGCTGCGCCGGGAAAACCAGGAACTGCGCCTGCGCAGCGGCGCGATCGGCGATCTGGTCGGCGGATCGCCGATCGTCACCCAGATTCGGCAAGTCATCGAAAAGGCGGCGCCATCCAATTCCCGGGTGCTGATCACCGGCCCGGCCGGGTCCGGCAAGGAAGTGGCTGCGCGGCTGATCCACGCGCGCTCGCGCCGCACCGAAGGGCCGTTCGTCGTGCTGAATTGCGCGGCGCTCAGGCCGGATCGTGTCGAGATCGAAATGTTCGGCATCGAGAACGGCGCCGACGGCCCCGCCTCGCCGCGCAAGATCGGTACCTTCGAGCAAGCCCATGGGGGGACGATGCTGCTCGACGAGGTGGCCGACATGCCGCTGGAAACCCAGGGCAAGATCGTCCGCGTGCTGCAGGAGCAGACTTTCGAGCGGGTGGGCGGCGGCAAGCGCGTGGAGGTGGACGTCCGCGTCATCGCCACCACCAATCGCGACCTTCAGGCGGAGATCGCCGCCGGCCGGTTCCGCGAGGACCTGTATTACCGCCTCAACGTGGTGCCCGTCCGGGTGCCGTCGCTGCGGGAGCGGCGCGAGGACATCCCCGCCCTGACCCGCCATTTCATGCGGCTGGCCGCCCAGGCGGCGGGAGTGCAGCCGCGGGTGCTGGCCGAGGACGCCCTGGCGGCCCTGCAAGCCTACGACTGGCCGGGCAACGTGCGCCAGCTGCGCAATGTCGCCGACTGGCTGCTGATCATGGCGCCGGGCGACGCGCGGGACCCCATCCGCGCGGACATGCTGCCGACCGAGATCGGCGCCATCACCCCGGCCGTGCTGCGGTGGGAGAAATCCAGCGAGATCATGACGCTGCCGCTGCGCGAGGCGCGGGAATTGTTCGAGCGCGAGTACCTGCTGGCCCAGATCAACCGCTTCGCGGGCAACATCTCGCGCACCGCCACCTTCGTGGGGATGGAACGCTCGGCCCTGCACCGCAAGCTCAAGCTGCTGGGCGTCAACACCGATGAGAAGGTGCGGTGACCGGCGGTTGCCGTGCGCTGTCTCACTGTCATCCCGAGCGTGAGCGAGGGATCTTTCCGGCAATGCGCGTGAAAGATCCCCCGCCGCCGGCTCGGGACGACACCGAAAAATGCGAGCCGGCGGCCTGTCGGCCGAGGGGGCGGGGATGAAAGTGATCGTGTGCGGCGCGGGCCAGGTGGGCTTCAACATCGCCCATTACCTGGCCGTCGAGAACAACGACGTGACGGTGATCGACCAGCGTCCCGAGCTGATCCGCAAGATCACCGACACCCTCGACGTGCAGGCGGTGCTGGGCTACGCCTCCCACCCGCCGGTGCTTGAGCAGGCGGGGGCGGGCGACGCGGACATGATCATCGCGGTCACCGCCGCCGACGAGGTCAACATGGTCGCCTGCCAGGTGGCGCATTCCCTGTTCAACGTGCCCACCAAGATCGCCCGCGTGCGCAGCCAGAGCTACCTTCAGCCCATGTGGGCGACGCTGTTCTCGCGCGAGCACATGCCCATCGACGTGATCATCTCGCCCGAGATCGAGGTCGCCCGCGCCATCACCCGGCGGCTCCAGGTCCCCGGCGCCATCGACGTCATCCCGCTGGCGGGCGACCGGGTGCGCCTGATCGGCGTCCGTTGCGGCGACCAGTGCCCGCTCATCAACACGCCGTTGCGCCAGCTCACCGTGCTGTTCCCCGACCTCAACATCGTCATCATCGGCATCGTGCGTGACGGCCAGGCGGTGGTTCCCACCGCCGACGACCAGATGGTGGACGGCGACGAGGTCTATTTCGTGGTCGATACGAGGCACGTGGCCCGCGCGCTCACCGCTTTCGGCCGCGAGGACCAGGAGGCGCGGCGCATCGTCGTGTTCGGCGGCGGCAATATCGGTCTGTTCCTGGCCCAGCAATGGGAAAAGGATCATCCGGGCGCGGCGGTCAAGATCATCGAAGCGAACAAGGAGCGGGCCGAATTCGTGGCCAAGACCTTGCAGCGCACCGTGGTGCTGAACGGCGACGTGCTCGATCCCGAAATCCTCGACGAGGCCAGCGTCGGCGCGGCGGAAACGGTGGTCTCGGTGACCAACGACGACGAGACCAACATCCTGTCCTCGCTGCTGGCCAAGCGCTACGGCGCGCGGCGGGCGATGACGCTGGTCAACAAGACCACCTACAGCGCGCTGATGGCGCCGCTGGGCATCGACGTGGTCATCAGCCCCCGCGCCATCACCGTGTCCACCATCCTCCAGCACGTCCGCCGCGGACGCATCCATGCCGTGCATTCGCTGCACGAAGGGTTCGGCGAACTGATCGAGGCCGACGCGCTCGAAACCTCGAGCCTGGTGGGCAAGCCGCTGCGCGAGGTCAAGCTGCCGGGTGGGGTGCTGCTGGGCGCGGTGGTGCGCGGCACCGAGGTCATCAGCCCGCGCGGCAGCACGGTGGTCCAGGCCGGCGACCGGGTCGTCCTGTTCGCGGCCGCCGATGCGGTCAAGAAGGTCGAGAAGATGTTCGCGGTCCGGCTGGAGTATTTCTGAGCCATGCCCCGCGTCAGCTACGTCAATGGCCGTTACGTCCCCCATGACGAGGCGGTGGTTTCCGTCGAGGACCGCGGCTACCAGTTCGCCGACGCCGTCTACGAGGTGCTGCCGGTGGCCGGCGGGCGCGTCCGCCACCTCGACCGCCACCTGGACCGGCTGGGCCGGTCGCTGGCCGCGCTCGCCATGGACTGGCCGGTCGCGCGCCGGTCGCTGCCGGTGATCCTGGCCGAGGTGGTGCGCCGCAACCGGGTGACGGAAGGCGTGGTTTACCTTCAGGCTACTCGCGGCGTCGCCCGCAGGAACCATCTGTTTCCCCCAGACGCCGTCCCCAGCCTGGTGGTCAGCGCCTGGCGGCAGACGGGACCGTCGGCCGCGACCGTCGCCCAGGGGATTGCCGTGGTAACCCGTCCCGACCTGCGCTGGAAGCGCCCGGATATTAAGACCGTCGGGCTGTTGGCCAATGTCCTGGCCCGGCAATCCGCCAAGGAGGAGGGGGCCTACGAGGCCTGGCTGACCGACGCGGCAGGGCGGGTGACCGAAGGCTCGGCCACCAACGCCTACATCATCGACCGGGAGGGCACCTTGCGCACCCATCCGGCCGACGGCGCCATCCTGGGCGGGGTGACCCGTTCCAACGTGCTGGACTTGGCGCGCGAGATGGGGTTGGCGGTGGCGGAAACGCCGTTCACCGTCGCCGAGGCCAAGGCGGCGCGGGAGGCCTTCGTGTCGGGAACCACCGTGATGGTGCTGCCGGTCGTGTCCATCGACGGCGAGCCGGTCGGGGACGGGCGTCCGGGAGCGGCGACGCTCCGCCTGCGCGAATTCTACGAGGAGCTGCGCCGCCGATGAGTCGATCCCTTCCGCCGCCACCCCGCGCGGTCGTGTTCGACTGGGACAATACGCTGGTGGATTCCTGGCTGTGCATCCAGGAAAGCTACAACCGCACCTTCCGCCATTTCGGCATGCCCCAGTGGGATATGGACGAGACCCGCGCCAACGTCGCCCGCAGCCTGCGCGATTCGTTCCCGTCGATGTTCGGGGAACGGTGGGAGGAGGCGAGGGAGGTCTTCTACCGCAGCTTCGAGGAGATCCACCTGTCCCACCTGCGCCCGCTGCCGGGAGCGGCGGGCATGCTCGGCGGGCTGGCCGAAGCGGGACTTTACCTGGCGGTGGTCAGCAACAAGGTCGGCTCCTATCTGCGCACCGAGGCGGACGCCCTGGGGTGGACGCCCCTGTTCGGCCGGCTGGTGGGGGCCAACGACGCCGAGGCCGACAAGCCCCATCCGGCCCCGGTGCGCCTGGCGCTGGAGGCCGCGGGCCTTGACCCCGGCGAGGATGTCTGGTTCGTGGGCGACAGCGCCATCGACGTGCAATGCGCGGTCAATTCCGGCTGCACGCCGATCCTGTTGCGGCCGGAAGCGCCGCGGCCGGGGGAATTCGACCATTGGCCGCCCGTCCACCACCTTCGCGGTTGCGACGGGCTGGCCACCCTTGTCCGTGAACTAGCGGTTCCCATATCCCCGATTTGATGATAACGAGATAGGTTCAAAAGGGGGGCCGGTTGCAAAGGTCAACCAAACGAATACTGGACAAATAAGAACGGATCCAGGGACATGTCCGCAGAAAAATCACAAAACGTGCAGGATGTTTTCCTCAACCACATCCGGAAGAACAAGACGCCGGTGACGATTTTCCTGGTCAATGGGGTGAAGCTCCAGGGGATCGTGACGTGGTTCGATAATTTCTCGGTCCTGTTGCGCCGCGATGGGCATACCCAGTTGGTCTACAAGCACGCCATCTCGACGGTGATGCCTTCGGCTCCGATCCAACTGTTCGAGCCAGCCAAGGAAGGTGGTGAAGAATAAGTGGCGAACGGCCCGGTGGGAGGTGAGTCTTCCGCGCCCCAGCGCGCGACGGTGATCCATCCCGCCCTCAAGGCGGGGGAAGGCGGCATCCGGCTGCCGAAGGCGCGGCTTGACGAGGCGGTGGGCCTGGCCCGGGCGATCGCGCTGGACGTGGTGGCGGCCGAGGTGGTGCCGGTGCCCAAGCTGCGGCCGGCGACGCTGCTGGGCAAGGGAGCGGTCGAACGGCTGGCGGACGAGGTGCGCGAAAACGCGATCGGTCTGGCGGTCGTCGACGGCCACCTGTCGCCGGTGCAGCAGCGCAACCTGGAAAGGGCGTGGGGCTGCAAGGTCATCGACCGCACCGGCCTGATCCTGGAAATCTTCGGCGAACGGGCGCGCACCCGCGAGGGCGCCTTGCAGGTGGAACTGGCCGCGCTCACCTATCAGCGCTCGCGGCTGGTGCGCTCCTGGACCCACCTGGAGCGCCAGCGCGGCGGCTTCGGGTTCCTGGGTGGCCCCGGCGAAACCCAGATCGAGGCCGACCGCCGGATGATCGGCGAACGGATCGTCAAGCTCAAGCGCGAGCTCGACGAGGTCAAGCGGACCCGCGACCTGCACCGCAAGGCCCGCCGCCGCGTGCCCTATCCCATCGTCGCCCTGGTGGGCTACACCAACGCCGGCAAATCCACCCTGTTCAACCGCCTGACCCGGGCCGAGGTGCTGGCGCAGGACATGCTGTTCGCCACGCTGGACCCGACCATGCGCGCCGTGCGGCTGCCGTCGGGGCGCACCGTGATCCTGTCGGACACCGTGGGCTTCGTCTCCGATCTCCCGCACGAACTGGTCGCCGCCTTCCGCGCCACCCTCGAAGAGGTGCTGGAGGCCGACGTGGTCGTCCATGTGCGCGACGTCTCCCATCCCGATAGCGAGGCCCAGGCCGCCGACGTCGAGACGGTGCTGAAGGATTTGGGGCTGGCTGAGATGGTGGATCGCGGGCTGGTGGAGGCGCTCAACAAGATCGACCTTCTGCCCGATGCCGGGCGGGTGGAGGTGGTCAATCAGGCGCGGCGCCGCCCGCGCGCGATCCCGGTCTCCGCCGCGACCGGGGACGGCGTCGAGGATCTGGTCCGCTGCCTCGACCGGCGGCTGTCCGAAGGACGGCAGACGCTCGACGTGGCGCTGCCCCTGTCCGACGGGGCGTCCATCGCCTGGCTCTACCGTCACGGCGAGGTGGTGGCGCGGCGCGACGACGAGGCGACGGCGTACATGCGGGTGCGTCTCGACCCGGCCGACGCCCAGCGTTACTACCAGCGTCAGGGCGACAGGAGACGGCTGTGAACGGGTTTCCCGATCCCCTCGCGGTGGCGGAGGTGATCCGCGAGGTGGCCCAAGCCGAAATCCTGCCGCGTTTCCGGCACTTGCGCCCGGAGCAAATCCGCGAGAAGGCGCCGGGGCAGATCGTCACCGATGCCGACACGGCGGCGGAAGCCCTGCTGGTCCGCCGTCTTGCCGGCCTGGTTCCGGCAGCGGCGGTGGGCGAGGAGGCGGTCGCCGCCGATCCCGGCCTGTTGGCGGCCTTGGAGACGGACGGCCCGGTCTGGGTCGTCGATCCGGTGGACGGCACCGGCAATTTCGTCGCGGGCGATCCCCGCTTCGCCGTCATCGTCGCGCTGGTGGTGGCGGGAACCACGGTGATGGGGTGGCTTCACGACCCCGTCGCCAACCGCACCGTCATCGCCGAACAGGGGCAGGGGGCGTGGCTGGGCGGCGAGCGGCTGACGGTCCTTCCCGAGGTGCCGCTGGCCGAGATGGCCGGTTCCGTCCGGCGCCATCCCGCGCTGGCGGCGCGGGTCGCCGCGGTCGGCCGCCGGGGAAGCGCCGCCCACGATTACCTCGATCTGGTGACGGGACAGCTGCATTTCGCCCATTTCCGCCGGCTGATGCCGTGGGATCATGCCGCCGGCGTGCTGGTCCATGCCGAGGCCGGCGGCCACGGCGCGCTCACCGATGGCTCGCCCTACCGGCCCGTGGCCCTTCCGGGATCGGCGCTGTTGCTGGCGCCGGGGCGGCGGAGCTGGGACGAACTGAACGCGCTGATCGGCTGACCCCGAAGGGGACAGGGGAGTGGCGGTGACCAAGTCTGCATTGGCCCTTTTGCCGGCGGTCGCGGTGCTGGGGGCGGCCTGGCCGGCACTTGCGGGGCCGCCTTATCTGACCGACGATCCCGAGCCCGTCGATTATGGGCACTGGGAGGTCTACGGCTTCGCCACGGGGAGCGTGGTTCGCGGCGATTCCGCAGGCATTCTGCCGGCCATGGAGGTGAATTACGGCGCGCTGCCGGACGTGCAGCTGCACGTGATGGTTCCGATCGCCTACAACAGTCAGAGCGTCACCGGAAACCAGTTCGGCTACGGCGACACCGAATTCGGCGTGAAATACCGCCTCGTCAATCCCGGCGAAGGCGATTGGTGGCCGGAAATCGGCATCTTTCCGACGGTGGTCGCGCCAACCGGCGACGCGGCCAAGGCGCTGGGAACCGGCCGTACCCACGAGTATCTGCCGGTGTGGCTGCAAAAGACTTTCGGCGGATGGATAACGGATGCCGGCGGCGGGTATTGGATCAATCCGGGGCCAGGCAACAAGAACTACTGGTTCGTCGGCGGATCGCTCCAGCGCAAGGTCACCGACAGCCTGACGCTCGGCGGCGAGGTGTTCCATGAGACGGCGTTCCTGACCGGCGGCCCTGGAACCCCGGGGTTTCCCCTCGGCAGCCGGGATGCGACGGGGTTCAACATCGGCGCCGTCTACGATTTCACCGAGAATTATCACCTGTTGGTCTCGGCCGGCCGCGGCCTTCAGAACGTGGCGGCGACCAACGAGTTCTCGTATTACGTCGGCTATCAGTGGACGTATTGAGGGAGCCGCCATGCAGTTCCGCGTGAAAGGTTCCTCCTCGCTGGCGCTCGTTCGGAACGACAAGAGATGGTGTCGCCCCGAGCGAAGCCGAGGGGCCTTTCAGGCACTGGCGCATGAAAGCTCAGTCACCTGCGGTTGACAGGAACCGGAGCCGCCGGCCTCACCCGCCCCTGTGCACCGCCAGCCCCGCCGGTCCCTGGCTGACGGGCATCATCTCGATGCGGTTGATGTTGATGTGGGCGGGCAGGGATGTCGCCCAGAACACCGCCTCGGCGACGTCCTCGGAGGTGAGCGGCGTGGTGTTTTGGTAAACCTTGGCCGCCCGTTCGGCGTCGCCGCGGAAGCGCACCAGCGAAAACTCCGACCCGCCGCACAGGCCGGGCTCGATATTGGTGACGCGCACGCGCGTCGTCACCAGATCGGCGATCAGGTTGAGCGAGAATTGCGCCACGGCGGCCTTGGTGGCGCCATAGGCGTTGCCGCCGGGATAGGGATAGGCGCCGGCGACGGAGCCTATGTTGACGACGTGGCCGCGGTCGCGCGCCACCATGCCCGGCAGGACGGCGCGGGTCACGTACATCAGGCCCTTGACGTTGGTGTCCACCATCCGTTCCCACTCGTCGAGGTCGGCCCGATGCGCCGGTTCAAGCCCCAGGGCGAGGCCGGCGTTGTTGACGAGCACGTCGATGGCGGCGAACTCCGCCGGCAGGGAATTCGCGGCGGCCTGGACCGCGCCGCGGTCGCGCACGTCGAGGGTGACGGCGTGGACGGGGACGGAAAGGTCCCGCGCTAGGGCGTCGAGCCGTTCGGCCCGCCGCCCGCACAGGATCAGCCGCGCGCCGGCGGCGGCGTAGCGCCGGGCCATGGCGGCGCCGAAACCGGCGGTGGCGCCGGTGATGAACACGGTGCGGCCGGTCCAGTCCATCATAAGCGGTCTCCTCAGGGCAGGGGCCGCTGGGGGTCGATGTCGCGGACGATCACCATACGCGGCATCGGCGACAACGGACCGTCGATCTTCCAGATATAGACGTTGGCGGTACCGAACGGCCGCACCTCGGTCGCGTTGTTCTCGATCACGTTGGCGTCGGTGGTGATGCGGAATTCGCCCTTCATGCCGATTCCCGACTGGAGCAGGGCGTCGGCGTCCGACGGCTTCACCTCGTTGGCCGCAATGATGATCCGGTTGTCCGGCTTGGATTTCAGAGCCAGCATGCGGGCGTCGCGGCGGATGATGGCGACCAACTGGTCGCGCCCCAGGCGGGCGCCGCGGGCATAGGACACATGGAAGCGGCCGTGGCCGAGGGTGGTCACCTGGGAGAAGGCCCGGTCGCGGATCAGGTCCTGGCGGATCTCCTCCTGGCGGCGGGCGTCGTCCTCGGGCTTCACCTTGTTCTCGGCGTAATCGTGCAGGATGGGCAGGTAAACCAGATCGCCTTCATAGGTGAGCAGGTAGTCGCCGTATTTCGACAGGCGCAATTCCGCCCGGAACTTGTCCGGGACGTAACAGGACGACATAACGAACAGGAGGGGAAGAAGCACCAGGATGCGCAAGGCCCGTGCCGTCGTCCCCCGCGTCGTCGTCCCGCGTGCCATGTCAGCCCCCCTTGTTCGCACGCTCGCCCGCCTTGGCCGCGGACCACAGTTCTTCCATCTCGGCCAGCGTGGCCTGGTCCGGCGTGCGGCCGTCTTTGGCCAGCGCGGTTTCGATGTGGCGGAAGCGCCGGTCGAACTTGCCGTTGGACCGCCGGAGCGCCGCCTCGGGGTCGATATTGAGCTTCCGGGCGAGGTTGACGCAAGCGAACAGAACGTCGCCCATTTCGTCCTCCAGCCGGTCCACCTCCGCCCCGGTGTCGATCTCGTGGCGGATTTCGCCGATCTCCTCGTCGATCTTGGCGAGGACATCGGCAAGGTCGTCCCAATCGAAGCCGACGCGGGCGGCGCGTTTCTGCAACTTCACCGCCCGGGTCATGGGCGGCAGCGTGCGGGCGACGCCGTCGAGGACGCTGGCCCGCCGGCCGTCGGCCTTGGCGTCCCGCTCGGTCGCCTTGGTGGCCTCCCATGCCTTCAGTTGGGCGTGGGTATCGGCCACCTGGGCGCCGCCGAACACATGGGGATGGCGGCTCACCATCTTGGTCGCCGCCGCCTCGGCGATGGCGTCGAAATCGAAGTCCCCGTTCTCGCGCCCCATCTGGGCGTAGAAGACCACCTGGAACAGCAGATCCCCCAGTTCGTCGAGCAGGACGGCCTTGTCGCCGTGCTCGATGGCGTCGGCCACCTCGTATGCCTCCTCGATGGTGTAGGGGACGATGGTGGCGAACGTCTGCTCGCGGTCCCATGGGCAGCCGCGCTCGGGATCGCGCAGGGCCGCCATGACGCCGAGCAGCCGGTCGATAGGACGCATTGGAAAGTCTCCGTGATCGATGGATGGGGCGATCGCCCGGCCGGGTTATGGCGAGCGGGCGCACCATATCACGTCTCGGACGGCCGGTGGAGCCGGCAGCCGCACGCGCCCCCATGTCCAGCATGGTTTAACAGCGTTCTCTTCGATGGTACTTTGCTTTCTTGTGATCCGGGAGGGTGCGATGGGGAACGCCAAGGCCGCGGAGGACGGCGATGGGGAAATACTGGCCGAGATGAGCCGGCTTCGCGAGGAAACGGCCGCGCTGCGGCGCGAGGTGGCGCGGCTGGCGGACGAGGTCGAAACGCTGAAGGCGCGGGACGGGACCGGCGCGGACGAAAAGGCGGGGGCGGCGGGAACGCAGCGGGAAGAGGCGGTGGGCGCGTTGCCGGCCGAGTGTCCGGCCTGCGGTTCCCGGCTGCGGCGCCATGCCGCGGAAGCCGGCGCGATGCAGGTCTGTCCGGCGTGCGGCTGGAGCGCGTTCATCCAGGCCGACGGCGCGAAGACGGACGCCCGTCTGGCCCCTTTGCCGACGGCCACGGGTACCCACAACCCCGGCGCCTGGACCGAGGTGTAGGCGCCCGCCGCCGGGGAGTTACGGGGACAGGAGTTACGGGGACACAATACTTGGAGTTACGGGGACACAATACTTAATTCACGCATGAATTAAGTATTGTGTCCCCGTAACTCCAAGTATTGTGTCCCCGTAACTCCTAGCGGTGCGCGCGGCCGAGCAGTGCCTTCTCCACCTCGATCGCCGCGAACAGCGCCGCGCTCGCGGCCGCGATCCGCAGCCAGGGCGGTCCGTCGAGCGGGACGGTCTCGAACAGGGTCTGGACCGGACCGAAATAGGTGAACAGGATTTGCCACCCCGCCACGGCGGCGATGGCCGCGAGCGTCGGCCAACTCCAGGCCGGCCTCCGCAGCGAGATCGCCGGAGTGCGCAGGCGCCGCACGTTGAGCAGGTAGGCCGCCTCGCCGGCCACCATGGCGTTGACCGCCACCGTGCGGGCGGCGGCGATTCCGGCGCCGCGATCCAGTTCCCAGCGGTACAGCGCCAGGACCACGCCGACCAGCAGCACCGACACCAGCCCGACCCGCCAGATCAGGAAGCCCGTCAGCAGCGGTTCGCCCGGCGGGCGGGGCGGGCGGCGCATCACGTCCTCCTCGGCCGGCTCGAAGGCGAGGGCGAGGCCCAGCGTCACGGCGGTGACCATGTTCACCCACAGGATCTGTTTGGCGGTGATTGGCAGGGCGATCCCCAGCAGGATGGCGACCACCATGATGGCGGCCTCGGCGCCGTTGGTGGGCAGGACGAAGACGATGGCCTTGCGGATGTTGTCGTAGACCGTGCGGCCCTCCTCGACGGCGGCGGCGATGGAGGCGAAATTGTCGTCGCCCAGAACCATTTCCGCCGCCTCCTTGGCCGCCTCGGTGCCCTTGCGGCCCATGGCGATGCCCACGTCGGCGCGCTTCAGGGCCGGTGCGTCGTTGACGCCGTCGCCGGTCATGGCGACCACGTGCCCGGAATCTTGCAGCGCGCGCACCAGGCGCAGCTTGTGTTCGGGGGCGGTGCGGGCGAATACCGCGGCCTTGGCGGCGACGGCGCGCAGGCCGTCGTCGTCCAAGCCGTCGAGTTGGGCGCCGGACACCACCGGGGCATCCGCGAAGCCGATCTGGCCGGCGATGGCCGCGGCGGTGGCGGGATGGTCGCCGGTGATCATCTTCACGGCGATCCCGGCCGCCCGGCACCGCGCCACCGCCGCCGCGGCCTCCTCGCGCGGCGGGTCGATCAGCCCCAGCATGCCGAGCATGGTGAATCCTCCGGCGACATGCTCGAAGGCCAGTTCGCGCTGCCGGGGTTCGGCGGTCCGGAAGGCAATGGCCAGGACCCGTTCGCCGCCCTTGGCGATCTCCCCGGCGGCCGCGTGCCAGCGGGGAAGGTCGAGGGTTTCGTCCTCGCCGGCCCGCCGCTGGCGGTTGCAGACGGCGAGCACATTCTCGGGCGCTCCTTTGAGCACGGCGAAGCTGTGGCCGCTGTGGTCGTGGTGAAGCGTCGCCATGAACCGATGTTCGGGCGCGAACGGGATGGAGTCGAGCCGGGGATAGTCTTCGCGCTCGCGCGCGATGTCGATCCCGGCCTTGAGCGCCAGGGCCAGCAGCGCCCCCTCCATGGGATCGCCGGTCACCCGCCATTCGCCCCCGGCTTCGGTCAGGTCGGAATCGTTGCAGAGCGCCGCCATGCGGACCACCTCCCGGATTTCCCGGCGGCCGGCGGGAGCGACGGGGGCGGCCGCCTCGGAGAATCCGCCGAACGGGGCGTAACCGCTTCCCTCGACCCGGTAGCGCGCCGCCGCCGTCGCCAGGGTCCGCACCATCATCTCGTTGCGGGTCAGCGTCCCGGTCTTGTCGGTGCAGATCACCGTCACCGAGCCCAGGGTTTCGACCGCCGGCAGACGGCGCACGATGGCGCGGCGCCGCGCCATGCGCTGCACGCCGATGGCGAGCGCGATGGTGACGATGGCCGGCAGCCCCTCGGGGATGGCGGCCACCGCAAGGCCGACCGTCGCCGCGACCATCTCTACCGGGGGGAAACGATGGACGAACACGCCGATGGCGAAGGTCGCGGCGGAAAGAGCCAGGATCACGGCCGTCAACCAACGGCCGAAGCGGGCCATCTTGCGGAGGAGGGGGGTGGTCAGGCTGGGAACCTCGGCCAGCATCCGGCTGATGCGGCCGATCTCGGTGGCTTCGCCGGTGGCGACGGCGATCCCGGCGCCCTGGCCGGCGGCCACGGTGGTCCCCGAGAACGCCATGCTGGCACGCTCGGCCAGGGGGGCTTCCACCGCGACCGGCGCCACGGCCTTTTCCGCCGGCAGGGATTCGCCGGTGAGCGGAGCTTCCTCGATGCGGAGCCCCTTGGCCTCGATCAGGCGGAGATCGGCGACGACCTTGTCGCCGGGCCGCAGCAGCACCACGTCGCCCGACACCACCCGTTCGGCCGGAATCTCGCGCATGCGGCCGCCGCGCAGGACCGCGGCGTTGGGCGTCACCATGCGCCGGATGGCGTCCAGGGCGCGCTCGGCCTTGCCCTCCTGAACGACGCCGATCGCCGCGTTGATCACGATCACGCCGGCGATCACGGCGGCGTCCGTGCCATGGCCCAACAGCAGGGTGCCAACGCCCGCGACGATCAATACGTGGATCAGGACGTTGTTGAACTGCGCCAGGATCATCGCCACCGGTCCACGTCGCCGCGCCTGGGGCAGGCGGTTGGGCCCGTCGGCCTCCAGCCGGCGGGCGGCCTCGTCGTCCGGCAGCCCGGACCGGTCCGACCGCGCCAGCAGGATGGCCGCGTCGGCGGGAAGGGCATGCCAGGGCGAAGGCGAGGGCTGGGGGCCCGGTGCGGTGGCCATGGCATCCACGTGGACGCTGCGCGCGCGCGGTCAAGTGCGGGGGCATTTCGCGCGGTGCGCCCGGTTTCCCCGGGGATGATCGGCCGGTGACCGATTTCGGCCGCGCGGCGGTGTATATCCATTGTGCGCAAACGGCCGCTGTCATGGTATTGTCGTTCGCGGCGGCAATATCGGTGGAGGGCCTCGCGATGAAGATGTTCCGCACAGGGCTTAAGAGCATGGACGACGGGCACATGATGGTGCTGCGGGTTCTTGAGGAGATTTCCCGCGACATTGCCGTGTCCGACCGGGACGAAGCCCGCCGCAAGGCGCTGTTGCTCGCCCGGTGCCTTTATGCGCACTTCCAGGACGAAGAGGAATTGATGATGTCCTTCTTCTATCCGCGCGCCGGCACGCACATCGAAAACCACAACGCGGCCCTGACGAGCGTTTTCGCGTTCGTGGACGCCATGGAAAGCGAGGCGTGGACGGCGGCGGCCGAAAACATGATCCGCGAACTCAAGACCGGCTTCTTCGACGGCCTGCTTCGGGACGACGTCGAGGTCGCGCGGTATATGGGCGGGCTGCGGGAAACGTCCGGAATGGCCGCGTAGCAGGGCTGCGCCGGCTGGCGGGCCGACGACCGGGACATGCGCCGTCACTTGTTGTCGCATAATCGATATTATGGCGACGACAGCGGCAAAGTTTCACTTCGCATACCCAAATGCCAGGAGTTGAGCTATGATGCGCTCCACAGCATTTGAGGTTTTGGGGGCTGAAGGCATGAGCGCTACCGGCGTCAATCTAGATGCGCTGATTCCACGCGAAGATTTTGCCGCTGATAGCGGGCCGCCACGAGGCAATCCTATTGGTACCATCAGCGTTGGATCGCTTTCCGATGATTTTTTTGTCCAAAGCCTGCGCAAGCCCGATTTTCAACGCGAAACGGCAAACTGGACCCCACAGAAGATCGTCGATCTGGTTGCCGCGTTCCTTGATGGTGACCTCATACCTGCCATCATTCTCTGGCGTTCAGGTCAATATGTGTTTGTCATTGATGGCGCCCATCGTCTGAGTGCCATGCTCGCCTGGATGTGGGATGACTACGGCGATAAATCCCGCTCCATCAATTTTTATCAGAACCAAGTACCCGATGAGCAGCTTAAGCTAGCAGCCCAAACGCGAAAGCTAGTGAATTCCACAATTGGGCCTTACAATGTTTATCGCGATGCCCTAAAGAGCCTAAACTTTGCTGGCGATACCATACGCGCTCGCCTTGGTGGCCTCGCGGCCAACTCATTTATAGCTCAGTGGGTTCCAGCAGTCGACGCTAAGGGGGCCGAAAATTCCTTCTTCAAAATCAATCAGGCCCCTACCCTCGTTGATCCGGTCGAAAAGCGGATTCTCAAATCTCGCGGTTCGGCAAGCGCTATAGCTACCAGGGCAATTAATCGCGGCGGCGTTGGCCATAAATATTGGGGTCATTTTGAAAAAGATGCCCAGGCTACTATTGAGACCCTTGGCGCAGAAATATATGAAGCATTGTATAAACCGCCGCTCGGAGATTCGCCTATCAAAACGTCTGACGTTCCGGTCGGCGGGCGGGGGTACAGCTCTCTCCCGTTTGTGTTTGATCTGGTTAACCTCGTGAACGAGATCGGCCCGAAGGATGTGGATACCGAGGATGCCGACGGCTCAACGACATTGAAATATCTGTCCGCAGTTAAGAGCAGAATTGAGCGTATTTCGACCACCCACCCAGGCTCGCTCGGCCTTCATCCTCTTGTATATTTCTATACTAGGGGTGGGTCTTTTCAGCCAGTTGCGTTTTTGGCAGTAATGCAGGTAGTGGGACGATTAGCAGAGAAAGGTATGCTGAATCGCTTCACTGAAGTTCGGCGGGAATTTGAATCATTCCTGATGTCCCACAAAGAAGCTTTTACATTAGTTGTGAAACGCCAAGGATCGGGTTCGCGCAGTCGCCCGGCTCTAGAAGCTTTCCTTGAATTGGCTCTTAACGGATTATGGGCCGGAAAAACTGATCCAGAGATTATCGTAAATATGTCTACCGATAGGAGATTTAGTTTCTTCGCTATGCCAGCGCCAGTCCGTGAATCCACCAACGATGACCGGGGATTTAGTAGCAGCACAAAGTCCGCGGCTTTTGTTGCCAACTTGGAGCAAAGCGGCGTCCGCTGCGCCATCTGCAACGCCCTGTTGCATAGAAACTCGATACACACCGACCACATCATCAGCAAGGCGGATGGTGGGGGTGCCCATTCTGGCAATGCCCAACTGACACACCCCTATTGCAACTCGACTTATAAGCAAACGAAACCCGCTAATCCTTCTCTTGCTCTTGCTTAGGAAGGGGTGTCTTAACTATCTTTACAAAAGCCCGTTCAAACGTTTCCGGCTTTTCGTCCGCTTCAACCTCCCGCGCAGTCTCAACGAACCGTTTGAATTGCTCAGGATCGTCTGGCTTGTATTCGGGTTTCTTGGGCACGCGCGCGGCCTCCTTATAGGTCGAGGATGAGTCTCGCCCAACGAGGAAGCCGGGGCAAGCGTTCCTTCCTACGCACCAGTCGTTTCATATGTGAGCCGCTTGCCCTTGAAGCCCAAGAGCGCGATATCGGCGCGCAGCACATCGGAGATACCCAGCTTGGCGCGGGTGTTCTGGCGGAAGTCGAATTCGGCCAGATAGCGGTCAAGGTGCCGCTCATCGACGTGCTGATAAACGCCGATAAGGCCCCGTTTCAGGATCGAAAAGAACCCTTCAAGGGTGTTGGTGTGAACGTCACCGCGCACCCATTCGCGTTTGGAATGGTCGACGCTCTCATGGTTTCCCTTGAGAACGAAGTGCTTGTAGGACTGGGACTTGTCGGTGACGAGCCGGCTGTTGATATCCAGGTTCTCCCACAGGGCGCGGCGCACGGTTTTATGGTCGAGGAACTTGGAGCGGATATTGCCGCCGCGCTCCACAAGGCTGAAAACCATGGGGGCGTGGCGCTCGCAGGGCTTGTGCCCGACGGGCTTGCGGGTCTTGGGCGAGCGGCTGAGATAGGTTTCGTCCGCCTCGACGGTCTTGCCTTTGCCGCCCATCGGCCCCGAAGAAGAGGGATCGGGGGCCATCGCGAGGCGGATGCGGTGCCCCATAAACCAGGCGGTCTTCATGCCCACGCCGAGGGTCCGCTGAAGCTGGCGGGTGGAAATGCCTTTCTTGGAGGCGCACATCAGGTAGATCGCCTGAAGCCACAGGCGCAAGGGCGCGTGGCTGTCCTCGAAGATGGTGCCGATCTTCACGGTGAAGGGCTTGCGGCAGGAGTAGCACTTGCGCAGACCCGGCCGGGTGGTCTTGCCCTGGAGCCTGCCGATCTTTTCCGCAGTCGCGCCGCAGTGCGGGCAAACGGGGCCGTTCGGCCAAAGCCGCGCCTCGACATAGGCATAGGCGGCTTCTTCATTGTGGAAATGGGCGGAGGAAAGAACGGAAGACATGGCTGCATCTCCTTGATGCACCAACACTACCGCTGGGGTATGGGTACGTAAAGTGAAACGTCGCCACGACAGCACGGAAGCCGGCGGGCTACGCTTCCAGCACCATCCCGTCGTAACCGGGTTCCACATGGGCCGGCAAACGTGCCTTCAGGGCGTCGTAGTCGAGCCGCGGGCCCATGTGGGTCAGCACCGTCCGGCGCGGCTTCACGCGCTCGGCCCACTCCAGCACCTTGTCCACGTGGGCGTGGGTCATGTGGGGATAATCCACCAGGCAGCCGACGATCCAGGTGTCGATGCCGGCCAGGGCGGCGAAGGATTCGTCCGGCATGGCGACCACGTCGGTCGAGTATGCGATGGGGCCGAATCGCAGCCCGACGGTGCGCCCATAGCCGTGGTCCTGATCGAACGGCACCACCCGGATGGTACCGGCGGCAAAGGGCGCGCGGATGATGTTCGGTACCAGCAACGGCTTGTAAATGCTTGTCGCACCCGGCGAAAGAGGCTCAAGCACATAACCGAAGCGCTCGCCGATGGTCGCCAGGGTCGTCTCGCTCGCCCAGATCGGCAGCGGCCCCTTCATGGCGCGGTTGACTTCCCGCAGGTCGTCGATCCCATGCAGATGGTCGGCGTGGTCGTGGGTGTAGATCACCGCGTCCAGCCGGTTCACGCCCGCCCCCAGCAATTGCGCGCGCAGATCGGGCGAGGTATCGACCAGGATGCGGCTGCCGCAATCCTCGACCAGAATCGACGGCCGGCGGCGGCGGTTCCTCGGGTTGGCGGGATCGCAGGCGCCCCATCCGGCGCTGATGGCCGGCACGCCGCTGGCCCCGCCGCAGCCGAGGATGGTGACCTTCATCGCGGCACCTTGGCGAACAGCCGCAGGAAGTTGTCGGTGGTGGCGCGGCCCACCTCGTCTGCCGTCAGCCCCTTGACCTCGGCGATGCGCGCCGCAGTGTGGGCCACATAGGCGGGCTCGTTGCGCTTGCCGCGATAGGGCACCGGCGCCAGATAGGGGCAATCGGTCTCCACCAGCAGCCGGTCGAGCGGCAGGCCGGCGACGATGGCGCGCAAGCCCTCCGAGTTCTTGAAGGTGACGATCCCCGAGATGGACAGGTAAAGCCCAAGTTCCAGAGCCTTTTCCGCGAGATCGGCGCCTGAGCTGAAGCAATGGATCAACCCGGTGAACGGCCCCTTCGCCATCTCCCCGGCCAGGATCGCGGCGGTGTCGGCGTCGGCGTCGCGGGTGTGCACCACCACCGGCAGGCCGGTGCGCCGCGCCGCCTCGATATGGGCGCGGAAGCTGGCCTGCTGGCGGTCGCGCGGGCTCTTGTCGTAGTAGTAATCGAGCCCAGTCTCCCCGAACCCCACCACCTTGGGATGGGCGGCCAGCTCCGCCAGCCGGCCGGCTTCGGCGGCGGGCTCGGTGCCGGCCTCGTGGGGATGGATGCCAACCGTGCAATAGACGTTGGGATAGCGTTCGGCCACCGCCAGGACCCGCTCGAACCGGGTCACATGGGTGTTGATGGTCAGCATCAGTCCAACGCCCGCCGCGGCGGCGCGGGCCATCACCGCATCCACGTCGCCGGCGAAATCCGGGAAATCCAGGTGGCAGTGGCTGTCCACCAGCATGTCAACCGCCCTCCTCCTCCTCCGCCACGTACCGGGGGAACACGCCCGACGGCGGCGGCAGCGGCGTGCCCGGCTTGAGCGCGTGGTGAGAGCCGAAGCAGGCGAAGCCGCGCCTGTCCTCGGGCACGCTCAACTGGTCCAGCAGCCGCGCCGACGATCCCGGCATGAACGGCTGGGTGAGCAGCGCCAGGGAGCGGATGGTCTCGGCCAGCACCCACAGCACCGTGCCCATGCGGGCGGGATCGGTCTTGCGCAGCGCCCACGGCGCCTGGCGGTCCACATAGCCGTTGGCGGCGCGCACGACCACCCACAGGCCCTCCAGCGCCTCGTGGAAAAGCTGGCGGTCGAGCGCTTCCCGCACCCTGGGCAGCAGGCCGTGGGCGGCGTCCAGCATCTCGTGGTCGTCGGGCGACAGCGCGCCGTGCTCGGGCACCCGGCCGCCGCAATTCTTGGCGATCATCGACAGGACGCGCTGCGCCAGGTTGCCGTAATCGTTGGCGAGTTCGCCGTTCATGCGGCCCACCATGGCGCGGCGGCTGAAATCGCCGTCGTTGCCGAACGGCACCTCGCGCAGCAGGAAGAACCGCACCGGGTCGAGGCCGTAGGTCTCGATCAGGCCCAGGGGGTCGATGACGTTGCCCAGGGATTTGGATATCTTCTGGCCCTCGTTGGTCCACCAGCCGTGGGCGAACACCCTCTTCGGCGGCTCCAGACCCGCCGCCATCAGGAAGGCCGGCCAATAGACCGCATGGAAGCGCACGATGTCCTTGCCGACCATGTGCAGGTCCGCCGGCCAGTAGCGGGCGTATTCGCCGCCGGTCTCTGGATAGCCCAGCGCGGTGAGGTAGTTGGCGAGTGCGTCCAGCCACACGTACATGACGTGGGCGGGATCGCCCGGCACCGGAATGCCCCAGGTGAAGGAGGTGCGGGACACCGACAGGTCCTGAAGGCCGCCTTTCACGAAGGCGATCACCTCGTTGCGGCGGCTGTGCGGCGCGATGCACTCGGGATTGGCTTCGTAGAAGGCCAGCAGCCTTTCCTGCCAGGCCGACAGGCGGAAGAAGTACGACGGCTCCTTCACCCACTCGACCGGAGCGCCGGTGGGGGCCAGCTTGCCACCGTCCGGCCCCTGGCCCAGTTCGTCCTCGCCGTAGAAGGCTTCGTCCCGCACCGAGTACCAGCCCTCGTAATGGCCGAGATAGATCTGGCCGTTCTCGACCAGCCGCGTCCACAGCGCCTGGCAGGCGGCGGCATGGCGGGGCTCGGTGGTGCGGATGAAGTCGTCGTTGCTGCACCCCAACGTTTCCGCCAGCCCGCGGAAATTGGCCGAATTCACGTCCGCCAGACGCTGCGGTGTGACTCCCGCCAGTTCGGCGGATTTCTCCACCTTCTGGCCGTGCTCGTCGGTGCCGGTGAGGAACTTGACGTCGAACCCGTCCAGCCGCTTGAACCGGGCCAGCACGTCGCAGGCCAGCGTGGTATAGGCGTGGCCGATATGCGGCTTGTCGTTGACGTAATAGATCGGCGTGGTGACGTAGAAGGTCCGGGCCGCGCTCATCGGGGCTCTCCATGCGGTTGTCGTTCCGGCGCGGGGCCGATGGCCGCCCACGGACGAGGATACCCGGTGACAGACCTATTGGCCGCGAAATGCCGGGTCAACCCCGTGCAAGCCGCTCCACCGCCAGGAAGGCGGTCAGCAGCGCCTGCTTGCGATCCAGGTTGACCGCATCGACGCGGGCGAACAAGGCGGTGACCTTTTCCCACACCTCGAGCCCGCGTTCAAGCCCGGCGACGGACAGAAGCCGCTCCATCACCGCCGTCTCGCCGGGCACCACCTCCGCCATCCCCTCGCCGCCCCGTCCCCCGGCGCGGACCAGCCGCGCCAGCCACCACCCCAGCAGCTCGGTGACCGTGCGCCAGGCGGAATCGGCATCGGCGCGGGCGGCGCGGTCGGCGAAGGCGTGCAGCGCCGGCACGTCGAGCCTCGGCAAATCCGCCAGAAGCGCGATCACCTCCCGGTAGAGGTCGAGGCCGCCCTCGGCGGCCAGGGCGGCCGCCTTGCCGATGCTGCCCTCGCCCAGCCGGGCCAGGGCGGCAATGTCGTCCCCGGCCAGATCGGGGCGGTAACGTTCCAGCAATCGGGCCACGACGGCCTCGCCAAGCGGCTTCAGGTTGAGGCGCCGACAGCGCGAACGGATCGTCGGCAGCAGCCGCCCCGGACTGTGCGATACCAGCAACATCAAGGCGTTGCGCGGAGGTTCCTCAAGCACTTTCAGAACCGCGTTGGCGGCGTTGCGGTTCATGTCGTCGGCGGCGTCGATCACCACCACCCGCCATCCGCCTTCGGCCGGGGTCAGCGACAGGAAGGCGCCGACACCGCGCACGTCGTCGATGACGATGTCGTTTCGCAGGCGTGACTTCTTGTCGTCGGCCCAGCCCCGTTCGACCACGGCGAGGTCGGCATGGCCGCCCGAGGCGACGCGCCGGAACACCGGATGGTCGGGGGGCAGCGCCAGCGTCTCGGGCCCGCCGCCGAACAGGCCGCCGCCCTCCCCGCCGCCGGCCAGGACGAAGCGGGCGATACGGAAGGCCAGCGTGGCCTTGCCGATGCCCTTGGGGCCCGAGATCAGCCAGGCGTGGGCCAGACGCTTGGAGTTCCAGGCGTCGAGGAAATCGCGTTCGGCCGCTTCGTGGCCGAACAGGTCGGGATTGGCGCGCGGCGCCGGAGGTTCGGTCACCGCGGGATTCCCAGGCGGCCGGCCACGGAAGCCCGGATGGCCGCATGCACGGAATCGGGGTCCCCGGCGGCGTCGATCACCGCGCAGCGTTCCGGATGGGCGCGGGCGATAACCAGGAATCCCTGGCGCAGCCGGTCGTGGAAGGCGGAGTCCATGCGCTCGTAGCGGTCTTCGGCCCCGCCGCGCCCGCCGGCCCGGCGAAGCCCCTGGTCCACCGGCAGGTCGAGGACGAGCGTGAGGTCGGGCGTGAACGCGCCCACCGCCAGCCGGGTCAGCGCCTCGATCGTTTCGATGGCGAGGCCGTGCCCGTACCCCTGGTAGGCCAGGGTCGAATCGGCGAAGCGGTCGCACAGCACCCAGGCGCCCCGGTCCAGCGCGGGCCAGACGGTCTTGACCAGATGGTCGCGGCGCGCCGCGGTGTGGAGCAGCGCTTCGGTGGTGGCGTCCCAACGCTCGACGTCGCCTTGCACGAGCAGGGCGCGGATATCCTCCGCGCCCTTGGAGCCGCCCGGCTCGCGGGTGGTGACCACGTCCAGGCCGCCGGCGCGCAGGGATTCGGCAAGACGCGCCAACTGGGTCGACTTGCCGGCGCCCTCGCCGCCTTCGAAGGTGATGAACCGCCCTCGTCCGTCCGCCCTCATGCGCCCGTCAGCCTTTCGGTCCCCACAGAAGGTATTTGACGGCCGCCGAGATGCGGCCGGCGAAGCCCAGCTTGGCCACGTCGGCGCCGGCCGCCAGCGGCAGTTCGGCGGTCGGCACGCCCGGAGCGGTCACAACCAGCTTGCCGACCACGTCGCCCTTGCGGATGGGGGCGGCGATGGGGCCGTCGTAGACCGCCGTCACCTTCATGTCGCGGCGCGCGCGGCGGGGCATGGTCACTTCCAGCTTCTGGCCGGCCACCAGGGGAACCGTGGCCGCGTCGCCCAGCCACACGTCGGCGTCGGTGACGGCGTCGCCGGGCTTGAACAGGGTGTAGTCGTCGAACTCGCGGAAGGCCCATTCGATCAGCCGCTGGGATTCGTCCCAGCGCTGCTTCTGCTTGTCCAGGCCGTTGATGACCATGATGATGCGGCGGTCGCCGCGCTTGACCGAACCGACCAGGCCGTAGCCGCCCTCTTCCGTGTGGCCGGTCTTGAGGCCGTCGGCGCCCTGGGTCGTCCACACCAGCGGGTTGCGGTTGTCCTGCTTGATGTTGTTGTAGACGAACGACCTCTCCGCGAAGATCGGATAGTATTCGGGGAAATCGTTGATGAGGTGGCGCGTCAGGATGGCGAGGTCGCGGGCGGTGGTCCGATGGTCCGGGTCGGGCCAGCCCGAGGCGTTGCGGAACGTCGAGTTGGTCATGCCCAGGTCGTTGCGGGCGGTGCGGGTCTCCTCCTCGGCGAAGGCGTCCTCGCTGCCGGCATAGCCTTCGGCCAGGACGCTGCACGCGTCGTTGCCGGAATCGATGATCACGCCCCGCAGCAGGTCTCCGACCGTGGCCATCGAGTGCACCGGCAGGAACATCAGCGAACCGCCGGATTTGTAATGCTTTTTCCACGCCGTTTCGGTGACCGGCAACTGATCCGTCATCGTCCAGCTGCCTTCCTTGAGCTTCTTGAAGACCATGTAGATGGTCATCAGCTTGCTCATCGAAGACGGCACCATGAGCTCGTCCGCGTTCTTCTCGAACAGGACGGTATTGGTGTTGTAGTCCAGGATCAGCGCCTGTTTCGCGGGCGTATCGAGCGTCTCGCCCGAAGCCGCAAGGGCCCCGGCGGCGGCCAGCGTCATGGGGACGATCACGAAGGCCGCGATCAGCGACCGGCGGATGGGGAGCGGCGTCATCGGTATCCTAAACCCTCGAAGATGATGCCTGCGGGTCGCAGCCGGCCCGCGGCGGACGAATGGAATTTCCTAGCCGGCGAATGCGTCGGAACTAGGGCGCTTGCGGTCTGGAGCCGGCGGACGGGACGTCAATCCACCACCATCCGCGCATCGGACTGGCCGGCGGAAACCGCCTTGTCCAGGATCCGATCCGCCTCGTCGACGCTGGCGGCCGGGCCGAAGCGGACGCGGTAGACCTTCTGGCCGTTGATGACCGCCGGCTGGATCTGCGCCTTGCCGATGGCGGCCAGCCGGTCGGACAGGCGCTGGGCGTTATCGTAGCGCGAAAACGAGCCGACCTGGACATAGATGTTGGTGGGATGCACCGCCACCTGATCGACCTGGCCGATCGTCCGTTCGGCCGCCTGGGTGGCGGCGTCCATGTGCGCCATGGGGGATGCCGGGGCGCCGCCCGCCAGACTGGCCTGGACCGGACGGGAGGTCGAGCCCCGGCCGGAGGGTTGGGGCGGCGCCTCGGCGACGACCTCGGCGCGCGGCGCGGCGGCGACCGTGGCGCCGCCGCCGTCCTCGCGCTTGAGGCTGGCGGCCAGGGAGCGGCTTTCGTCGGCCAGGATCTGCACCCGGACCTTGGCGGTGCCGCGCGCCTCCATGCCGAGCAACTGGGCGGCGCGCCGCGACAGGTCGATGATCCGGCCGTTGACGAAGGGGCCGCGGTCGTTCACCCGCACCACCAGCGAGCGCCCGTTTTCCAGGTTGGTCACCCGCACCAGCGACGGCAGCGGCAGGGTCTTGTGCGCCGCGCTGACCGCGTTCTGGTCGAAGACCTCGCCGTTGGCGGTGAGCTTGCCGTGGAAGTCGGGCCCGTACCACGAGGCGATGCCGGTGTGGTCGTAATCGTAATCCTCGCCCGGATAATACCAGATTCCGGCCACCTGATAGGGCTTGCCGATCTTGTAGACGGGCGAGGTGGTCGCGCTGGCCGGCGGCGCCGGCCCCCCCTCGGCCGACTTGACCAGGTGGCTGGCGAGATTGGTTTCGGCGCAGCCCGAAACGATCGCGGTCGATATCATCAGCGCGGCCATGCGCCTCAACCGCGTCGTCTTCCCCACCATCTGGTGTGCCCCTCACCACCTTATCGCAGATATAGTCTAGCGACGGGCGATCCTATCCGCAAGATGTCCGGCGGCGAGGGCGAAGAAGGTGGAGTGGTTCCACTTCATTACGGCACGGAAATCATCGTAGACGAGGAAGGCGGGACCGCCGTCCTCGGCGAAGACGATGGACGCCTCCAGGGCGCGGCGGGGCAGCGGCTTGCCGTCGGCCGAGCGCACACCCAGGCGCGACCACTCGGCCAGGGTCTTCTTGACCTTGAGGTTGGCGAGCGCCTTGTCGAAATGACGCGGCAGCGTCACCGCGCGGCCCCAGGTCTCGTCGTCTTTCCACCCCAGGCCCGCCAGGTAATTGGCGGCCGAGGCCAGGACGTCGCCGCGGTCGGACCAGATGTCGCGGCGTCCGTCGCCGTCGAAATCCTGGGCGTATTTGAGGAAGGTCGAGGGCATGAACTGGCATTGTCCCATGGCCCCGGCCCAGGAGCCGATCATGGCATCGGCGCCGATATTGCCCTTGTCGACGATCTCCAGGGCGTTCATCAGTTCGCCCCGGAAATAGGCCGAGCGCCGCCCGTCCCAGGCGAGGGTGGCGAGCGCGGTGATCACCGGGTAATTGCCCGTAAGCCGGCCGTAATCGCTCTCGATGCCCCACAGCGCCACAACGAAGCGCGGCTGCACCCCGTAGCGTTTTTCGATTTGGGCCAGCAGCGCGCGGTTTTCCGCCAGCATCCTGCGGCCCTGGGCGACCTTTTGCGGGCTGACCACGCGGCCGAGATATTGGGCGAAGGTGACGGTGAACTCCGGCTGCTTGCGGTCGAGTTCGATGATGCGGTCGATGGGTCGCACCCCGTGCAGGGCCGCCAGCGTCTCGGGGCGGATGCCCTTGGCGGCGGCCTCGGCCTCGACGTCGGCGAGGAAGGCGCCGAAATCCTTGGGCGGCGGCGGAGCCTCGTCGGCCGCGAGCGGCTGGGCCAGCCCCAGCGCCACGGCCATCGCGCCGGCCGCCAGCATGCCCCGCAAAATCCAGCCCTCCCGCATCGCCCGTATTCCTCGTCTCATCGTTGGGGAACAGGCCCCTTCTGCCACAGCCCCAACCGGCGCCGCAACCGGGTCGAACGAATGTCACAGCACGACGGCCGTGCCCAAGCCCCCCTTCCCGCCCATGGATCAACCGTGCTAAACGGTGCGCCCGTTGGGAACAGACGCAGGAGGACGGACATGCAGGGCCTGATCGATGGCTTCCGGCGCTTCCGCGAAAATTATTTCGAGGAGAAGCGCGAGCTTTTCTCGGCCCTTGCGACCGGGGGACAGGCGCCCAAGGTTCTGCTGATCGGCTGCTGCGATTCGCGTGTCGATCCCACCACCATCTTCTGTTCGCAGCCGGGCGATCTGTTCGTGCTGCGCAACGTCGCCAATCTGGTGCCGCCCTACGCCCCGGATTCCGGCCACCACGGCACCAGCGCCGCGGTGGAGTTCGCGGTCCGCAACCTGGAGGTGAAGCACATCGTCGTCCTCGGCCATGCCGGCTGCGGCGGGGTCAAGGCGCTGCTGGACCAGCAGGCGTCCGAGGGCAGCGATTTCATCAGCGGCTGGATGGAGATCGCCCGCACCGCCCGCGACCGCGCGCTCGCCCTGACCCTGTCCGCCGGCCAGCCGATCGAATCGGCGCGGCGCATGTGCGAGCACGAGACAGTGGCCATCTCCATGGCCAACCTGATGACCTTTCCCTGGGTGCGCGAACGGGTCCAGGACGGCCGCCTGGCCGTCCACGGCCTCTATTTCGACCTGGAGGACGGGGCGTTGTTCCGCCTCGATCCGGGAACCAACGCGTTCCAGAGGGTGTGAGCGGCCCTTGCCCCGCTCCCACCCAAGGGCTAAAACCGCCGGGGTTGCCGGAGAAACCGGCGCCGTGGAAGGGTGGCCGAGTGGTTTAAGGCAGCGGTCTTGAAAACCGCCGTTGGTGCAAGCCAACCGTGGGTTCGAATCCCACCCCTTCCGCCATTAACTTCCAGGCAATTCATTCTCCGCCTTGGGGCGGATGCACGAACCTCTCAGGTTCCGCGCCGTTTCCAGCCCGTAGCCGGCCGGCTCTATCTTGGGATGGATGGCGATTGATGCGGCCATGTCAGTCGTGCGCCCTTGGCGGGGACGGTATGGCGACCGCCGGGAGCGCGTGGCGGGTGCCCGCCAAGCGCCCCGGACGAGTGACGATTGGTCGTACTGCCTTGCCAGCCAGGCGGCTTTGGACCAGCCCCCCAGTCCCGCGTGGGCGCCGGGTTCATGGACGGTTGGCAAGCTCAATCCGCGGCTGGTTGCGTGGCTGCCCTTATACCACCAAAGGCTCCGCAGGACTCGTCGGAAATGCGTCGTCCCTGTTGCGGCTGTGGCGCCCCGCCCGGTGTTGCGGCAGCGATCGGGGAGGGCTGTCTTGCGGCCCGGTTTTCCCGGGGCGATGCGACGGAAGGTCACGGTTTTATTACTTATTTACCCCAATATATTATGCCGCAGGCTACGTCTGGGGTGCGATCAGGTTGATGGACGGGAAATGGGTCCGATAACGCTGGACGTCGCGGGTTAAGAGGGGCAGACCGGCAACGGCGGCATGCGCCCCGATGAAGAAGTCCGGCAGGACGCCGTTGCGGATGCCACCGGCAGAGCGATAACGCTGGAAAGCTTTGCCCGCCAGGAACAGGGCGGCACGCGGAATCTCCTCCAGAGCGATCCCGGATTCCGCCAACACCTTTTCAAGTGCCTCGATCCGCTCGAAGCGCACCGACAACTCGGCGTAGACCACGCCGTTGATGGCGAGCGGCCCCTTGATCGCGGCGATGTCCAGTTGCCGGATCGACCAGTCCGCCCAAACGGGATCGTCGGTGACGAGGTCCAACAGGACGTTGGTATCGACCAGAGTCACCTCAGTTCTCACCGCGCGTCAGTGCCATGATCTCGTCGGTGCTGAGCCCTTTTCCAGCACGGCCCCGCAGAGCCTCGAACCGGCTCACCGGGCGGCCAGCCTCCACCTTGATCAGAACGACACGACCATCCGGCGCCAGTTCGAACACGACCGCGCTGCCAGCCTTGATCCCGAGCCGGTCGCGGACCGGCTTTGGGATGGTAACCTGACCCTTGCGGGTAACCGTTGTGGCCATTTCCGCCTCGGTAATACCTGAATAACGACGGGTAATACATAGCATGCCCGGCATGGTTTCGCCAGGGCTCGGCAGCCAACCCATCCGCCGAGGTTTGTCGGCAGGATCGTGCGGGTAGGCTCGCTCCTCCAGGGCGTCGCGGATCGGGCCCGATCAGGAAGAATGTTCAAGCCGGGTGGCCGGCTCTCCGCCAATTGGCCACTCGTGCAACGCGGTTTTCCTCGCGCGAACCAACGGACATCGCCGGTAATCCCGTCGCGTTTTCCATCCCGGCTGGCTTCGTCAGGCGCATGATGAGGCCCGCCCCCACGCCCAAAGAAGATACCGTCGCACCGCTTCGAAACTTGAAACTGGGGCGCGGACCGATATCGTGGAGCGGTAATTCATCGGTTTGGACCCGCTCCCAGTGACGCCCTCCCCACACATCACCCGCCCCGACCGCCACCTTGCCTTGCCCGAACGCGAGCGGCGCAACGGCCATCGCGGCGGCATCCTGTGGCTGACCGGGCTGTCGGCATCGGGCAAATCGACGCTGGCGGCGGGCCTGGAGCGGCGGCTGTTCGACGCCCGCTGGCAGGTGCTGATGCTGGACGGCGACGACGTGCGCCACGGCCTGTGCGCCGATCTCGGCTTCAGCCCGGGCGACCGCGCCGAGAACATCCGCCGCGTCGGCGAGGCGGCGCTGCTGATGGCCAAGGGCGGGACGCTGGTGGTCGCCGCCTTCATCTCGCCCTACCGGGCCGACCGCGACCGCATACGCGCCCAGGCGGGGGGCATGTTCCACGAGATTCACCTGGCCGCCGACCTCGCCGTCTGCGAGCGGCGCGACCCCAAGGGCCTCTACGCCCGGGCCCGTGCCGGGGGGATCGCCGAGTTCACCGGCATCTCCGCGCCCTACGAGCCGCCGCTTGCGCCCGAACTGGTGGTGGAGACGGGACACTCGCCGGTCGCCGATTGCCTGGAGGCCTTGGTCCGCTACGCCGGCACGGCCTTCGCCATCGACGGCGGAGCGTAGGGTCCGTGCGACGAGGGCGCGCGCAGAGAAATCCGGGTTAGGCCGTGCCGATCGAGCAGATCGCCTCGGTGCCCTCGTCCCATCCATCCCACAGGAAGTCTTCGTGCCTTCCGTCGGCGATCAACCGGAAGGCGTAGCGCGCCTGCTCCTCGTAGAACCGGCAGAACGCCCCTTTCCGTCCCATCCCGCCGTTCATCTCGTGCGCCTCGGCCGGACAGGGCGATCCGCAGAAATGGCGGACCGGACAGATGTCGCAGCCGGCCACGTCCTCGACCTTGCGGCCGGTGACCAGGCGGAAGGGCGGGCTGTCGAGGATCTCCTCGACCGGCTGCCGGAACAGGTTGCCGCCGGCGAACGCGGGCAGCCCGATGAATTCGCTGCATGGGAAGAGGTCGCCGTTGGGAGCCAGGGCGAAGAAGCCGCGTCCGCCGCCGCAGGGCGAAATGTCGCACATCAGCCGCCGCGCCGTCGGCGCCAGGATCGCGATCAGGATGTTGGCGAAGTTGGCCACCACCAGTTTGCGCCCGCTTTCGCGATAAAGCTCGTGAGTCCGTTCGAGCGCGGCGAGGTACGCCCGCCACACCTCGTCGTCGCCGCCGCGCACGGCGCGGGCCCCGGGCAGGGTGCAGCGGGTGATGTTGAGCATGCAGGCCGGGACCCGGCGGCCGTGGAAGAATTCCACCATCGCGGTGAGGTGCGGCAGGTTCCGCGAGGTCATCGTGCAGATGACGTTGAACCCTGGATAGCCATCCAGCCGTTCGATGGCGCGAACCACCCGGTCGAACACGCCATCCCCACTCCAGCGCCGCCGCGTGCGGTCGGCGACGGCGGCGGTCGGCCCGTCGAGCGACAGGCCGATGCCGACGCCGCGCGCGGTCAGGAACGCCGCCGCCGCCTCGTCGAGCAGGGTGGCGTTGGTCTGCACGCCGAAGCGGAAGCGGTCGCCATAGGCTTCGATGCCGGCGAAGATCGCCTCCCGCGCCAGCAAGGGTTCGGCTCCGTGGAAGATGACCTGAGGCAACCGCTCCGCCGGCATGTGGGCGCGGAAATAGCGATGCAGGCGGTCGAGGGCGGCGAGTACCGCGGCGGTGTCCATCTGAACGCCGCCGCGCCTCATCCCCCCGGGAATATAGCAATAGGAGCAATTGAGGTTGCAGCGCTCGGTGGGATTGAAATAGACCGCCGACGGCCGGACGCGGAACCGCAGCATGTCCATCTCGCCGGCGAATGTCCCGGCCTTGGCGTGGAAGGCGTCGAGCAGTTGGCCGCCCGCCTGCGCGTCGGCCAGCCGATCCTTGCGCACCAGCCCCCAGAACGCCGAATCGGGTTCGATCAGGGCGACATGGGTTGGATGGCCGATGTCGAAAGGTACCAGCGGCGCGAGAGTGCCGGGGGATGGCCCCTCCGCCGGCACCGGACCAATCCCCGCCGTCACCGCGTCACCGCCTTGTCCATGAGGACGTAGTGGGACAGGCCGGTTCCTTCGGCGTCGCAGGTCTTGCGGATGGCGATGACGTCCGGCCGCGGTTGGGCCGGCTTTCCCTTGGGCTTCCTGGTGTTGGCGGTCTGTTCCATGGCGTTCTCCGATGCCTGTGAAGGGCGTCGGCGGGCGCACGGCCCCGCCGAAACCCTTTTCCATCGGATTTCGCCCCTCGTGATTCCGATCCAGCAGGTCTTCTGGCTCTCGGATCGTCCGTCGGACTGCGCCTTCCCGGCGGGGAATTCCCCGCTAGTGGCCGGCTCGTCGCCGTGCAGCCGTCGTCCCCGATTACAGCGGCGGGACCGCCACGGAATTGCACCGTGTTCCGGGATGCTGGATGGCGTTGGATAAGGCTGGGCGCCACGCGCTGTCAAGCCGCTTTCGCCAGCGGCGGACGGTCGGGGCCCCTGCGCCGAAGGAGCGCGCAGGAGCGCTTCGGGATGATCCCCTTTGCCCCGGAACCGGCGGCCCCACATCACCCCCCAGGACCCGCGAGTAGGGCCGGTCGAACCCGAAACATACCCGAAAGGGATGGTGGAGGGGGAGATTAGCCCTCCCTCTCGCGGATCCCCTTGGAGGCCCCCTTCCCGCCTGGAAACAGGTGGGGAAGCGGGGCCTTCATCGTTTCGGGGCGCCAAAAGGCGAGGAGTCGGGGCAATGGGCATCCCGCCCACGGTATTTCCAAGCAATTTTAAGAAAAACTACAATTGTTTGAATCCGCTTTCCACACTGTTAAATCATTAGTATGCTTCTCCTTGGGGAGATTGCGGTCAGCAGTCGGATTCCGGCTACGACAGGGGGGCTTCATGCTTTCCACCACCTTGGTGTCGCCGGACGCGGCGAAGGAACTCAACACTTTCGGACGGGCCGTGCAATCCCTGTTCCGCGCCTTCGACAACGTCCGACTGTCGACCGTCAGCCTCATCATTTCGGTGCTCACTGCGGTTCTCTTCATCGTCGGCGCGGCCTCGACCGTCCTTACGCTGCGCGACGTCTCGATCATCGCCGCCGACTGGCGCGATTTCGACACCGGCCTTGGCCGGCGCCTCGACCTGATGGCGGAATTGCGCGGCCTTCTGGGATACGGCGGCCTGATCCAGCACTGGGCGGCCTGGACATCGGGCGACGAATCGGCCAAGCCGAAGCTGGTCCATGACATCGAGACCATCCGCGCGTTGCAGCCGGCCTGGCTGGCGGCCCATCCCACCTCCGAACAGCGCCAGGCCATGGCCGCCGTCATGCGGACGGTGGATGCCTACGCCCAGGCGCTCGGCGCCGGGCGCAAGGACGCCAACGCCGACGACGCCAAGGCACTGGCGGCGCTGGCCACCATCACCGACATCTTGCAACAGCAGCGCCGGGTCGGCGCCGACGGCGTCGAGGACGCCATGTGGAAGCTGGGCGCGACGGTCGGCGGCGTGATGACCCTTGCGGCGGTGCTGCTGACCCTGCTGGCGCTGTTCTACCTGTGGTTCACCCGCTACCGGGTGAACGCCCCCATCCAGGCGTTCTCCGCCGCGATGCTGCGGCTTGCCGCCGGTGACAAGCGCGTCCGCGTGCCCTTCACCGACAAGAGCGACGAGATGGGCGAGATGGCCCGGACGGTCGAGGTGTTCCGCGACAACATGATCCGGGCCGACCAGTTGGAGGCGGAGAAGCGCGCGGCCGACCAGGCGCTGATCGGAAAAGCCGAGCGGCGGGCCACGCTGACCGATGCCTTCGGCGTCTCGGCAGACCGTCTCCTTGAGATCGTCGATTCCTCGGTGGCGGGCGTGCGCCAGGCCGCCGGCAACGTCCAGCGCCTGGCCGAGCGCACCGGAAACGAGACGGCCACAGTCGCCGCCA
The DNA here is from genome assembly GCA_021847015.1 of Pseudomonadota bacterium. GTDB lineage: Bacteria > Pseudomonadota > Alphaproteobacteria > Rhodospirillales > Magnetospirillaceae > JAJZVW01. Next base: position 6,971 of record JAJZVW010000017.1, on the reverse strand, counting down.
CCGCCGCGCAGGCCGCGGCCAATGTCCAGGAGGTCGCCAGCGCGGCCGACCAGATGGGCGCATCCATCGGCGAGATCGGCAACGGCGTCACCCGTTCGGCCGAAATCACCCGTTCGGCGGTGTCCGGGTTCTCCGCCCTGGAAACGAGCATGGGGGAACTGGCCGGGTCGATCCAGAAGATCGGCCAGATCGTCGCCCTGATCGACGAGATCGCGGCGCAGACCAATCTGTTGGCGCTCAACGCGTCGATCGAGGCCCAGCGCGCGGGCGATGCCGGCAAAGGCTTCTCCGTGGTCGCCAACGAGGTCAAGACCCTGGCCGCCCAGACCTCGCGCGCCACCCAGGAGATCGCCGAACAGATTGGCCAGATTCAGACCAAGACCAACACCACCATGGGGGCCTTGAGAGGGGTGGCCGACACCGTGGCCAAAGCCGACGAGGTGGTCGCCTCGATCGCCTCGGCGATCAACGAGCAAAGCGCCGCCACCCGGGAGATCGCCCGCAACGTCGCGCAGGCGGCGGCCGGCAACGCCACCATCACCGAAAGCATGAACCACTTGGCCGCCAACGCCGCCGAAGTGAGCACCAACGCCGCCTCGATGGGTGAAACCATCGAGGAGTTGAGCCGGGAATCCAAGGCCATGCAGACCGCGGTGCGCGAGTTCCTGAACGAAGTCCAAAGGACCTAGGAGAAAGCCTTGCCGAAGCCCTCCCCCACTTCCCCGGCCGCCCGGCTCAAGACGACGGCCGAGGCGATGGCCGAACGCGGCGTCTCGCGGCGCGACTTCCTCGGCTTCTGCGCGTCGATGGCGGTGATGATGGGGCTGGGGCCGGATGGGCCGGGCCGGGTCGCCCACGCCCTCGAAACCAAGCCCCGTCTGCCGGTGCTGTGGCTGCACGGCCTGGAATGCACCTGCTGCTCCGAGAGTTTCCTGCGCTCCAGCCATCCACAGACGTCGGACGTCGTGCTGTCGATGATTTCGCTCGATTACGACGACACCATCATGGCCGCCGCCGGCGATCAGGCCGAAGCCATCATCGACGAGATCATGCGTGATTACAAAGGCAGCTACCTGCTGGCGGTCGAAGGCAACGCCCCTCTCGCCAACGGCGGCTGGCACTGCATCGTCGGCGGACGGCCGTTCCACCGCCGCCTGGAGGAGGCCGCGCGCCACGCCAAGGCGGTGGTGGCCTGGGGAACCTGCGCTTCCTTCGGCTGCGTGCAGGCGGCCGCCCCCAACCCGACCAAGGCCACTCCCGTTTCCAAGCTGATCCGCGACGTGCCGGTGGTCAACGTCCCCGGGTGTCCCCCCATCGCCGAGGTGATGACGGGCGTCATCAGCTACATGCTCACCTTCGACCGGCTGCCCGAGGTGGACCGCCAGTTGCGGCCCAAGATGTTCTACGGGCAGCGCATCCACGACAAGTGCTACCGCCGCGCCCATTTCGACGCCGGGCAGTTCGTCGAGAACTGGGACGACGAGGGGGCCCGGCTCGGCTACTGCCTGTACAAGATGGGCTGCCGCGGCCCCACCACCTACAACGCCTGCTCGACCATCGGCTGGAACGACGGCGTCTCGTTCCCGATCAAGTCCGGGCACGGCTGCATCGGCTGTTCCGAGGAAGGGTTCTGGGATCGCGGCCCCTTCTACGAACGCCTGCCGTCGATGCGGCAGTTCGGGGTTGAGGCCAATGCCGACACGGTTGGCCTCGCCGCAGCGACCGGATTGGGCACCTTGATGGCCGGGCATGCCGGCCTGACCGCGGCCAAGCGGCTGGTCCGCAAGAACGATCACACCGGGACGGACGATCCCGACGACGCCCCGGACAAGGGATGAAGACATGACCGTGACGAAGAGTCCCAACGGTTTCCAGACCGACGACAGCGGCCGCCGGGTGGTGATCGACCCGATCACCCGGATCGAAGGGCATCTGCGCATCGAACTCAACGTGGACAACGCCAACGTCGTGCGCAACGCCGTTTCGGTCGGCACCATGTGGCGGGGGCTGGAGACGATCCTGCGGGGGCGCGACCCGCGCGACGCCTGGGCCTTCTGCCAGCGCATCTGCGGCGTCTGCACCGGGGTTCACGCCCTGGCTTCGGTGCGCGCGGTGGAGGACGCGCTCGGCATCCCCATCCCCGAGAACGCCAACCTGATCCGCAACATCCTTCACCTCACCCTCTACGTCCACGACCATCTGGTCCATTTCTACCACCTGCACGCGCTCGACTGGGTGGACGTGGTTTCGGCCCTCAACGCCGCCGCCGCCGCCACCAGCCAACTCGCCCAGAGCATCTCGCCCTGGCCGAAAAGCTCGCCCGGCTATTTCAAGGAGACGCAGGCCAAGCTCGCGCGTTTCGTCCAGTCCGGCCAGTTGGGGCCATTCCGCAACGGCTACTGGGGCCATCCGGCCTACAAGCTGCCGGCCGAAGCCAATTTGATGGCGGTGGCGCATTACCTGGAGGCTCTGGATTTCCAGCGCGAGATCGTCAAGATCCAGACCGTGCTGGCCGGCAAGAACCCGCATCCCCATTGGCTGGTGGGCGGTGTGCCCTCGGCGATCAACGTGGGCAACGCGGGAGCGGTCGGCGCGCTGAACATCGAACGCATCGCCGTGGTGGCGGACATCGCCCGCAAGGCCCGCGAGTTCGTCACGCAGGTCTATATTCCGGACCTGCTGGCCATCGCGTCCTTCTACAAGGATTGGGCCAAATGGGGCGGCGGCCTGTCGGCGACCAATCTGATGTCCTACGGCGAGTTCCCGCAACGCGCCAACGACGCCTCCAACGACAGCCTGGGCTTGCCCCGCGGCGCCATCCTCGGCGGCGACCTGGCGCGGCTGCACGAGGTGGATCTCAAGGACCCGTCCCACATCCAGGAGTTCGTTCCCCACGCCTGGTACAAATATCCCGACGAGACCAAGGGCCTGCACCCCTGGGACGGCATCACCGAAATCGACTTCCGCCAGGGCCCGCACGCGGTCATCGACGAGGACAGGCTGCACCGCGTCGACGAGGGGGCCAAATACACCTACGTCAAGGCCCCCCGGTTCAAGGGCCAGGCCATGGAGGTCGGGCCGCTGGCCCGCATGGTCGTGGCCTATGCGGCCGGACGGGGCGAGGTCAAGGAGTTGGTCGACGGCGCCCTGAAGACGCTGAACGTGCCTCTGCCGGCGCTGTTCTCGACGCTCGGACGCACCGCCGCCCGCGGCCTGGAGACGCAATGGGCGGCCGACCGGCTGGTGGAGGCGGTCGATCGGCTGGTCGCCAATATCCGCAACGGCGACGTCAACACCGCCAACACCGAGAAATGGGAGCCCGGCACGTGGCCGGCGACCGCCAAGGGAGCCGGCTTCTGCGAGGCGCCGCGCGGCGCCCTCGGGCACTGGGTGGTCATCCAGGACGGCAAGATCGCCAATTACCAATGCGTGGTGCCGACCACCTGGAACGCGTCGCCGCGGGACGGCGAAGGCCGGATCGGCGCGCTGGAGGCGTCGCTGCTCGACCTTCCCCTGGCCGATCCCGCCCGTCCGCTCGAAGTGCTGCGGGTCATCCACAGCTTCGACCCGTGCCTGGCCTGCGCCACCCACCTCTACGGTCCCGACGGCGCGCCCGTCGCCTCGGTGGCCGTCGTCTGAGGGAGGCCGATCATGTCTTTTCACCGACTCCCGGACGAGGGCCCCCTGCCGCCGGCCATGATCTACGAACCGGCGATGCGGCTCTGGCACTGGACCAACGCCCTCTGCGTGCTGGTCCTGATGGTCAGCGGCTACCTGATCGGCACGCCCCTGGCCTCGACCAACGGGGATACGTCGGTGCTCTACAGCATGGGGTGGCTGCGCTTCGCCCACCTAGCCTGCGGGCAGGTCATGGCGATGCTGTTCCTGGGCCGCGTCTACGGCTTCTTCGCCGGCAACGAATACGCCCGGCAGCTTTTCCTGCCGGAAATATGGCGGCGCGAGTGGACCGACGGCCTGCTGACCCTGATCGCCTGGAATCTGTTCCTGCTGAAACGGCCGATCCGCTACATCGGGCTCAATCCCCTGGCCAATCTGGCCATGCTGGCCCTGTTCGTGGTGCCGACGGTGGTCACCATCCTCACCGGCTTCGCCATGCTGGCCGAGGTCAAGGGCCACGAATCCTGGCAATACGCGGTCTTCGGCTGGATGGTGTCGATCTTCGGCAACACCCTCGACCTGCACATCATCCACCGCCTCGGCATGTGGGTGCTGGTCTGCTTCGTGATGATGCACATCTACACCGCCGTCCGCGAGGACATCGTCTCGCGGCAGACCATGGTTTCGACCATGCTGTCGGGGGAAAGGGTGTACCGGCGGTGATCCCATCGTCATCGGACGATGGCCGCTGGACGCTGGTTCTCGGCGTCGGCAACATCCTGTGGGCCGACGAGGGAACCGGTCCGCGCCTGGTCGACGCGCTGCGCCAACGGGTGAACCTGCCTTCGGTCGAGATGATCGACGGCGGCACCCAGGGCCTCTATCTGTTGCCCATGGTCACCGCCTGCTCCCGCCTGCTGCTGCTGGACGCGGTGGATATGGGCCGGCCGGCCGGCGAGGTGGTGGTCCTGGAAGGCGACGCCATCGTCACCGGTTTCGGCACCCGCGTGCTGTCGCTCCACCAGACCAGCCTGCACGACCTGCTCGCTGCCGCCGAATTGCTGGGTTGGACCCCCGATCGGCGCGCGCTGGTCGGCATCCAGGCGCTGGACACCGAAACTTGGGGCGCCGGCCTGACCCCGCCCGTCGCCGCCGCCCTCGACGCGGCGCTCGACCGGGCCGAGGAAATCCTCGTGCGGTGGGAGGAAACGCCGCCGCAGCTGCCGCTTTGCCGCGCGGAGGCGTGACCCTCCCGCCCCAGCCCCGGCCTCGCCCTCAATGGCTGGGCATGTCGCCGGGTTCGAGGAAACGGCGGGCGGAGGCCGACAGGTGCTCGTGCAAGGCGAAGCCGTCGCCCCGCACCAGGATGTCGATGGGCCGCGCCGCCAGGGTGTCGACCGGGCTGCGCAGCCAGGCGCGGCGCAACTCGGCCTCGGGATAGAGGGTGGCCAGGGCGTGGCGCATCCCTACCAGCATCTTCAGCCGCTCCAGCGTGCGCTCGGTCATGCTGAGCGGCGGCGCCGCGCGCCAGCCGGCCAGAATGTCGGCGGTGATGCCGGCGATGGCGGTCTGCTCGTCGTCGGCGAGGTCCAAATCCTCGGCGGCGGCCAGGAAATAGGCGACGAACTGCTGGAGGGCCACCCGCTGCCACAGGGCCTTGCTCTCCTCGGGCGCCAGGATCGCGACCATCGGCGAATTGGCCCGCAATAGCCCGCCGCGCGGCGTCGCGGCGCAGACCGCCGCCTCCAGGGCGTCGAGGGAACCGGCGAGGAGCTCGCCCCATTCCTCCCACACGTTCTCCACGTTGGGGCGCTGGAACCGCATCCGGTCCAGTTCCTGGTGCGCCCGCTCGATCAGTGTGGGGGTGCGCCGCGCCTGGTCGAGCACGACGCGGTGGAAATAGAGCATGCGGGCTTCGTTGACGGCGAAGCGATCCATGTCGCCCTCCTTATAATGCGTTCAACTCTTATATACCGGAGCGAGGTCCGGATGCCACTGCCGGCTCTGCCCATGCCGTGCCCGGCGCCAGGCCATCGCCAGCAAGCCGAAGCCGACGACCGGACCATAAGGCACGGCGGCCGCGACCGCCAGCCCGCGCCCGCCCAGGGATAGAATGGCGATGGCGATGATGAACGCTTTTTCCCAGGGCAGCCAGCCGCCATCCCGCGCATCGCGCGCCAGCCAGGCGATACAGACCGCGGCGGGCAGAAGGTCGTAGAACAGGATCACCGGCACGGACACCAGGGTGCCGGCGATCAGCGCCACCGAGCGCGGCGCCGTCCTCGGCGTGGCCCTCCAGATCACCGCCACCGTTACTGCCGCCGCCAGGGTCGCCACGGCTTGGACCGCATAGGCCAGCGGCTTGGCGCCGCCCACCAGCAGCACCGAGCCGAAGGGGCTGACCATGGCCGAATAGGGAACCCGCCCGGTCTCGAAGGTCCGTGGGGCGGCGTCGGCGAACAGATGGACATAGGCCGGCCAGATGTCCCAGCCGAACGCGGCCACCGTCGCTCCCGCCAGGGCGGCCACCGCCGCCGCCGCGCCCGCCACCGCCCGCCAATGGCCGCCGGCGATCAGGGCGACGGGGATCAGGATGCCGAAATGGGGCTTGTAGCACAGGCAGCCCAGGGCCAATCCGGCCAGGAACGGCCGCCCGCGGTCGAGCAGCACCGTGCCGCCGGCGAACAGGGCGCCGGTCAGCAGCGCGTTCTGGCCCAGGGCGAACGAGATCACGCCGGCCGGAAACGCGGCGTAGGGCACCAGCGCCCCGCCGCGCCCCACAATGGCCCGGATCCCGCCCAGGTACAGTGCCGCCTGGCCCACCGCCCACACGGCGAAGGCGACCGGATACGGCAGCGCGGCCAGCGCGGCGCACGCCAGCAGAAGCACGGGCGGGTAAAAGAAGAAATAGTAGTTCGCCCCCGGGGCGCCGTAGATCATCTCCTCGGCCCGGCGGTGGGCGGCGAGATCGTAGGCCAGGGCAGGCGTGCCCTGGTGGGCCAGCGATCCGGCCGCGTAGAAGCTGCTGAAGCCGCCGCTGACGGGGTGGTCCAAGGGGACGATCAGCCCATGCTGGCCGGCGGCCAGGAAGACCATCGCCGCCACCTCGACGGCGAACAGGATCAGGCCGTAGGCGCGGACGCGCCGGGAATCCAGCCACGCGCCGCTGCGCACGATCCCGGCCACATGCCCGAGTCTTTCCAGAGTCATGCCGGGTACGTTCCCTTGACCCGAAGGAGAAGACAAGGGGAAATGCGGGGATACGGGGGAGATACGGGGACGGGAGATACGGGGACGCTATACTTGAGATACGGGGACGCTATACTTAATTCGCCAGCGAATTAAGTATAGCG
>JAJZVW010000075.1 GCA_021847015.1 Pseudomonadota bacterium | reverse complement strand
AGCGTGGTAACTCCACTCTAACCGACTGACCCAATGACCACCTCTTTCGCGTGCGCGCCGCCGGGGGCGGGGCATGCCCCGCCCCCGGCGATCACCGAATTTCCACCAGCAGCGCGGACGTTAACGACGCTCCGTCGGAACGACAGAAAAGGAACTGTCGTCCCGAGCGCAGCCGAGGGACCTTTCACGCACCTTGCCTGAAAGGTTCCTCGTCGCTGGCGCTCCGTCGGAACGACAAACCTGGACTGTCGCCCCGAGCGCAGCCGAGGGGCCTTTCACGCACCCTGCCCGAAAGATTCCTCGTCGCTGACGCTCCGTCGGAACGACAGAAAAGGAACTGTCGTCCCGAGCGCAGCCGAGGGGCCTTTCACGCACCCTGCCCGAAAGGTTCCTCGTCGCTGACGCTCACTCGGAACGACAAAAAAGGAACTGTCGCCCCGAGCGCAGCCGAGGGGCCTTTCACGCACCCTGCCCGAAAGATTCCCCGTCGCTGACGCTCCGTCGGAACGACAGAAAAGGAACTGTCGCCCCGAGCGCAGCCGAGGGGCCTTTCACGCACCCTGCCCGAACGGTTCCCCGTCGCTGGCGCTCACTCGGAACGACAAACCCGGACTGTCGCCCCGAGCGCAGCCGAGGAACCTTTCACGCGCCCCGCCCGAACGGTTCCTCCCGGTCACGCCCCGGCCAATTCCGCAGCCAGCCGCTCCATGATGCCGGCCACGGCGGGTTCGCCGACCAGGGCCTTGGCGCGCTCAAGCGGGAACCACTCCACCCTGCGCCGCCCCTTTTCCGGCCAGTCGTCAAGCGCCCGGGTCACGGGCATGAGGTAGACCCACACCTCGATTACCTGGGCCGATCCGTCGGGCTTGCGTTTGGTGATGCGGAAGGAACCCGACGCCGTCTGCCGGATCTCCCCGAGGACGCCGGCCTCCTCATAGGCCTCCTTGGCGGCGGATTCCGCGAAACCCATGGCCGTGGGTACGCGCCCCTTGGGAATGCTCCAGCGTCCGCGCTTGGCCGTGGTCACCAGCAGGATTTCCACCGCCCCAGCGGCGTCGAGACGGTACGGCAGAGCGGCGGATTGGATTTCCACCGGCAAACGTCGAATGGTGGCAGGCATCGTCCGGGAGAGTGAACCTGGAGGGCGGGAGTGGCCGGGCGGGAGCGGATCGCAGGCCACCCCTACCCCGCCGCATCGAACGCTGTCAACCGGCGCGGCCGGCGATCGCCGAACGGCCAGGGGACCAGAACCGATGGCGCGCGACCATCGTTTTACTTGGCGCGGCTCCCGCCGTAAGTTTACTGACAGATTCCTTGTCCATCCTTCCGGCGCGGCGCGGGACGCCGCAGGGAGCCTGAGCATGCGTGTCCTGGTGGTCGAGGACAATGACAGTCTGGGCGGGCTGCTGCGGAGCGGCCTGGGCGCGGCCGGCTTCACCGTCGATCGCATGCCGACGCTGGCCGACGCCCGGGAAGCCGCCGGGTCGGTGAAGTACGACGCCATCGTCCTGGACCTCGCGCTTCCCGACGGCGACGGACTGACGCTGCTGAAGGATTTGCGTATCCGGAACGTCCCCACCCCGGTCCTTATCCTGAGTGCCCGCGACCGGCTGGAGGACCGCATCCACGGGCTCAACGCCGGGGCCGACGACTACCTTCCCAAGCCCTTCTCCCTGGACGAACTGGTCGCCCGCCTGAACGCGCTGTTGCGCCGCCCGCCCAGCGTCCTGCCCAACCGCCAATGCGTGGGCAACGTCGCCATGGACATCAATTCCCAGGAGGTCGAGGTGGACGGCCGCCGTCTGGACCTGCCCCGGCGCGAGCGGGCGCTGCTGCGGGCCCTGCTGCGCAACGGCGGCCGGCTGGTGACCCGCGCGGCCCTGGAGGAAGCGCTGTTCGGCTTCGACGACGAGGTCGGCTCCAACGCCATCGAGGTGTACATCCATCGCCTGCGCAAGCGGCTGGAAGCGGCCGGCGCGTCGGCGGCGGTCCATACCGAGCGCGGAGTGGGATACGGCCTGGTCGCGGGGCGGACGGCTCCGTGACCGCCAACCGCCCCTCCTTGCTGCGGAGCCTGGCCCGCGACATGGTCGCGGCCCACGTGATCGGCGTCGTGGTGATGGTCCTGCTGGTGGTCCAGGTTCTCCAATCCACCGTCGATGCATTGGAAATCCGCGACATGCGGGAGGTCGCCGGCGACATCGTCGCCCGGGTGTCGACGGACGCGGCGGGCCGCCCGACGCTGCGGTTGCCGCCGGAACTGGCGGCGCGGTTCTCGCCCTCCTACGGACGCTACGTCTATGCCGTGCTGGACGCCAAGGGCCGGGGCGCGATCTCGTCATTGGGCGACGGCGAACCCATCATTCCCTTCACCCTCCCGGCTTCGGCCGACGACGGCCAGACCTTCCACGTCCGCCACGGCGACGCGCTGCTGATGGGGGTGACCGTGCGAAGCGCGGACCTGACCAAGCCGGTCTGGGTCCAGGTGGCGGAAAACATGAACCACCGCGACGTCCTGATGGACGATGTGGTGGGCGCGTTCCTGATACGCGCGGTCTGGGGCCTGGTGCCGCTGTTCCTGGTGCTGGTGGCGGTCGCGCTGGTACGGATGAAGCTGCGGCTGCGGCCTTTGCTCAAGGCCTCCGATCTCGCCTCCCGCATCGGCCCCGACGCCATCGACGTCCGTCTGCCCGAAGACGCGATGCCGGCGGAAATCGTTCCGCTCGTCAGCGCGGTCAACAGCGCGCTGAACCGGCTCGACCATGCCTTCCAGGCGCAGAAGGAATTCCTGGAAAATGCCGCCCACGAATTGCGCACGCCTCTCGCCGTGCTGCGCGCCCGCGTGGACACCCTGGGCGATTCCGGCGCGCGCCGCCAGCTCGGCGACGACATCGCCATCATCGCCCGCACGGTGACCCAGCTTCTGCGCGTGGCGGAACTGGAGGGCCTGTCGCCCCCGGCCAACGAAAGCGTCGATCTCGCCGCCCTCGCCCGCGCCATCGCCACCTATCTCGGCCCGGTGGCCCAAGCGCAGGGAAAATCCTTCCTCGTCTCCGGCGCCGAGCATCTGCCGGTCGCCGGCAATGCCGAAGCCCTCGGCCAGGCCATCAACAATCTGGTGGAGAACGCGCTTTCCCATACGGCGCCGGAGACCCGGGTGGAAATCCTGCTGTCGGCCCGCCCCCAGCCCACCATTCAGATCCGCGACCACGGTCCCGGCGTGCCGCCCAACGAGCGAGAGCTGATCTTCCAGCGCTTCTGGCGCCGCGACCGGCGGCGCGGCACCGGCGCCGGCCTGGGCCTGTCCATCGTCGCCCGGGCCGTGGACATCCACCACGGCCGCATCGCCGTGGGCGACGCGCCCGGCGGCGGAGCCGTCTTCACCATCACCCTGCCCCCTGCCAAAACGGATGGCACCCCACCGAAGCCCATTTTTTGATCAGGTGCGCCAAATATGACCGTTCGGCGGGCAGGCCCTCTTTACAGGGACGTCGAGCGCTTCTAATAATCGCGTCATCTTTCCCCTATCGGGCGCCTGGCACGGAAGCTGCATTTAGGCCGGCGATGGGTGAAAAGGCCGCGCGGATGCGGTTGTTCACCTGGGGATCTTAGGGGCTGACCGAAAATTAAATTGAGTGATTTCAGTCACTTGTGGTTCTGTCTGGTTGCGAAATCAAGACGAGGCCGCAAGATGGTGTGGACTGAAATCACCCGGCCGAAGTATCGGCGGGATGGGCTGC